>DIVI01000183.1 GCA_002423305.1 Methylococcus sp. UBA6136 | reverse complement strand
CGATAAATATCCGCCGCAATCGTGACAAACTCCCCCTGAGCATCGTATTCGATATCGCTGCCATACCCCCGATTGACGGTGCCATCCGGGTTCAGAATCGGCGGCACCATGCCATGGTCGTAGACGCGTTCCGCATACCAGAGGACATAGCGTTTGGCCTCATCAACCAGCCCCGCCCAAAGCAGCGCAAGCGCCTGCGAAGAACCATCCCGAATCCAGATACGGTCGTAATTGCGCGGGCCGGGCTTGAAGGCAAACCGGGTGGCATTCACCAGAATCAGGGCCGTCTGGGCCTCTACCGTATCGCTGACTTCGGGATCACCGACCATAATCCGCCGCGGCCCGAGTTTCTCGCGCCAGCGGTGAATGACCTGCTGCCGCAAATCTTCGAACGAAACGGGGGTGTTGGGATTGATGCCATCCCGCATGGGGGCAGAAACGACAATACTTCTGGCTTCGCCGGGTGCCAGCGCAAAGCTGAACTCCAGGGCCGCGCTCAAAAGACCGGAAATCGATTGAAGACTGGGCAGCGACTTTTTGGCCCCGTCGGCAATTAAATTGACGATGTCACCCTGGTCAAAATCAGCGATGCAGACACTCTCCGGTTGTTCGGACAGGCTAGCGTAAGGCCGATCATTCACCCAAACCTGCCGGTCATCCACCCTGATGGAGTCGATAATGGCGTGCCCACCATGCTGCCAATAGGGATTGATCTGGGCCGGGCGAATGGCAAGTACCAGTGAACCATCCAGTCGGTTTGAACCGGCATTAATCAGCCGGTACTCCACCACAGCCTGACTCGCATGAGCCAAGGCCGTGACCTCGACATCCAGGCCGGCAAGACGCCATTTCACTGAAGGGATCGGCAACGAGCCGTCGACCAACGAGTGAGCAATCGCCGGGGCGCCGGGAGCGCCATGCAGAACGCCACTCAGCCGGATCAGGGGCATCAGCTGCCCGATACCCGCCTGGGCCTCCAGATTGCCGAACTCATCAAACAGGGCCTGTTCCGGATGATCGAACTCGCCCAGCGCGGTCCAGTACACCTGGCGACCCAGCAACGATTGCGGATAAAGCTCGCCGGGGCCGTCCTGCGCCGCCCGCTCCAGCTGACCAATCGGCATGCGGTCCTTGTTGAGGATGCGGAGTTTCAGCTCATTGATGACAGCGCCTTGCGGCGAGCTGGTCTCGTGGATAGTCACCCGAAAATAGCGACTGGTGGTCGACCGCCAGTAGAAGTTGTCATAACTGCCGCTGCTGGTGGTAATCCGGCCCACTTCACGGAAGTCCTGTCCGTCATCAGAAAGGTGAACCGAAAAAACCGTCCCATAGGTCTCTCCCCACTCGATCAGGGCGCCGATCGGTGGCCGGATATAACCAAAATCCACCGTGATGCTCTCACCCGGCAACAGCGTCACCGGTGCCTGACCCAGGGCGACGATCCGCCCGGGCTCCAGTACCCGGATGGCATCTTCAGGACCATAGACGTTGATCTCGACAATATCGAGCACCCGCTCCGGTCCCAGATCCTGATCAGTCAGGCGCACATAGCGAGCCTCGACCGGCGGAAAGCCAAACACATTCTGCCCGCCCTCCCCGTGGCGGCTATGACAGAGCGGCGCCCAATCCTGGCCATTCAGAGAGGCTTCAAACCCGTAGACATCCGCCACCGACCGGCCCCAATACACCTCAATGCCCGCCAGGGTGACCACCCGGCCCAGATCGATTTGCAGCCATGCCCTGACCGAGGGCTCGCTCACCCAGCTCGTGGCATAGCGATCATCGATCGCCAGGGACGCTTCACCCGAACTGGCAATGACCTTCCATTGCGCTTTGGCTGGAACATTCATTATCGATATCCTAATGATGGGACCCAAGTCGGCCGCTACTGACGACGCCCACCGTCATCGGGCACCAAGGCCGCAGACCGTGGCCGATATCCCGCTCCTGTCGGGATATCGGCCGATAACAGCCAGTCCCGATCAGCGGCCGGGACGAAACTGATAGAGCCAGGTCTCGGTCATGGCGTCGCCGTTACCCTGGATAAACAAACGCAGCTCCACCGGATCATTGGTTTTGGGCGTCAGATCAAATATTGCTCGCCACCGACGGGTTCCGGGAATCGGCTCCATAAAGGCATCGCTGATTGTGCCTTGCGAGGCCGAAATGACCGGCTTGGCCTTGACGCTATCGCCCCACAACGGGTCCAGCGCTTCACCGGCAAATTCAACAGCGAACTTGTAAACCCCCTGAGGCCGCGGCTTGCCGGGCTGGCCACCGCGGCCAATCCGGGTCGCGACGCACTTGGCAACTTTGGCGGGATAAGGTTCATCTGCCAACCAGTGCAGACGATAACGCAAGCGATAGGAGTCGCCCGCTTTTACCGGTTCCGCCGGGCGCCAGTAGGCACCGATATTGTCGTGAATCTCGTCATCCGTCGGCAGCTCGATCAACTGCACAGCGCCCGGACCCCACTCACCCATAGGCTCCACCCACAGGCTGGGGCGCCGCTCGTAATTGACGCCATCCAGATAATTTTCAAAATTGCGATCGCGCTGCAATAGTCCAAATCCCTTGGGGTTCTGGTCGACAAAGCTGGAGGTCACGGCATAAGGCTGATTGATCAACGGCCGCCACAGACGCTCCCCGGCGCCGGTCCAGATCGCCAGACCATCCGAGTCATGCACCTCGGGACGCCAGTCCTCCAGACGACGCTTTTCCGTCTCGCTGAACCAGTACATGGAGGTCAGCGGAGCCAGCCCTATCCGAGCGACGGCCTTGCGCATGAACAGGGCGGCATCGATATCCTGCACGACTCCTTCGGTCCGGCGCACCGAGAACTTATAGGCGCCGGTGATACTCGGGCCATTGAGCAGCGCGTAAATCACCTCCGGCTCGCCCTCTGTCTTGGCGCCTTCGATGTAGAACTCGGTGAAATCGGGAAACTCTTCCGGCGTCGGTTCGGCAGAATCAATGGTCACGCCGCGCGCCGACAAACCGTACTGGTTGAGCGCGCCGATGGCCCGGAAGTAGGAGGCCCCCAGATAAGCAAGCCAGTCCTGGGTGCGCCAGTCCTCGCGGTGACGCGACTCCTGCAGTCGAAATCCGGCAAAGCCGGTATCAGCGGGCAACTTGCGCGCGACGCTGTTCTTCGGCATCGAGAAGTAATCGTTGCTGTAGAGAATTTCCTTGGCCTGGCCGTTTTCGACCACGTGCATCTTCACGGACTTCTGGAAAAACTGGCCGAGATGGAAAAACGTCGCCGGAAAGATACCGGGCCCCTCGGCAAACAACGAGGATTCAGGCCGGTAACGAATATTGCCCCAGGCCTCATAGTCGATTTTCTCGACAACGGAGGGCATCGGCCGGGGCGGCGCCAGATAGGGTTTCTTGGCCAAATCGGCCGCCCGCTCAACCAGCGATTCATAACTAAAGGCACGCCCCGGCCCAAAATCGAGCCCCGCCCCGGCCGTGGCCGTCATGAACGGATTGATCAGGGCAAACCCCAGCAACAAAAAACTGATCTTGCGACCGTTGATACGAAAGTTGGTTTTATTGATCATCAGCTTATCCAATGCCGTCGTAATGATTGATTGCAACCATGGCGAAATTGCACATGACAGCCTCGAATTTTAGACTGAGCACGCAAGCAAGTAACGGAATTTGTGCGGATTGATCACGGCGCTTGCAGCGAAGCCGCCGATCAGCCGCGATGGATTGCATCAACCAAGTGGGTGCCCATCATAGGCTGTGGTGAACGTCAGCGAACCACAACCTGCAACCTGCAACCTCGATTTCGCGTGGGTGAGGTAACGCGGGCTTTCGTGCGGGAAACCCCATTTGGGAGGAGTTCGGGATTACTGAAATTCAGTAATCCCGTCTACATAGTCTCGTGATTTCAGACTGCGATCACTGGAAATTAGCCCCTAAGCTCTTGTTGCCATCCATGAGCAACTGGCAGCTATCCGTTCCAGAACAGGCTCCGCCCCAACCTACGAAAACGCGCCCTGACTGCGGAGCTGCATTCAGCGTTACTTCCGTGCCTTTTATAAAGCTCACTACGCAAGATTTCTTCTTGTCCGGGCAATTCAATCCGGCAGGTGTACTCGTTATCGAACCCAGTGTGTTTTTGCTGATCTTGATCTTGAACTTCGGCAGCTTCTTGAACACGGCGCTCAGAGCCATTTTGCCTGTCGGCTTGATGTAGCAAATGTTGCCTTCGGGCGCTTGGCAACCATTCCATCGTATGAACTCATAACCAGGATTAGGAGTAGCGATCAGCTTGGCAGATGAGAAAGTAGAGGCGCACTGCCTGTTCGAACCACCACATAGAATTCCGGCTGGTTCGCTGCTAATCACCCCAGTACTGGGCTTGGTGACTTTGACAGGGTACTTGGGTAGCTCGATGAAATTGGCTGACACTGATTTATCGCTGTCCATTGTGACAACACATGTCCCTGTCGATGCACATGCTCCACTCCAACCAGCAAATGCAAAGCCATAGTCGGGTTGGGCAAGCAATGAGACAGTCGATCCATGAACAAACTGAGTGCTACAAGTTGCTCCACAGCTGATGCTTGCTGGGACACTTGTGATCGTGCCCGATCCAACTTTTGATACGCTCAACGTATGGCTATTTGGAGGAGGAGGTGAATAGGTAAACGAAGCGGTTACACTCTTATCCGAGTCCATAGTGACCGTACATGTTCCAGTGCCGGAGCAACTTCCCCCCCCCCAACCAGAAAAAACATAATTTGAATCAGGCGTGGCATTTAGCGTCACGCTTGTTCCATTCTTAAAACTGGCCAAACATGAAGTGCCGCAGCTAATTCCTGCTGGTATGCTCGCAATGGTTCCATTTCCCAAGTCCGTCTTTGTTACGACTAATTTGTTATACCGGATATTCTCCTGTACTGACGCGTTGATGGTCTTATCTGAATCGACTCGAATTGTGCATTGGTTGCTGGATGAGCAATCCCCAGTCCAGCCATTGAATGTGTAGTTTTTCTCTGGCACAAAACTTAGGGTGGTTATTACGCCATTAAAAAAAACATAATTGCATATCGTGCTGTTGCAGTTAGTTTCTAATGGTTGATGATCAAACAAAACAACACCGCCCTCAATGCCTCCTACCGTGACTGTGTGGGTAATAAACTTTGGGGTTCCCGCGTCAGGCTCACTCAGGATTGGTTGGTATTCTATATATCCAGGAAGAGCCAAGTCATCATTCTTATCCAAAATCCTATCTTGTATATCCTGATCAGACAGACCACCCCAGTAGTTATATGGTGCAGTCATTGATGAACTATCATATTGAAGCGCGAGGATATTTCCCTCAGCAGCAAGGAAAGAGTTCTTCTCAACGATCATTTGAGCACTACCGTAAGCAGCCCAGTTCGTTAGTGGTGCACTTTGCTTATAAAATAAATTATTCGAAACATTCAAGTTAACCATTAGCCCAGAGCTAATCAAGTTTGGCTTTATAAATACGTTTCTTTGAATTACTGAATCGCGAACCGGATACCAAATGTACATATAATCAAGATTTTCAATATATGAATCAGTCAGTATCAAAGATCCGTAAACAGCATCGCCGGATGGGTAATAAATCTTAGAGCTATAGAGCTGCGTGTATTTTATAGCGATTAACCCATGAGTATCGCTTGATGCTTGCGAATTCCCCGGATATATTGATAAATTATTAACTATAATCGGATCGATTTTTGTGCCTACAGCCGACAACTCTCCCCAAATCCTTATGGAATTGTTATTTCCGTGCACAACAACACCGGGCTCAATCGTTAGTTTCGCGCCTTGCGACAGCTGAACGCTTCCCTGGAGAATATATGGTGAATTCTCTTTACTCCATACCGAATCGGACTTTAGTATCCCGCCTCCAATAATTGTTTCTGCACCAGCGGAATCAAAAAAAACGTAAAGCAAGCTCAATAAAATTGAAAATAAAGTACTTTTCTTGATTAATAACATGCTGCCCCCCCTTAGTTGATACAGATTAAATATGCTGAACTGAAAAAATTATTTCAGCTTAAAGAAGCGGCCGAAGTGATAAGGATTGCCCCACAGTCTCTTCACGCCTCAAATTTGCGTGATCACCTACATAATAAATGATTTTCATGCCTTAGCGACTGCAAAACCATCAGCATATGACGCTGCTTATTTCTAATTTTAGAAATTTCAGCCATCACTTCTTCAAGTTGACCACCACTTTGGCCTTCTCACCGGGCTTCTTGACGACTTTCTCAATCACCGCCGTCTCCGCTTGATCAGGACTGACACTATCAGGCCCTTGCTTGATGTAAATGTCGAGCTCCCGTTGTGTGGCCGGACGAGGCGGTGTGACGACGGTCTTGGTGGGTTTGGATTTCGGCTTGATCTTCTTGGTGTGGAGCTGCTTGCGCACATGCTCAGGCTCCAGTTGCCACGCATAAAAACGGTCAATCATCTCGACGCTTGTTCGTGCATTCAGCGCGATTACCTGTTTCTTGTCAATACCATAGTAAATCAGCGCGAACATGATGCTGTTGTGGCGCCGTGAGTAGATCGCCCTTTCTTCGCCATTTTCACTCTTCTTCGTTTCAGTTTGCCCCAGAAAGTGGTCAGGTCTTGCTTTTTGCACATTCTTCATACCCAGGCCTCGCATGGGTGAAGCGGAAAATACGCATCAGGTTTGTAAGGGGCCTTTTCACATTGATGGGCCGCGACGCGGGGTTCGGAACCCCAATCAGGTCTGAATTGCCCACAGGTGTTTCCATTGGCTCGGCTTCCATACCCTGACGTAA
>DIVI01000050.1 GCA_002423305.1 Methylococcus sp. UBA6136 | reverse complement strand
GGGTGACTGAAGCAGTCGCCCCTATCGAACATCCTGTGTACTGGATTTGACTCGGCGGTCTGGGAGACCGGAAGTCCACACAAAATTGAGTCTGTTCCATCGAAATACCCGCTTCCCTCCCCCAACTTGTATCCTCGACGGATAGGAATATACTGTGCCGTCAACGCCGGGGGTGACATGGCTTCGACGTGGATCGCAAAACCCAAGGTGCATGCCGAGGTGCAGTTCCCCTCGTAAAACCAGCTGCAACCAAGTTAGTTGCCAACGACGACAACTACGCTCTAGCCGCTTAATCGGCTAGTGTCTGACCAGGGTCTGCTTATGGACGCTGTCTCAGGCATAACCCAAGCATAAGCTCGCAAGGAGGCATGTCCGGGGCCAAATTGCTAAAACTCACGGAATCGCTGTTTGACTTCCCTGCCAGTCGGGAAGCAGGCAGTTAAAAACAAAGACGTGGATAAGCATGTAGAACCGAAGGCGGAGGATTTGCGGACGCGGGTTCAATTCCCGCCACCTCCACCATACACAAGGGCTCGGAAATTCTCCGGGCCCTTTTATTACCCGAAATCCCCGCGCCACGCGGGGTTCCGCCCCCACGTGCTGCGGGATGCCTACTGCCGAAACGCTCCAAATCGGCCACTTTCTCGGCCAGAGCCGTCTTTATTCTGCGTTTGGCCTGCGGGTAGGCGTAGATGGTTATCTTGCAATGTCAACCACTTACGTGCGCTGTTCCATCGTCAAATAGGGCTACCAGAGCACTGGATTGGCAACTCACATTACCCTTATTTCTATCAAGATCGATGACGAAGGGGGGGGAAGAAAATGGTGACGAGGGAAGAACTCTACGAATTGGTATGGTCAACACCAATGATCAGGGTTGCCGAGAAGTTCGAGGTCTCGGGAAGTTACCTCGCCCGCGTGTGCACGGAACTTCGCGTGCCCCGTCCTGAGCGTGGCTACTGGGCCAAGTTGGCCGTGGGCAAGGCGCCGCAGCGTCCGGCGCTACCTGAACCGCTACCGGGTGATCCCTTCGTATGGTCGCGTGCAGATGGATTGCCAGCACCGGTAGTTCCGACGCCACGACAGGCGCCCACCACTCGAACTTCGCGTCCATCCCGGCCCGTCGTCGGCATTCATGGCTTGATCCGTGGTGCTAAGGTCCACTTCTTGGCCGGTCGCAAGGTTGATGACGACTCACATCTCAAGCCGTACAAAAAACTGTTGGTTGACATCACAGCATCTCGCTCCGGACTCGACAAGGCATTGGATTTCGCCAACGAACTGTTCAATGCCTTGGAGTCTGCAGGGCACCGCGTCGTGATCGCGCCGTCCGATGCACACTTTCAGCGGGAGCGCATCACCGAGAAGGAAGTGCCGCCGAAGAAAGAACCCAGATACGATCCATACGGGTACGACCGATGCTGGTCACCCTTTCGGCCGACGGTCGTCTATGTCGACACGATTGCCTTCGGACTGGCGCTCATTGAGATGACAGAGTCGGTCGAGATGCGGTACGTCAATGGCAATTACATACGTGAGTCGGAGTATGTTCCGCCCAAGACCAGGCGTTACGTCGACCACACATGGACAACAACTCGAGATCTGCCGTCCGGTCGTATGCGACTGGTCGTCTACTCACCGTACCGCAATGTTTCCTGGTCCGCCACGTATCAGGAGGCCACGAATCGAACTCTGACGCAGGACATTCCTCAGATCGTGAAGTCCATCGAGAGTGAAGTCGCACCCATCATCGAAAAATTGCAGGAAGCGGAGCGCCAGGCGGAAATCTGGCGGCTGGAGCGACTTGCAGAGGAAGAACGGCGGCGACAGGAAGATGACTGGCGCTGCATTGCGCTGTCCGTGAAGGAGAGCCGGGAGCAACTAGAACAAGTCATGCAGGCCTGGTCGAATGTCATCCGCCTGGAAGAGTTCTTCCGAGGCGTTGAAGATCGGGCTCAGCACCTTCCGGAGTCAGAACATCGGGATGTCCTTGAACGACTGCGGCTCGCCCGGGAGTTCGTCGGTACCCAGGAACCCCTTGACTTCTTTCGAGGGTGGAAGACCCCTCTCGAACGTTACGTGCCGCTATCCAACCGATCACCAGGGACGCAGCCTACGCAGGCTGACGACGATGATGACGAAGACTCTGATGAAGGGAACCGGTGACCTCCGGTTTGGATCATCGATCAAACCCTGCCACCACCTGCCTTTGGCCTATCCAGTCGGTTGGCATCGGATTGCGCTGGAACCACAGCACGCTCATGCACCGGGGCTGCTGCCCGGCTAGGATGCTCTGGACGATTGCAGGCTCCAGCAGCGTCAGCCGCAGCCGTTCATTGACCGTTGAGGGGTGCAGGCCCTCCCGCTTGGCGATGTCGGAACCGCTCTCGACCAGTCTTTCGTCCAGCAGTTGCCGCCAGTAAAAGGCGCAGCTCAAGGCCACCAGCATTGGCCGATCATGCTGGGTAGCTTGATGCGTGGCCGGCAGCGATTCCCCCTCCGGTCGCACGACCACCTTGCTGCCACCGCGCTTGCGGATCTTTAACGGGATAAACGTGGACAACTTGACTTGGCCGCCGTCGCGGCAGGTTCTGGTGATTGGCGCACCAGTTGCCTGTATCTTGGGTCTCATGCCGCGTCCTCCATTTCCTGCAACTCGGCGCCGATGGTCCCTGGCAGCAGTTCCGCCGCCAGGCTCTCCCAACCCAAGTCGCTCCAGATGATCTCCAAGCCGCCATCGCCCAACACCACGCGATCGATCAGTAATTGTGCCAGCCGACATTGTTCAACCGGATACAACTCTCGCCAAACCTCGGCCAGTTGCCGCATGGGCAGCACCACCTCCGGCTCGGTAATGTCCGGACATTGGGCTTTTACTTGCTCCCATACCGCCTGGATAATGCTCGGCGCACTCAGGGCTGAAAGAATTTCCTGCGTGACTATCTCCTCGATGGGTGTGGCCGGTATCGGACCCTGTTGACACGCCCACGCCCCCAGTTTTCGGTTGTTGGCCGAGGTGTAATACCGATAGCGCTTACCCTTTTTGACCGTGCAACTCGGAACCAGGCGTTCGCCCTGGCCGGTAAAGAGAAGACCCCGGAGCAGTGCCGGGTCGCGCTCATACGCACCAAGTTCCCTCGTCGACCGGTTCCGCTCCTTGGCGTCGGTGGCGATCAATGCGTGCACAGCATCCCACTGATCCTGGGCAATCAGCGCCTGATGCTGACCGGGGTAACTTTGTCCCTTGTGCAGGATATCGCCCAGGTACATCCGGTTGTGCAGAATCTTGTACAAAGTCTCCTTGGTGAAGGTCTTGCAGTCTGGGATGCCGACTACTTCGATATGGAAACCCCGGCCCACATCACCATCCGCGCCGATCTGGCCGGCGAATTTCAGTTCGGTTTGGTGCAGGGCGACATCGATGCCCGAGTCGGTGCGGACGATGGCATGGCGCGCGTGGAATTTTCCTGGTCGGGCTTCGACGAAAACGACCCGATGAGCGGGCGCGGCTGGTTCGTGGTGACGGGCGATCAGGCAGAAGGCCGGATTTTTATCCATTTGGGTGACGACTCGGACTTCACGGCGGTACGGCAAGATGCAGAGGCCAAGGTGCTGCAAGGCATCCTGCAGCACTCTGAGCAACAACTGGTACAGGGCAAGGTCAAGCCGCTGGCCGAGGCAGTCACCCACGTGCGCAATAGTTGTGACAGGACGCGCACTCCGTGCGACAATACCCAATTTGAGCGCTCTGGGAGGCTCCCATGTCTGAACGCATCAACGCCCGTCTGTCACAACCCTTGGCTGAATTCGTGGACCGAATGGTCGGCGAAGCGGGTCTTTACGAAACACCCAGTGAATACGTTCGCGACCTGATTCGCCGCGACATGGAACGGCGCGACGGCCAGTTCGTGCAGGAAGCCATTCTCACTGGATACCGCGATTTGGCAGCGGGCCGCGTCTTTGCGTCCAGCGGCGACTTCAAGACCGACATGGCGGTGCTCGATGGCAAGGAAGCCGGTGGCTGGCAATGATGTGCCATCGCCCGCCACGTTCCTGCTGACCCGGAATGCGGCGCTGGATTTGCGCCGCATCCACACGCGGTCGCGCCGTGAATGGGGCGAAGACATTGCCGACCAGTACCTCGCCGACCTGTACGCGGTGATGGGGGTTGCTGCCGCCAACCCGGGGAAGGGGCGCTTGCGGCAGTACCGGTCGACTCCGTTTCTGATGGTTCCGGCGCGGCAGCACTTCGTGATCTACGACCTCGTGCCGCAAGGCATCGCGGTGCTGACGATCCAACATCAGGTGCGCCACATCGAAACCCTGATCGCTGAACTGACCCCTGCCTTCCACGCCGAAGTCGAGCGTCTGAAGCGGAAAACCTGATTGCACCCGCTCAAGCCCGCAGAAGTGCTCATAAACTCGGGAGGTCGGTTGGAACATGGTCAACCGTCCGCCACCAAACACCCCGCACTTCAGTATCGACTGAAAGTTTAAAAGCCCGGATTTACCGGGCTTTTTTTCGCGTTCAGTGTCGCTTCAAGCTGGCCATCACTTTGATGGCGATCGATGAGACAACAGCCAATAGGCGTTGAGGGGGGTCATAGGCACCCCGCCACCCACCTCCGGCTATCTCGCCGCAGTGACCTGAGCAGGCACAGACGCCACATGAGTGCCGTTATTCGATCGCAGGAATTCCAGGTAATTAGGATTTCTGCGCAAGATGTGGGCCGCAGTTTCAATGAGGATATCAACATCCTTATTCGATAGCTCGAGAGACGTTGGTAGGCTGTTGAGCATGCTCTTCATGGTTTTCGCCTCAACCGAATCGAAAGAGATCTCCACATTGTGGATTCTGACATCATGACCCTTGGCGGCAAATTCGGTCTTCAGATCACCCAACTTTTTCTGGAGATGAAGCTTGGTTTCGTCATTGAAGAGGGACATCTGGGTATCCGTCATGGCATCAACGGTTTCACCGACCGAAGGCTTTTCTGCCGAATGATCCATAGTCCGTGAGGGCTTCACCTGAGCATTCACCGTAATGATCAACACGTCCTTGGGAGCTCGCGCGCCTTCTTTCGTTAGGTATCCACTTCCTTGCGTCTCGATCCTATCCTCCACCGCCCGCAAGCCCAGATTATCGGCGATTCCACCATCCACCAGATGAATATAGGGACGCGCCTTGGGGTCGAGATAGGACTGCATCCGATGCTTGATTTCCAGCTTTCGCGGGTCATTGTCGCTTTGCGTGTCCATAAACTTCTTCATGCTGGATTGACTGAAATCGCATTCCCCCGCGTGATTTTTCAGCACCACGGTTGGGAAAGCGACCGGAACGGCGGACGAAGCCGTCACCGCCCTTGCGATGGGGAAGTCATTCAGATTTGAGCAAATCAGATCAAACGAAGCCTGGATAAAGGAAAAACGATTTCCACCGGCGAGATCGGTCGCATTGATTTCAATGAAGGGACCCCCCTTCAGATTGATATCGGCAAAAGTCTTGCCCTCAAAAATATGCCGATCGTAGTAATCGACGGCCATTTCGGTGCGATCAAAGCCATCGAACACGCTGTCCCACCAGAAAGCGGGATTGAACAATTGCCGGATGAGCGTCCCCTGGATGCTCTGGCGCAGAAAAACCTTCTCGTAATCATCAAAGGTCTTTTCGCCGAACAGCCCGTAATAGGCCGCCGTAAAGCTCCCGCCAGAAACGGAACTGATACTGTCCACTTCATCCAGTAGTCGAACGCGCCGGCCTCTTGAGTCCACTTGGGTATTACGCAACTCCTTCAGTAGTCCGTAGGAGAGCGCCGCCGCCCGGGTTCCCCCGCCCGAGAAGGCCAGAAAAATCATGTGGTCGCCCATCTCCCCCTTGCGACTGCTGACGAACCGATATCCCTGCTGGTTATCGATTTTGGCAATCGGCTGATTCTTGGGCTTGTAGATACTGGCACAGCCCTGAATAAGCGTCACCAATGTCAGACACAGCAGCATCCGGGAGGGGAACAAGCAAAATCGAATGGAAAGCATCATCACGGGCAGACGGGAAAAGTGTAAATCGGCAACCATTATCGCCCATCGACATCAGCAGACGAAACGGCGGAACAGCCAGACCAAGCGGGGCTAACCCTTAACTGCAATAATGACCCCACCACACCGCGAAACAGGGACCTGCCATGACTACCAAAGACCCCCATGCATTCATCAAGGCTTTGATCGCTGTGGACGGAGCCAACGCCGGCCCTAAATCAAGGCAAAAGCCGTCACCGCTGATTGTGACCCTCTCTCGGGATTACGGCGCCGGCGGCGATGAAATCGCCGCACTGCTGGCACAGCAACTATCCGTTCCACTCCATAACCGTGAGATTCTTGAACTGGCAGCCCAAAAAGCCGGAGTAGATCCGCTCCGATTAGCCGAACTCGACGACTACCGCGCATCAAGTGTCTCCAACTTCATCTTCAGCGCCTTAATGGGGAGCGGCTGCAATCTGGAAACCTACCGCCGATCGCTGTTCGAAGCCGTCATCGAACTGGCCCAGAATGATGGCATTTTGGTGGGTCGTGGCGCGCATCTGATTCTTTCAGGCAAGCGAACCTTTCGCGTGCGAATCGTCGGCTCCCGGATGATCTGCGCCAAACGGATCGCCGACGAGATGGGCCTGCCGCTCGATGCCGCCGAACGCAAGGTCTATGAGATCAACAACAAGCGGCATAAATCCATCGAGAACCTGTTCAAGGACAGCTACGAACACTGCTCGCTCAATTACGCCAAGAATTTCGACCTCATCATCAACACTGACCGGATCAGCGCCGAGAAGGCCGTGCCGATTATTCTGCTGGGTATCCAGCAGGCCGGATTCACGCTCAACAAACCCAGCGAACGCGCCTGATGGATAAGACGCCGCCCCTCCTCCAAGTCGACATCATCGACGTCGGTCGACTGATCTATTCCGGCCCCTGCCAAAGAATCACCGCCCCTGCCGCCTGGGGTGAAGTCTGCATCCTGCCGCGCCATGCCCCCCTGCTGACGGCACTCCAGCCCGGTGAAATCCGACTGCAGAATAGCACCGGCGAAGAACGCTTTTTCTATGTGTCCGGGGGATTCATGGAGGTCAAGGACAGCGCCGTCAGCATTCTCGCCGACCAAGCCCTGCGCACCAGCGAGATTGATCAACAACGCGCAGAAGAAGCCCGCGAAGAGGCGGAACAAGTTTTGCGGGAAACCCATCTGCTCGAAGATCGTGACATCGCCAAACTGCAGCTGGCCAAGGCCATTGCCCAATTACGCGTACTGGAGCACTACCGTCACATCAAGGGTTTCAAGCAGATATGAAAGATGGGTTCAAAAGTCCTCATTGACATGACCCTTGAACAGGTGAAATCAGAAATAAGGCAACGTCGGCAAGGGCTTGGCCACAAGATAATGAAGATCTCATCCAGTTTGACGCCCATGCCAATAAACCCTCCACCACCCGCAAGAGAGGTCCCGCGACGCTCGGGAGATTCCAAGTAATCTAATGACCAACTGCTGCTTTACTGATAGCTTCGTCGAATACCTTCAGACGTTTCGGATGAACATATACCGCCTCCCCCCGTTGAATGGCGAGCGTGTCCAGACGATCGCGACTGAGCTCGACCTCGATGATTCCCTGATCACTTTCACGCTCCAACTCCACCCAGACCGTCGCCCCCAGCGGCCGAATATCGTAGACCCTGGCGGCAATCGCAGAAGCACCCGGACTCTCCCGCAGAATGTCGATTTCATGGGGTCTCGCATAAAAGACAGCGGCTTCCTGGCTGTTTGTGCCTTCCGGCAGCAATACCTGGGCATCGCCAATATTGGCATGCCCGTCATGCACTCGCCCGTGAAATAAATTCACATCGCCCAGAAACTCAAAGACAAACGGCGACGCCGGATGATCGTAAACCTCATCCGGAGTCCCGACCTGTTCAATCTGGCCTTCATTCAGCACCACCACGCGATCCGCGACCTCCAGCGCTTCCTCCTGATCATGGGTCACAAATACACTGGTGACATGCAGTTCATCATGTAGTCGCCGGAGCCATCGCCGGAGTTCCTTGCGCACCTTGGCATCCAGTGCACCGAAGGGCTCGTCCAGCAGCAGCACCTTGGGTTCGACCGCCAGGGCGCGGGCCAAGGCAATACGCTGACGCTGCCCGCCAGAAAGCTGCGGCGGATAACGGTCGGCCAGCCAATCCAGCTGAACCAGATTCAGCAGCTTGTGTACCCGCTCGCGAATCTCGGCCTCCGCTGGCCGCTGATGCTTGGGGCGAACGCGCAGACCGAAGGCAATGTTTTCAAACACCGTCATATGCCGAAACAGTGCGTAATGCTGAAAGACAAAGCCGACCTGTCGCTCACGGACATGACGGTCGGTGGCGTCCTCGCCATGGAACAGAATCTGGCCAGCATCGGGTGCTTCCAGGCCAGCAATAATGCGCAACAAGGTCGTCTTGCCACAGCCGGATGGTCCTAGCAGGGCGACCAGTTCGCCACCGGCAATTTCAAGGTTGATGTTCTTCAGCGCCTTGAACGCGCCAAATGACTTCTGAATATTGTTAATCGTGATGCTCATGGTGTCTTAATCAGGGCTGAGGATCCAAGTCGGCGGTATCTTGTTTGAGGTGCCATTCAAGGAAGGTCTTGGCGGCCAGCGTCACCAATGCCAGGCAGGCCAGCAGTGAGGCGACCGCAAAAGCGGCGGCAGAGTTGTATTCGTTATAGAGAATCTCGACGTGCAGCGGCAGCGTGTTGGTCATGCCGCGAATGTGACCGGACACCACGGAGACTGCACCAAACTCGCCCATCGCCCGGGCATTACAAAGAATGACACCGTACAGTAGCCCCCAGCGAATGTTGGGCAAGGTGACATGCCAGAAGGTCTGCCAGCCGGAGGCGCCCAACACCAGAGCGGCCTCCTCCTCTTCTGTCCCCTGCGCCTGCATCAACGGAATCAGTTCCCGCGCGATGAAGGGAAAGGTGACAAAAATCGTCGCCAGCACAATGCCCGGCACGGCGAAGATCAGCTTGATGTCATGCTCCTGCAGCCAGGGACCGAACCAACCCTGCGCCCCGAACATCAGCACATAGATCAACCCCGACACCACCGGCGACACGGAGAATGGGAGGTCGATGAGGGTAATCAGAAGACTTTTTCCCGGAAACTCAAACTTGGCGATGGACCAGGCAGCCGCCAGACCAAATACCAGGTTAAGCGGAACGGCAATCAGCGCCGTGATTAACGTCAGCCGGGCAGCCAGCAAGGCATTCTCCTCGGTCAGCGCTTCCCAAAAGACGGTCCAGCCCTTGCTGAAACCCTGCGCAAACACCACGGCCAGCGGCAGGAACAGGAAACCCAGCAAAAACGCGAGAGCGATGACGATCAATGTCCATCGCACCCAGGCGGGTTCACCCCGGGCGGGATTAAAGGCACGGGGGGCAGCAGCCACGGCAGTCGACATGACGAATAATCTCCGGTCAGGGGTAGAGTAGAGAATCAGGCCTTGCGTAAATGCGCCCGCCGCTGCAGCGCATTGATGGCCAGCAGCA
>DIVI01000029.1 GCA_002423305.1 Methylococcus sp. UBA6136 | reverse complement strand
CCGGGTATGCGTTTCGCGAGGGACGTTTTACCCGGCTGGGCAATCTCGTTTTTATCGAGGGCGCGTTTGAACTCGATAGCCGCAAGGTCGGTGGTCCACTGATCGCGGGACTGCCGTTTCCGGCTCATCCCGATGCGCCATCGGGCGGGCTCCTGATCCATCAGTATCAGACGGCACGGGCATTGGTTCATCTCAGCGGTGACGTTATTCCTGGCACTTCCGTCTTCCAAATGCGTGGTGCCACGCGTTCCAGCACAAGCCTTTCTACTTACGCCAACACCTTCGGCAAAACCGGTGCCCTGAGCTTTTCAGGGCGCTACACGATCGCCTGATTCTTTGCCATCCCGGTTCCCGGCTTGGTTTTCATTTTCTCTTATTCCTATTCAACCAGGAGATTCCTCATGGTCACGGCCCAAGACTGCCTGAAGAAATACGGTCCCGCTCACCTTGAAAAAACCATGGTGCTGTGGGATGTCCCCCCGGAACTCGAAATCGGGGTGATCCCGAAACGCATCTACTGTAACCGCGACCTGGTGCAGCCACTGGAGCGCGCCTTCCGCCGGTTGATTTCGACCGGTCAGGTCAATCATCTCAAAACCTGGGACGGCTGCTTCAACATCCGCAATAAACGGGGAGGGCGTAGTACTTCCCTGCATGCCTGGGGCATCGCCATCGACGTCAATGCCGCCTGGAACGGCTTTGGTCGCCCTCCGCAGCTGCCACAGGCTTTTATTCAGTGCTTTACCCACTCCGGCTTTGACTGGGGCGGCACCTGGGCCAAGCCCGATGGCATGCACTTTCAACTTTCCCAACTCTGATTTTTTCAACCACCACAGGAGACAATCCCTATGTTCAAAAACTTCGGCGTTTCATTTAAAGAGCCCAGCACCTGGCAGGGAATTATCACCGTGCTGACCCTGGTTGGCATCTCGCTGGATCCGGTCCAGAAAGAGGTCATCGTCAGTGCCGGCATTGCCCTCTATGCCTTCCTCGACGTGTTCTGGCTGCATAACAGCCGGACCCCCTGATGTTCCGGCGTCCAGCCGAACGGAGCCCGAGCCCCGACCCCACCCGCTGGGTGGCGGTCGGCCTGGCGATGGTCTCGACCCTGGGCGGGTTTGTCGGTTCTCTCATCAGCGGCGCCCGCGAGGTCGCCGCGATGCGGGTGCAAATCGAAACCCTGGCCACGGCCTATCGGGACTCCAGTCTCGAAGAGCGGGAAGGCTTCCAGCATGTCATTGAACAACTCAGTGATGTTGAAGCCCGCCTGCGTCTGGTGGAGCAACCCCGGCGATGATCTGGTTCTTTATCTTCCTCGCCCTGTGGGCGGTATTTGATTGGATCCTGGTGCGTGAGTGACCTAGAAGGACCGCCTTGTTTGGCGTCGGCGATGGATGTGAATTCCATCGCCATTCCCCTGATTTATTGGCCTGCTGTAATGTTGATAGAACACTAAATCCTAGTGTTTTCCTTGGTTGAAGACCTGAAAAATGAAGCTATCCTCAAGTTAGGGACCCCATTGTGCGGGTTATGTATCAAAAGGAATAACGGAGGTGTGCTATGAAAACAAAATTTACAATTCTGGCGGCTGTCAGTCTGTTTCTAGCCATGACGGCCAGTGCGTATGCTGAGGGTGAGGGGGCCTGTTTAAAATCACGAGACAAGGCGGCGGGTGTCAAGACCACTGTCGTCAATGCCACCGCTGAATTGGACTCGCACGCTGGATGGGTTAAGGGCTTGCAGAATAAGTTCTGTACTTTTACCAATACAGAAAAAAATACGGGTATGGTGGATCTTCAAACCCTGACATCCAAGCGTCCATCTATTGCTGCGACATACATTCTTAATGGGCTGGATATGGCTGAGCTGATGAAAGTTGTGCCAGAAGGGTATTCTGGGAATCCTGCAACGCTCTTCTGTCAGGCATTGGCGGGCTCGTCAATTACCCGATACACCAATGGTGGGTTTGCCACAAAGCTTGGTCAAGATGAGGTCTGTGTATTCGGCGACGGCTCAAAGGTAAGCATGTGGTCCCTTGTGTACCTCTCTGATGACCCTGACTACTTGTCGATTCGAAAGGCCATAAGGTCAGAGCCACTGCAGGTTGACCTGCCGTACATGAAGTAAGTGGTTTGAGTTTGACCCGCCAAGAGCGGGTCAACTTTTATCAGCGCGACCGTCAGGGCGCACTTTTGTGTATGGGGGTCCCACCGTCACTTCAACACAGAGAACGAAGCAGAACACACATCCGCGACCTTTATGTGAGCCCATCTTGTCTTGGGCGCAATTGATCAGATTGACCCAATGAGTGACCTGACCCGCACCATCGATATCGTCTTTGGCGCCCAAAACGAGATCAGCCCGGTCCTGGGCGAGATCGAGTCCAGCATCAATCGGTTCGATGCGTCGGTCCAGAACGTGGCTCAGCCATTGGCGGCCGTTGCCGATCAGGTCCTCAAGACCGAAGCCGCCATTTTGGCTTTGGCAGCCGCCTTTACGGGGGCCGCCATCGATGCCGCCGGTCGCTTTGGCGATGCCGTCAACGAGATTGGGACCCTGTTCGGGGGCACGAATGAGCAGGTCAGTCGTTTCGGCAGCGATATCCAGAATTACGCCTCGACCTCGACGCAGTCGATCGAATCGATCAACGGCGCCATCTACGAGGCCATCTCCTCGGGCGTTAAATACGAGGACAGTCTTTCCTTCCTCAACGAAGCCGAAAAGCTCTCCGTCGCGGGGCGTGCTGACCTGCAACAGGTGACCAGTGTGCTCACTGGGGTGCTGAATGCCTATGGCGCCAGTACCAGTCAGGCCGCTGACTTTACCGATGACCTCTATACCGCGGTCCTCAACGGTAAGACCACCGTTCCTGAATTAGCCCAGTCTTTGGGCAACATTGTCGGCATTACCGCCAATGTCGGGGTCGGCTTTGATGAACTGTCCGCAGCGATTGCCGCGCTGACCGCCTCGTCGGTCAAAACCCCGGAAGCCATTACCGGCATCAAGGCCGCTATCTCCAATATCCTGTCGCCCTCCAAGGAAGCCGCTGATGCAGCCAAGGAGATGGGGCTGCAATTTGATGGCTCAGCCCTGCGGTCAAAAGGCCTGGCCGGCGTGCTGGGTGAAGTTTATGACAAGACCCAGGGCAATACCGATTCGATCAAACGCCTGTTTGGCAGTATCGAAGGCTATAACGCTGCTCTGATCCTCGGCGCTGACAAGACCGGCATTTTTGCCAAGTCCCTGGAGGACATGGCCAATAACTCCGGGGCGACGGATAAAGCCTTCGAGGCCATGGCGCAGAATTACGAAGTCGCCCTGCAGCGTATGGGTAACGCCGCCGAGGTGGCCCTGATCAAGGCCGGGAAACCGCTGCTGGATGAATTTGGTGGCGTGGCGAATGGTATTGCGTCCGTCTTCAAATCCCTTGGGCAATCCATCGACGCCGGCGCGTTTGATCCCATCATCCAGGCCCTTGAAACCTTTGGCCAGAGCATGGC
>DIVI01000099.1 GCA_002423305.1 Methylococcus sp. UBA6136 | reverse complement strand
TGCCATTTTCATGCCGGCGCGGATCGGCGGACCCGCAACCAACTGGAGCCTGGCAGCCGCCATAAGGCACCGTCGGGTCAAACCTTCGAGCAAATGGCTTCGGGCGCTCCGGGTGGTGTCAATCATTCACTGAAATCCATTGATTTTCCGCTGTTCCGCTTGCAGAACCCGACAGACAAATCGTCCAAGGTGCTGTTTAGCACGGACGATGTGGTGTCCTCGGCCGGTTCGGTGAGACGGCAGTTTCAGTCCGTGTCGCCCTCATCCGTGGACGGTCGGGAAAACTGCTCACCGGTCCCTGACGCGATCTTCCACCTGGGCTCCGCCAACACCCGCCAGGTTTCGAACCGCCACGCGCCGACCGTGATCAACGCCGCCTTAAATTACCGTAATTTCTGGGATGGGCGAGCTAATAACCGTTTCAACGGCGAGACGGTGTACGGACCCCGAAACCCTGACGCTGGCATTTGGGAGGTCCGCGATGGTTGGGTGATCAGAACCCACCCGTTACTGGAAAACGCCTCGCTCGCCTCACAGGCCGTCGCCCCACCGGTCGATGACAGGGAAATGGCCTGCATCGGCCGCTCTTTTCCCGACTTGGCGCGCAAGCTGATGAATATCAAACCGCTTGCACGCCAACGGATTCATGCCGAAGACAGCGTGCTGGCATCTCTCCGGGACCCCTCGGGCTGGGGCCTCAACACCCGATACAAGGATCTGATCCAAAAAAGCTTTGCACCGCGTTACTGGGCGGGCCAGGGCGTCTTTGGCAGCCCCGGCCATAATGCCCCGCCCTACTCGATGATGGAGGTCAATTTCGCCTTCTTTTTCGGGCTCGCCATCCAGCTGTATGAAAACACGCTGATCTCCGACGAAACCCCTTTTGATGCCCCGCGCGATCCGGAGGGGTTTCCCACCGGTTTCAATGCCCAGCAAAAACGCGGCATGGTGTTGTTCAACAAGGCCGAATGCGACTTCTGCCACCATGGCCCCGGTTTTTCCCTGGCCGAACACCCCGCGGTTTACTCCCAACTGAAAGCCGGCCAGCCACCCAAGCTGGTTGATCGGCGCGTGCTCAGTATTGATGCCGTCCACAAAAAGGTATTCACGCCACTCACTGATGCAGGCTATGCCAACACCGGGGTGACGCCCAACGCCTTCGATCCCGGACTTGGCGGCCGCGATCCAATGGGAAATCCCCTGTCATTCAGCGAGCAATATCTTGCCACCCTGAGCAACCCCGATATGCCGATGATCGACCCCGTCGTGATCGCGGCCTCCAGCTTTTCATTGAGCTTCGGCATGGGCTTTAAGCCGCAAGAACTGATGTCACCCGGCAACCCAGCTGAGAACTTTGCCCTGGGTCATCCAGATCAGGCAATGATTCCCAAGCCCGATATTGTTCGCTCGGAACTGGCCTTCCCCCATCAGGGCCGCTTGCCGGTTGCCGTACAGGGTGCCTTCAAGATACCAACCCTCCGGAATGTCGAACTGACCGGGCCTTACATGCATAACGGCAGCATGAAAAGCCTGGAGGAAGTCATCGAATTTTACGATCGCGGCGGCAACGTCGAGAACCGCGAACACTTCGGCACCTTTGTCTTTCCCCAGCATTTCACCCAACAGGACAAACGCGACCTCAAGGCCTTTCTCCTCACGCTGACTGACGAGCGAGTGCGCTGGGAAAAAGCGCCCTTTGATCATCCTTCACTCAAGGTACCGTCTGGTCAGGGCATTAAAAAACCCCTGGTGAATGAGAAATGGA
This sequence comes from Methylococcus sp. UBA6136, assembly GCA_002423305.1. Lineage (GTDB taxonomy): Bacteria > Pseudomonadota > Gammaproteobacteria > Methylococcales > Methylococcaceae > UBA6136. The sequence continues at coordinate 4,732 of DIVI01000099.1, read as the reverse complement.
TTGAAATACCCGCCATTGGCAAGTCCGGCAGAACCAAACATCAAGGCACTATAAAACCATTCCTCAATTATCTAGACGGTTTTTAATCGATTAGCGGTGGATCACCTTTCAAACTTAACACTATAGACGATGGATTGAACATTATTGTACTTTTTGCTTGCAGCTTTCGTCGCATATATTAGACACGTTCCCGACTGATTTTTACCAGCGGACACAGTTAAATGCGTACCTTTTCTTGAAAGTCGACACTTCAATCCGGAAGAAGCACCAGCAATCCTATAGTCCACGCGACCATCTCCACTGCCGCCATTCATCTCCTCACTAATTTTTGTATTTACTTTAGCAATGACATGCCCCGGCGCCAATTTGAGTGGGGATTGATTCAACTTTTTATTTTTACTGCTCATGGTGTAACACATTTCCATAGGTGCAGTCGCTTTATCATCCCCACATGACCACATGAACCGTCCATCACGAAGAGACCTAGGAAGCAGCGTCGACGTACCATACAGACATAACCCGTTCGCAGGTTGCGGCGTCTTCTCCTGATTATTTGCTACTCCACAAAATTCAAGAACTGAATTAGAATCCTGTGGAGCAGTCCCGGCTTTGTATGTTTTAAGCTCTAAAACATAACTCCCATAGCTATCTGAATTACTTCTATTGGTAACAAATATTTCATAGTTGCCCGAATGAAGATTGGTAAAAGTCTTTTTTACTACCGCATCATGATTGGTAGCATAGGCATCCGTAATAAACCTTAATTCCTCAGTGCCCAGAGGATTATCATACCCAAAGGTAATGGTCTGGTGACGCGTTGACGAGCGGCTTGTATCCCACCCACCATAAAAGGCAAAGGCAGGAGCCAATGCTGAAGCTTGTGCGGAGTTGGCGCTAAGGGTAATTACCAAGTCCGAATTCTGTTCAAGCCTGACAAGCCCGAAATTCATGAGCATACCCCAGCAATTATCGGGGCCAGTCATCAGGTTAAAATCACTTGGCGCACCTTTTTGAATGGNNATGGCATTCTCCTGGGATATTATCACTTGATCGGAATCCGAGGTAAGCACACTATACCAATGAACATCCAATGATCCCTTGTACTCGGGCCCTTCTTTAGCCGGATGCCAAATTGGTGGACTGGTCACTCGGACTGTCAATGGTGATCCATAATCAGCGACATTATAAATCGCTTCCCCAGAAACCACAGCACTTGATATAGAATCTGAGATTATAAAAATCAAGAGCAATAATACATTACATCTGCCCCTGAGACAAAAAACTGATCCTTGTTGGACCGTTAGACCAACCGAACTAATAAACACAATAATTTAACTATTCTTTAAGCCATGCCACATAATGATCCCCACGCTTAGAGATCGTAGCCAGAGCAGATAGATCATCGCACTCTATTAAAAAATACCAAAACACTATAAATAAAGGCCGGAAATCCTTCCAAGATTCCCGGCCTTCTAAAGCTTTTCAGGCTCGATAATTTCGTTATGGTAATGGGAACTCAGTAGGAGTTATTGGAGTTTCGGTTGATTTAGAAATCTTAACCCCATTGGTGACACCGTAATCACCACCCTTATTTGTCCACATGCCAGCCCACCCATTTTTACTTGAATTGACATGGAAGACAAAAGTTGAAATACCCATTTGACCCATATCCATCTTTACTTCGACTGCACAGGTTTCAGGATCGGTAATAGTGTATAGACCCTGCATGTTAACAATCTTTGGACCTTTACCCGGCGATATGTAGCACCAGCCTGTAAACGAGCCAGCAACCTTTGTATCGGGCATAAATGCTGCTTCACAGTTAGAAATATTGGACTTTGAAGAGGCAAAGGCAACTGCTTGATAATAATCCCATGTGCCCTTCATATCTTTCTTTGAATTGCAAATGGCAAAACTCTGTTCGGCAGAAAATGCAATCAGAGCAGTCAGTAGAACTTTCTTCATTTAGGAATGTACCTTGTAAGTTGGTGAAATTTCGGTGACGAAGAAATCCGACACCTAAAGCTTCATAAGCAAATCCTGTTCCAACATGCACGCCCCCCGCCACATCTAGCCGCGACCTTAACCCTTTACCATGATCCTGTGGCATATGACACAGTCACTGCGGGATATGCCACAGTCAATGCAAGGCATCACCTACTCCTCACAATCCATCGCTAGGCTTCTAAAGCAGAATCTAGCCTACGGCCATCACACCAAGGTAGGCTCAACACATTGGCCTGCGTCTGCAAGATAACAGCGGACACCCACTCACTGACACTGGCTCAACCAGTAAAAACCCCTTTTCAATGATACTTACAGTAGATACCACAGTACGCATTCCACCATGTCACAGCGCAAAGTGTCCCCATGGCTTAGGTGAGGCTGCCTCCCACCTCTGCATCAACGATCACATTGNNAAATATGAAACATCTCTTATCCATCACGTTAGTACTGATTTTTGGAACTGAACTCGCTCACGCCACATGCAAGCAAGTCGATGCAAAAGGAACCTGGATAACATACCAGGCGGCTTTCGTTACCCTGCTCGGCGAGCAGCATGTTGGCCAGTGCAAACTTGTCGTGGACAAGGCCGGCATTGTTTTGGACCCGGGAAGTGTGTGTGAATTTGTTACCTTCGAGACGGGGCCAATACCCACCAGCGGCAGCATCACGGTCAACAAAGACTGTTCAGCCGACATCAACCTGACACTAGGTAACCTCAGTGGTCAGGTTCAGCTGGCGAAGAACAAGCAGACCTTCACCGGCCGTTTTTCGGCACAGGGCGGCGAAGTGTCCGGCACCACCAACGGCGTAAAACAGTAATCGCTCCCCGGGCTAGATCCGGGCAGGCAGAGGGGGAGGTCACAACGGGGGATGAAAATCCCCCGTTTTTTTGCCTCATTATCTGAAGCTTACAATCTTCGGCCCCCGCAATCCTTACCTGAATACAGTACCTGCGGGAATTCACCTTAGGCCAGAGCCACGCTGATGCCGGCACCCAAGCCTACACCGATGATCAACCCCGCTCGCGCCGAGGGCGACGCTCCCACGGGAGAAACGCAATCCTGGGGTACCTCGACAAAAGACACCTGAAAGACACTCTTCGTGGGAGGCACGCCCTCGGGCCGATGCGAGGCTGATGTCACCCCCAAATCCCACACCGCCCTTTAACTCAACTCGCGCCAGGGCAACGCTCCCACAAATCAATGACTCAGGGCCTGCTCAAATGACTGCAAGCGTCCCTGCTCTAGGCTGCGGCCATTTCGACCGACTGCCGGGATAATCAAATAATCGTCTTCGGCATTCTGATCGCCCAACAGTCTTGACGGCTGATCGAGGTGACCATGCGGAATCCTGATTTCAGGGTGATCAAACGGCGCCTTCTCCCAACGCACCCGCTCATCGGTCAAGGTCTTCAGAAACGCTACCAAGTCCGCCTGATCCTGGGCACTCATGCCGAATGGAAACACCATCGTTTCGAAATGGTGGGGGTTACCAACATGATTGCCACCCCGGTTATAAAACTTGACCACTTCTTCCAGGCTTTTCATGCTGCCGTTATGCATGTAGGGCCCGGTCAGCTCGACATTGCGCAGTGTCGGAATCTTGAAAGCGGCATTGATGGAAGCACCCAACCGCCCCTGAAACGGTTGAGCCAATTCAGACCGCACCACCTCTGGCTTGACTTGCTGGGCCAGTTCTTCAAAACCTTGGCAACCCCGCCGGGCACTGCCATCAGGGACTAATTCCGCCCGATTGAAGTCCGTGGTGAACGGTATGCTGAACTCGCAGGGGAGCACATCAATATTGTCGACCATCTTCAGTGTGGGATCCTGCATCAGGTCGAGATACTGCTGGCTGAATGACAAGGGATGTCCCCAGGGGTCCTCGCCAGCAACACCCACATCATGGTCGATCGGCGTCACGCTGGTGATGGTGTAACCCACATCCACCAAGGTCTTGGCCACCCCGACACCATCGCCCTCCTCATTGAAACCTGAGCGATCCAACAATTTGAGGTACTTCGTCGATTGCGTGTTATAGACCTGCGGATGTGCAGCCGAGGTGAGTGCCGGACCCAAATGGCAGAGGAAGCAGTGATTGTTCATGAACAGGCTCAAGCCGTGCTTTTCCTGCGCGGTGAAGGCTACCGGCACGTTCTCCTTATCCCTTTTGGAGTCGAATTTGCTCTGGTCTGAAATCAGCGTTTCCTCGTAGATCTGAATCGCCAGGCCAAAGAACAAGCCAAAGTTGGCCTCTATTTGTGTATAGGGAGTTCCGTCAGAAGACAAACCAAACTCCCCCACCGACTTCCAGTAGCGCTTGGCAAACGCCTGCTTGATCAGGCTTTCATAGGTTCTTCTCAGTCCCTTCCCGGATGGATTACTTACTGGCCCCAAGACACTGTCTTCTGTATGCACGGACTGAGCCTCAAGCGCGGGCCGAGGGAGCAGTTTGCGTCCGACCTCAGGGAAGCGGCGTCCGCCACAGGACATCTCCATATCGTTGACCGGCGGTGACACGGCCTGCGAGGCCAGCGCCGCATTCTTCAGCAAAATCCGCTGCTTGAGCGGTTTTCCGTTCTTGACAATCCACACCCCGGCATCAGGGTCACGCGACCCCCAGGACGATTCGCCATTGAAGGCATTATTGGCCCGGCCATCCCAGAACTGGCGGAAATTGAAGGCCGCATTGATAACGGTGGGCGCATTACGGTCGGTAACCCGCC
>DIVI01000145.1 GCA_002423305.1 Methylococcus sp. UBA6136 | reverse complement strand
AGCTCCATGGGCACATGCCGGGTAGCCAAGGACCCATCATCGCCAATAAACAGGTCAACCGCGCTGGAGCCGGCGGGGCGAAACCCGGAAAGATCACCATCAAACCGATTGACCAGTCGGCCATCCGCGACGACTTGCAACAGAGGATGGCGGCTGCCGGGCAAGGTATCCCACTGCCTTTGGGGGGTGACACCGTGCGTGCGTAACACCAGCCCTTTAATGGCCAGCCAGCGCTGGCTCCCGGTGCCGCGATTCAGTTGAAACTCGAGATTGCGGGGATAAAATCGTAGCCACGTATCGAGGGCACCATCGGCTTGCACCACCCGTGAGTTACCCGCCAAGTCACGATGCTTGCGTCCCACCAGATAAACATAAGGTGGGGGTGGATTTTCATTGTTGTCTGATGCGGTATAGGAATGTGAGGGAGGCGACGGTGCCGCATCCTCCGGTTCCAGCCAGCCGCCTTGGTCATGATCAGAGGTCCCGTTCCGGTAACTGGGGGGCGTTTCAAAATACCCCTTGCTCGCCCATTGATCAGGATCTGCGACCGCTTCAGCGCAAGCAACGACCAAAGCCAGCGCCCACGAACTGTGGGGCATGTTCAACCGCATGAGTGAGTCGGCAATGGGTCCCTCACAGACGGTCCAGCCAGCGGTAAATTAAACGAGGAATATAGAACTTGCGCTTGTTCAGCACGGCACCCAAAACCGGAGCTCCCTGTCCTTGTAGTCGCTCGAGCAGAGATATTACGATGGGTGCCCGGGTTGACTCCGCCGCAATCACCACGACCACCCCATCCATGCTGGTGCTCAGCATGATGCCGTCCACCCCTTTTGAAGCGGGAAGCGAATCAACAACGGTCAACACAAACTGTTTACGCAGGCTGGTCCAGAAGTTCGGTGCATTCACCAAAGATCCGCTCGCAGCTGAGGGTTGTTTGAGCCGACTCAGCGTCAGCGAGTCGGATCCGCTGTACACAAAGTCCATCGGGGCATTGACTGAATCTGTGCGGCTGCAACGCAAGATTTGTCGGGTATCCACGTCGACATCATGATCCGTGCCATAAGCTGCGATACCCGTCGATAAGGGCTGTCGGGCAAAATAATCGTGGTGAATCTGTTCGGCCACGTCCAGGTTGAGCAGCAACACAGGCTGTCGGGTAAGGCTGGCAGCGGTGATCGCGAACTCCCTAGCCAGTGTTGAGGTGCCCTGGTTTGGGTTGGATCCGATGAACTGAATCACCAAGCCGGCGCCTTCGGATATGCGCGGATTCAGCGCGGAGAATAGCTGCTTTGCTTCCTGTTCCAGTAGCATCATTGAATCGAGTTAACGCCTCTCGGTTGTCGCCTGAAGAATCGTCATATCAGCCGTCACTGCCCCGTACCCAGGGTTTGATCGTGGACAGTGGCCATTTAACCATCTTTTAATGGCCGCAACCTTTGGCCAAAAGGCGCTTCATTTCATACATGGCCTGATCAGCGCATTCAAACAGAGCGACTTCGTCACTCCCATCCTCCGGATAGATGGCGATACCACAACTCAGTGTCACCTGAACTCGCTGCTGGTCCAGGGTGAACGGTTCGCGCACCCGCTCCAACATTTTTTCGACGACCATCCGGGACTGATCCAGGCCGTCCACGCCTCGAAGCAGTGCGACAAATTCGTCGCCCCCATAACGACTGACCGTGTCGGACTCCCGGACCGTCGCCCGCAAACGGTCGGCTACCGTCTTCAGTACTCTATCGCCGGCGGCATGACCGTAAGTATCATTGAACAGCTTGAAGCCATTGATATCGATGAAGACCAAGCCCAGCCGGGTCGATTCTCGGCGAGCCGTTGCGATGCCTTGCCGTAAGCGGTCGCAAAAGAGGGCTCGATTCGGCAACTGGGTCAGATAGTCATAATGTGCCATGCGGTCCAGGTAATGATTGAGGCGGGTGACGTGAGAGTTGTCCCGCAGGGTCGCCTGCATGACTGGCTGGCCGAGCAGGTTAAACGCAGACAGAAGAATTTCGGCTTGAAATACATGGCCATCGGCCCGTCCATAAAGCATCTCGAAATGGACCGTCTCTCGCTGCAAGGCCTGTTTCGCATAGCGATCAAGCAGGCTTTTTGGATCTTGCCCTTCCGGTTGCTCGGCCAAGGCTAACTGATACGGTTTGCAGGCCAGCAAGTTTGATTTGTTCTGGTAACCCAATAGAGCGACTGCACGCTGATTGCAGTCCAGCAGTTCATCCCGGGTCATCAGCAGGATGGCATCAGGGCTTTTTTCGAAAATCTCGCGAAACTTGGTTTCACTGGCCTGTACCTGTGCCAGTAAATCCAATCGTTCGGATATATCCCGCCAGCTGCATAAAATGGCCGGCTGCCCGTCCCACTGGATCGTCGCAATGGTGACTTCGACCGGAAACAGGGTGCCATCCAGCTTCTTGTGTAACCAGTCGAAACGTTGATAGCCCTGTTTCCGTGCCTCATCCATTATGCGGTTGGCCTTGATGAAGGAAGATTCACCGTCGGGCTGAAGTTCCGGCGACAGTTCGGAGGGGTGGTAATACAGCAGGCCACTCCGCGCTTCACAGCCAATGGCTTTCAAGGCGGCCGGATTGGCTTCCACGAAATGATTGTCGCTGATGATCCAGGTCGGGTCGGGCAGGTT
>DIVI01000189.1 GCA_002423305.1 Methylococcus sp. UBA6136 | reverse complement strand
TTCTTAAGTTGAGAGGATTGGGTTGGTACCTGCTATCCAACTGGCTGCCCGTCCCCGATCTTGGACCCGGGTACCGATTCTCGGGGCTAGGCGTACTGACTCCCTGTGATACCGCCAAGGACTGAAGGGCTAGATGGCTTCTCATGTGCTACTTTTGCTTGTTAAGGATCAACTCAGCAGAGAAGGCCAAGTAGTTTGCAAATGGAATCGCTGGCAGGGTCTTGGTTGCCGGCACATACTTTTCACAAGTGCCATCGGGAGAAGTGGTCGGAATGTTGGTGATGTCCTCATAGCAGACGCCCCGAGTCTTCCTTTTGCTAAGGATCATGCACTCCCCGACATTGCATTTTGCGAACTGCTTGTTTATGACTGGTACGCCAGGGAGCGAGGACAGCTCTCCAGGACAAGTGATCTGCTGACCCGCTAAGGTCATGCCGGTGAGAGCCCATTACCCAGCCAAGGCGGCACCCTGTGATGCCTGCTCGGCAGGTGGTCAGGGCAAGTAAGCAGCACGCGAAGGCAATGGCAAGAGCGGATGATTTCATTGATGTCACTCAGTGATTTTTTTGGAGCGAGATCCCGTGTTGAAATCTGAGTTCATCATCGCCTCATGCAATGACTTTCCCGGCCTTCACGGGGATAGCGCAACGACAGTGACGCCAAGGTTCTGTATTCACGTCACCCCATCCAAACGCTGACACACATCAGGTGAGAGGCCTCTCAAAACCTCAACCGGCTGCTGTCGGCCTTTTCACAAAGACCACCAATAAGTCGTAAGCCGGTGCCAATTCTCGGAGCCCGGTGCTTAGCCCTTAGGAGTTGTGTACGCTATTCGCTGATAGCATACAGAGACCGTCATGCGCCAAACTCAACATCCACCCGTCTTCCTCAGTTAAAGTTTCGGCTGGACTCCCATCACGGCTGAAGATTACGTCAATATTCCCTTGTCTCTGAATGACCTTCTGGTCAATCCCACAGCGGCAACCTTGTTCATGCGTCCCGCTGACAACGGCATGGCGGGCAACCACTATCCCCCCGGCGCTCTGTTGATCGTCGACAAGTCTGCGACCCCGAGAGGTGGCTCCGTGGTGGTTGCATATGTTGCTGGGGATTTGCTGCTCAGGCGGCTTGTTACACGTGGACGGTCAGGATGGCTCTTCCCGGCCAACGCTGGTCACAGACCCATCTAGCTCAAGGAGGGGCTGGGGTACCGCACTCCCGGTATCTCGCCATCGGATTCACAGCTGTTGAGGCTTTTTGGGCTGGGCTCGCTTCGTCAGCACTGGATCGGTTATGCAGGGCCAGAGGGGTTGAGATACCATTGACCCCCTGATCAGCCGAGGGGTCGGCTGAAGCACGATGCCTGCCCACACAAGGCCGTTTGCCCACCATAACTATCCACAAAGACCACATCATGGCCATGTTTCGCATTTTTCTGTTCGCGCTTGCCCTGATCACCCTACCGATCGTTAAGGCAGAAACGGCCACCCGCTATATCCGTGAGAGCGGACCGGTCGAACTGCGGACCGGTCTGGCAAAAAAGGACAAAACCATCAAGAGACTGGCGCCGGGAACCGAGGTGGAGCTGTTAAAGCTGAATCCCAAGCTGGGTTTCGCCAGGGTGCAACTGGCTACCGGCGAGAGCGGCTGGATCGCCAGCCGCTCCATGACCACTGAAGCCCCCATCGCAAAACCCGTTGACACTGCGGCAGAGACCATCTCGCCGGAAGCACCGTCAAAAACGCCTCAGCAACTCCAGGCTGAGATCAACCGGCTAGAAACCGAACTCATCGCCGTTCATCAGGCTTCTGCCAATGTGCTCCGCATCCAGGCCGAACGCGACCAGCTCCAGGAAAGCGTGATCGCGCAAAGAAAGGAGCTGGAGACGGTACTGCGGGATAAAAACGCGCTGACTGACGACCAGAAACAGGCCTGGTTCCTGATTGGCGGCAGCGTGCTCTTTGCCGGTATTTTGCTGGGAATTCTCTTGCCCAGACTCAGCGTGCGCCGTCGGGGTCAGTGGAACTCATTCTAAACCAGCCCAACCAGACCCCATCCCAATCCCCGTTCACTCAAATCAACGACACCCGATCACTTTTCAGCCATGAGCAACTCACAGGACAAAACCCGCCCTTTTTCATCCCAGGTCGTCGACGGCATGGAACGCGCGCCCAGCCGCGCCATGTTGCACGCCGTCGGTTTCACCGACCAGGATTTCGCCAAACCCCAGGTCGGCATCGCCTCGACCTGGAGCATGGTGACGCCCTGCAACATGCACATCAACAAGTTGGCCGATGATGCTGCCAAAGGCGTCGACGGCCATGGTGGCAAGGCGGTCATTTTCAACACCATCACCATCTCGGACGGCATTTCGATGGGCACCGAGGGCATGAAATACTCGCTGGTATCACGCGAGGTCATTGCTGACTCGATCGAGACGGTTGTCGGCTGCCAGGGCTTTGACGGGCTCGTCGCCATCGGCGGCTGCGACAAGAACATGCCGGGCTGCATGATCGGCATTGCCCGACTGAACCGCCCGGCTATCTTCGTCTACGGCGGGACCATCCTGACCGGCTGCCATGGCGACAAAAAACTCGACATCGTCTCCGTCTTCGAAGCGGTGGGTGCCCGCGCCAATGACAAAATCGATGACACCGAACTCAAGGCGATCGAATCCAAGGCCATCCCCGGCCCCGGTTCCTGTGGCGGCATGTACACAGCCAACACCATGGCCTCCGCCATCGAGGCACTGGGCATGAGTATGCCCGGCAGCTCTGCCCAGGCCGCGATCTCAGGCGACAAGCAGCGTGACTGTGAACAGGCCGGCGCGCAGGTTATAAAGCTGCTGGAAGCCGGTATCCGCCCCCTCGACATCATGACCAAACCGGCCTTCGAAAATGCCATCACCGTGGTCATCGCCCTCGGCGGATCGACCAATGCCGTGCTGCATCTGCTGGCGATGGCTGATGCCTGCGGCCTCGACCTCTGCCTCGATGACTTCACCCGCATCGGCAAGAACGTGCCGCTCCTGGCTGACCTGAAACCCAGCGGCCAATACGCCATGGCGGAGCTGGTCGAAATCGGCGGCATCCAGCCGCTGATGAAAATCCTGCTGGACGCCGGCCTGCTTCACGGCGACTGCCTGACCGTCACCGGCAAGACCCTGGCCGAGAATCTGGCCACAGCACCTCATTACCCGGCCGGGCAGGACATGATCAGGCCGCTGGACAACCCCATCAAGAAGGATAGCCATCTGGTGATTCTGCGCGGCAACCTGGCGTCGGACGGCGCCGTCGCCAAGATCACCGGCAAGGAGGGGCTACGCTTCACCGGCAAGGCCCGCGTCTTCGATTGCGAGGAACTGGCATTAAAGTCCATCCTCGACGGCACCATCAACAAGGGCGATGTCATCGTGATCCGCTACGAAGGGCCCAAGGGCGGGCCCGGCATGCGGGAGATGCTGTCACCGACCTCTGCCGTCATGGGCAAGGGCCTGGCCAAGGATGTGGCACTGATCACGGATGGCCGCTTCTCTGGCGGCACCCATGGATTCGTCGTCGGCCACATCACACCGGAAGCCTACACAGGCGGAACGCTGGCGATCGTAGAGGACGGTGACGAAATCACCATCGATGCAGAGAAGGCGGAGATCTCGTTGCACGTTGCGGAAGCTGAAATTCAGTCCCGCCTAGCCCGCTGGACGCGACCGGCACCGCGCTATACCCGCGGCGTTCTGGCCAAATTTGCAAAGCTGACGGCATCCGCCTCGGAGGGCGCCGTGACCGACAAGCATCTCGGCGACATATGATGCCGGCCAGACTCGCCCTATGACCCGACGCTTACCCGCAATTGACGAGATGATCGGCGCCCTGATCAGCGAACCCTCGATCAGCAGTGCCGACCCTCGTCATGACCAGGGTAATCTGGGCGTCATCCATCGCCTGGCCGAATGGGCCGAGACCTTGGGCTTTCGCGTTGAAATCGATCCGGTCAACGAGCGAAAGGCCAACCTGATCGCCACACTCGGCGCTTCCCGATCCAACGATATCGAGGGTGGACTCGTGCTCTCGGGACACACCGATACGGTCCCCTGCAACCCGGAACTCTGGTCCAGCGACCCGTTCACGGCGACGGAACGAGATGGCCGAATTTACGGCCTGGGTAGCGCGGACATGAAATCCTTCTTAGCGCTCATCCTTGAAGCCGCCGCGCAGTTTCGCATCCAGGACCTCCAGCGCCCACTGGTCCTGCTCGGCACGGCCGACGAAGAGAGCTCGATGTCGGGCGCGCGACAGTTGCTGGCGCAGAACCGGCAACTGGGACGACAGGCGGTCATCGGCGAACCCACCGGGCTGAAGCCCATCCGCATGCACAAGGGCGTGATGATGGAGTCGATCATGGTCCGCGGCCAAGCCGGACACTCCAGCAATCCGGCATTGGGTGCGAATGCCATCGTTGGCATGCAGGCTGTGATGGCGGAAGTACTCGCCTTCCAGCAAGAGCTGAAGGATCTTTATCGCAATCCAGCCTTCGCGGTCGATTATCCAACCATCAATCTCGGCGCCATCCATGGGGGGGATAACCCCAACCGGATCTGCGGGGCCTGTGAACTACTGATCGACATTCGGCCGCTCCCAGGCATGGACATCAACACCCTGCATGAGGCCTTATGCCAGCGACTGGAGGGGACACTCGCCCGAGACCCGAGGCTGCATCTGGAGGTCAAGCGATTATTTGAAGGCTTACCCGCCTTCGAAACGCCGGCAGAAAACCACATGACCCGGAGTTGCGAAACGTTCAGCGGCCAACCCGCCGGTGCGGTAGCTTTCGGCACCGAGGCGCCGTTTCTCGATCAACTGGGTATGCAGACGATTGTCATGGGACCAGGCTTCATCGACCAGGCCCATCAGCCGGATGAATACCTGCCACTGGAGCATATCCGCCCGGGCATCGATCTCCTGTCCCGACTCATTGAGCGTTACTGCTTGAACCCCGATCAGTAAACCCAAAACCGCCCCCAACAAAAAGCGCCCGAAGGCGCTTTTTGTTTGTGCCACGTCCATGGACGTCGATCACTCAGGCGTTATTTTTGGCGTAGTCGCTGATTTTCTGGGTCAGCTTGGTCAACAAAGCATCAAAACCTTCCCGGTCAATGACGCTGGTGTATTGGGCTTTCTTCAGTGCCAGATCACTGATGCCATCCACGACGATGTTGATGATGTGCCACTGGCCATTGAATTGCCCGACGAAGTACTCGAATTTGATTGGCTTCTCATTGGGGGCCACGAGGTTGTAGCGCAGCACCAATTTGCCATTCTTTATGTCCTGACTGGAATCGAACTGGAAGGATTCCCCACCATATTCCTTGAACTGGGCAGCGTAGGTGGAGACACTCAGATCGGTCAATTTGTCCATGAAAGCCAGCTTCTGCGGCTGCTCCAACTTTTTCCAGTGCGTGCCGAGGGCAATCAGTGAGACCGCTTCGAACTCGAAGGTGTCCTTGACCACGGGATCAAGTTTCTTGTAGCGGCCTGCATAGCCGAGTTTCTGCCCACCCTTCATGACCTCGATCAGGGTGCTGTTCAACCGATCAACCGGCTTGCGGGCCTCAGCCACGTTGTCTGCCTGGGCAAAAAACGGCAAGCCAACAAACAGCCAGAAGGTCAGGAAATACCTCAGGATCATGCCTCGAACCTCACTCGAAAAATGGCGTGCATCCTAGCATAAACAAGCCTTTTAGCCCTTCCGGCAGGTCGCAGCCAACCCCAGCCAGCGTTTCTCTGCTTTCATCAGAATCAATTTATGTGATAACGTAACATTATCGTTTGATTTTTAGGAGCCCATCCCACCATGCGCAAACTGATCCCTTGGGTTTATCTGCTGGGCCTGCCCGCGTCAGCCGTCTCGGCGGTCACCACCGAAGAACCGACCGAAATTTCGGCAGAAAACCTCGAGGTCGATGAGAAGAAAAATGGCAAAAAAAAGACCAAGAAATTGCCTCAACAAGAAGTAGACGCCGAAAAGCCCCATCAACTTGAGGAAGTCGTGGTGGAGAGCGAACCCCTTGAGCGGACCATTGGCAGCCTAGCCAGACCGGTATCGGTCCTGAAGGACGCAGAACTTCGTCAGCAAATGGGGCCTACGATCGGCGCCACGCTGACTCAGGAACCGGGCATCAATAGCCAATCCTTCGGCCCCGGCGTCGGCCAGCCGGTCATTCGCGGTCTGGCGGGGCCGCGCGTGCGGATCATGGAGAACGGCATCGGTAACAATGATGTATCGAACATCAGCCCCGACCACGCCAACAGTATCGAGCCATCGCAAGCCGAGCGCATCGAAATCCTTCGTGGCCCTTCGACGCTGCTCTATGGCAG
>DIVI01000083.1 GCA_002423305.1 Methylococcus sp. UBA6136 | reverse complement strand
TGGGGGAGACCAAGGACGTGCCGGTCTTCCGTAAGCACAATCTGGTGTTGACCGTATCGGTCACGCTGGCCGATGCCATTGACCCTCGATCGGACTCCCTGAGCACTGTGGCCAATGCCCACATGGCCGGATTGCTCTCGGTCCTGCTCAATCCCGACAGCCACCTCGGCGGGCTTTGCGATGCGCTCGATTATGAGTCCTCCGCCATTCGCTATCCCGAACCCGGAGATATCGTCCTCGGCATCTCGCTGATCCTGTCGGTTCGTTATTCGATTGCCTACGGCAATCCATATTCCCAGTAACAGGAGGCATTATGCCCACGGCTGCCAACGCGAGGCTGGACTACGAAGCCTCACAAACCCTGCTGCCCATGACGCCACTGGTCGACAGTGGTGACCACCAGACCTTTACCAGCGGCGCTGATCTCTGGTCACAACGGGCTGGCTACACGCCGGTAATCCGGCCGAATGGCTTGCTGACCGGGGGACTGATCTCGCCAAGCAGCAATCAAGATGACCAGATTGATGTGGCCGCGCTCACTGTGCAGCTACAGGGCTTGGTCCTGCCTGTTGCTGGCACGGTAGGTATTCCCCTGACGCGGGGGATCGGCACCGACACCCATATCATCAATAGTCTGACGGTCAACGCGGCCGGTACAGTCAACGTGCTGATTGGCGAGGAGGGCACTTCTTTTACGGAAGCTCGCGGCGCAGCAGGCGGTGCCCCCTTTATTCCTGTCGACAGTGTCGAAATCGGACAGATCCGCCTGACGGAGACTGACTCGGCGACCGTCAACCTGCCGGAGATATTCCAGAAACCGGGCATTCATCAGGAGCGCGCCAACTTCCCCGGCTTCACCGCCAATCCGTTATTGGGCGAACTGACCTTTGTGGCCCCTTTGCCATTGAGCCACGTCGGGGGGTTACCCAAGGCCATATACGCTGAAGTGTATGAACCGGAGTTTGCCGAAGTCGACCTGGCTTCCTCCTTTGTGCCGCCGGAAACCACGCATTCAGTGTCCTCGACCCAAGTCTACGGCCGGGCCGTGGGGGCGTCTTCCTCCAGCCTGAATCAGGGCAGCTTCAAGGCGCTGCTGGAAGATGGCGTGACGGATCCCCTGGTGCTGCTCAAGAATGAAGTCCTGTTCTTCCGCTTCTATCCCGATCAGAACAAGTCGGCCCATCTCCTGTGCTTCGGCACGCTGGGGCTAGCCCGTCAGTTTCCGGCCGACAACCATATTGAAGGCAGCTTTACCGTGTCGGCGCCGTATGCCGCGGTCGAACGGGAGTCCTGAGTATGCCGTTTGATGCCAAGGCTTTCAGCAAGGCGACCTTCGAGCCGAGGACGGCAGAGGTACGGATCGCGGAGCTCAGGGATTGGTTCGGTGGCGATGAACCGATTTTCCGGGTGCGCGGCCTGTCCGGGATCGAACTCGCCCAAGCACTGGAAGCGGCACAGACCAGCCAGAGCCGCGCTGAATTGGCCGAAGCCCTGCTGGACGGCACCGACGGGGCCAAGGTCGATGCCGTCAAGGAAGCCTTTGGACTGGGTAAAGGCGTGCCCGATGAACTGATTCGCTATCACGAACTGGTCATCCGCGGAACGGTTGAGCCGAAGCTGACGCGCGAGGTCTCGGTCAAACTGGCCGAGCGTTTCCCGATCGACCACAAGCAACTGGCCCTGAAGATCCTGGCCCTGACCGGGCAGGGTCAGGCAGTTAAAAAAAAGCCGAGCGGCTGTTCCGCCATCCCGAGATCCGCGCCTGCCTAGCCCTCTGTCATCACTGGGGCAAACCCCTCTACGAGGTCCGCCCGGACCTCATGCCCTATGACCATCTATCGCCCCTGGAACTGACGCTCTGGGGCTTGTTCTTCGATACCTTGAAGCGCTAAACCATGGCTGCCACCACCCTTCGCCACAAACGTGGCGACACATTTCAGTACGACTGCGTCCTGCGCAGCAAGAAGAATGGCCCGGCGATTGATATCACTAGCTGGCAGATCAGGAGTCAGTTGCGTGATCTCAAGGATGGCCTGATCTGCGAGTTCAGCGTCACCCTGCTCGATCCGGCAGGGGGTCATTACCAGCTAAAAGCTCCCGACACTCGCCGTTGGGCCCCCGGCAATGCGGCCATGGATATCGAGTATCGCGATGCCCAAGGAGTTATCCGCAGTACCGAGACCCTCCAGGTTCTGATCCTCAAGGACGAGACCCACGACTGATGCTGACCGAACTCAACCGCATTGATTACAGCACGGTCATTGAGGCCAATCGGCTACTGACCACCCTGGCCAATGACACATCCGTGTCCCTGACAGTCTTGTCTGCCGCAGGTCCGCAGGGATTACCCGGAATGGCGGGTCCCAGCGGCCTGGAAGCCGAGGTTAGCACTGACTTCGCCCTGATTTACCACCTGTCCACTTAACAAAGGAGATTCCCATGGCAACGTTGGAACAACGCATTATCGACCTGGCCCAGGCGATTGGCAGCGATGTCAAAACGCTCAACAGCACCGTCGGTGTCCTGACCAATCTGACTACGACCCAGAAAACCAACCTGGTCGCGGCCATCAATGAACTGCAGAACCAGGTCAGTGCACTGGACCTCGATAGCCTGATCGATGATGCCGCCGGCGTGGGCGACATTGATGTCACCTACAGTGCCGACAAGATCATCACCCTGCTCGATGCCCTCAAGACCGACATTCTCGGCGGTATTCCTCCTTCCACGCTGGACACCCTCCAGGAACTGGCGGATTACCTCACTGACAACCAGGTCGCCGGTGGTCTGGTCGAGCAGCTGTCCCAGCGTGTCCGGGTCGATGCGGCGCAGAACTTCAATGCCGCTCAGCAAACCCAGGCCCGAGACAATATCGGTGCCGCCGCTGCATCCGCGCTGAATGCCTTTATCACCGCGCTGGGTGAGTTGGATCACGACTTTGTCGCCGACTACAGCGCGGCCAAGGCCTGAGTCACGGGGCATGCATCATGACGCTGGAGCAACGACTGATTGCCCTCGCCCGAGTGATCGGCGGGGACATCAAAGCCCTGTCGTCACGCGCATTGCCCTATCAGACCGGGGCCTGGACCCCAAGCGTACAGAATGCCACCGGGTATGCGTTTCGCGAGGGACGTTTTACCCGGCTGGGCAATCTCGTTTTTATCGA
>DIVI01000169.1 GCA_002423305.1 Methylococcus sp. UBA6136 | reverse complement strand
TTGTTATCGGTCGTTTTCTGGATCCATTCTGTACGCTCTTTGACAGCGTTGACCAGCAATTCGTTGTCGCTCAGGCTGGTACGCAACTCACCTGACAGCTGCGCACCTTGATTTCTTGCCTGCACTAACAGTTCTTGGCCTTGAGCCAATTGCTCCTTGAGCTTATCGATATTGCCTTTCAGAATCTCGTTGTTCTTGGTGAGAATCTGATTGTTTTTTTGTTGAACCAGCAAGCTGGCCGATTGCTGTTTAAAATCCGTCTGAAGTTGTTGATTCTCAGCTGATTTGGCGGCGAGCTGGGCGGTTGTGTCGTCCAGGCTTTTTTGCATTTCGGCCACCTTGGATTCCAAAGCCGTTTTTTCCTGACTTAACTGACGCAACATGCCCTGTGCTTTGTTCAGCGTTTTGACGATATCGCTATCACCATCACCTTTCGGTGCGGCATTGGTTCCTACGGGAACCACAAAAGTCATTCCGATGGCAATGACTATCGCGGTTCTGAGCGTGGTTCGGGGCATCGGTGAATGTTTCATATCAGCTGAAAAACAAACCGGTATCAAAATCTGGCATTGATATCGGCCAGCAACACATCGACATCGTATGTCGGACCGGTTATGACGGAGCTGGACAGCCAGCGAACGTTGGCCCAGATATTATTGGCTAGTCCGTAATTCACACCCAGGATGTATCCCTTGGCATTAGTGCCGGACAAATGGAAGTTTGAATCCGCCCAGGCATCCATGGTGGAGTCTCGCTCCATATACTTATAGGCCGCCCAGGCATTCCAGTCACCAAAACCCAACATGTCGGGACGGCCGACGTCCAGACGGATCTGGTAGGCCGTGGTTTGCGGCTCTATGTCAACGCCCAGAGTCCGATAGATTTGTTCCTGATCGAAGCCGAGGTTATTGCTGTAGTTACCGGTAAGGAGTATGTGGTTGGGGGCAAACCCGGTGTAGTCGTACTGGGCAATGGCATCCAGTACATCAAACTTCGATGCGAGGCCGACCAACCGAGGTGCATTTTGCGGCTCGAGATCGTTGCTGATCTCCGCCAGACTGTTGCCCTGGGTAAAGAACTGTGGGGCGGTCCAGTCGTTGATAGTGCTACCGGCGGGATTTCGCTGTGCCTGTGTGTTCTGAAAGCTGTAGTAGGAAAGGCCGGTTTTAAGCCGGGAATTTGAGTAGAACAGCCAGTCGAAACCTAGCTGGCCTGCGGCCATCCACTTTGAAGAAGCCTCGAACGGGGTTTCCTGCAAAGGGAAGAAACCGCCGGTGAGATAAACTTCATTCGGCTTGGTGAAGCCTTGGTTTAGCTGCTGGAACCATAGTCGGCCTGCCGTGTTCGGGGCATTGTAACCACGCAGCTCGGGGTCGCTCAGGTCACTGAACGGAAAGCGGAAGGTACCCGAAAAGCCATCGAAATTAAGATCCTGGTCGAACAGATTATCTGTGCTAAACCACGGATTTGGGGTTCGCCCACCCCAGAGGCTGAACCAATCATGCCCCTCATCATCCAGATAATCGTATTGGAGATAAGCACGATCCAGCTGCACCATCCAGCCTGAACTCATGTCAGTAAAGGTCTGATTAGTGGTGATGGGGCTGTACATATTGCTGGTCGACATCCGCACGTTCACCTTGGCGCCCTCAACTAATTCGCTTTCGAAGCCAAAGCGGGCACGGGCTCGCCAGCGTTCACGATTTTGGGTGGTGTTGATATACGGGTTGGGTGTGTTGTCCAGTCCGCCCATCTTGTTGATGAGCGGCCAGTTGTAGTAGCTGTTTGGAATGTTGTTTGAGCCAAAGAATTGATCTTCAAAACGTAAGCGCACATCACCAAACGGTTTGATCTTGCTGACCCATGACGGCAGGGCGCCAGGGATCCCCCATTTTTCATCCTTGGCATCGGCCTTTACTTCTTTTACGACCTCATCTTTGAGCTGTCTGCGGACATCGGCACGGATTTCATCCTTGACGAAATCGGGGACATAAGTCACGCGGACAGGCCCCTTGCTGGGCTGCCCGCCACCATTGTTTTTCAACGTGACGCGACTGTCCGATGGGCTCCCTCCCGTCACAGCGCCCGCCGCGGCACCCCCGGCCATGCCCGAGTGACGTGAATCATCTTCCCCGGCTTCCTCCTTGGCCTCGACCGCGGCTTTTTTCTCAGCCCGTTTCACCATGCTGGCTGCCTTGTCCTTATCCAGTACACCCTGTTCTACCAGCATATCTATGAGGTTAATGGTCGTGTTGCGCAACTTAAGTAGCTCTTCTTTTTCGGCAGTTGCCATAACGTCTGTGCTGACCCCCAGGGCCAATGACACCGACAGTCCAAGCGCTAATTTTCGGTTTGGCAGAGTGCTTTTGAGGGCGGTCGAATGTGTTTTCATGGTGTGCTCTAGCTTTTGCGCAGTCATCTAATCTTCTAGGGGTGAGGGTTCGTCACCCGGTTTGTCACGATCGAATCCTGACCTTCAGTGGTTGAGGCATACGCTCAGGTGGGGGTTTTAATCGCCCGTGTACTTGACTGATAGCAGCCCGCAAGGCCTCATCGATTTCCGGCGTGCCGCTGGAATGGGCCAATTCCACCTTGCTTATGTTTCCGTCAGGACTGATCCACACCAGCACGACTGCCGAATACTTGCTTTGGCGAGCCCGGTCTTTCAGGGCCGAACTGAGTTCGCTGGTCAACTCCTTGGCTACATGCTGGCCATACCAAATGATGGCGTTTCCGCCACCGCCGCCCCCTCCAATCAGGCCCGAGCCGCCTTTTTTGCCAACCAAACCAAATCCATCCCCACCGGCGCTGCCATCGGAATCCACACCCAATTGATCACCGGGAGGTTCTGCATCCGGTGCCGCTTCCGGCTCGGGTTCAGGCTCTGGCTCGGGTTCAGGCTCTTCCGTTTTAACTTCTTCCTTGACCTCGGGTGGCTTGATCTCCGGCTTGGGGGGCGGTGGTGGCGGAGGCGGTGGACGCACGACCGAAACCTGCTGCACCTGCTTTTTTGATTGCGCAGGCTTTTCGAAGGCGTCCCGGAAGATATAGACGACGATCGCAACGACCAAAACCAGCAACCCGCCACCGATCAATGGCAGGTATTTGAGCCAGGGCTTATTTTTCATCGGTCGGCACTATTCGTGGCAGATTGCGCTGGATAGACTGGGTTGATTGCCCGGAGGGTCCGGTACCATCCCGTCAGATCAGTCTGGCAGTGCATATTGAGCTTTACTCTGCTCATTACTTGACTAACTTTTGGGTCACGAGGCCCAACTGACTGATTTCCAGACGGGTGACGATGTCCAGTACCTCGACAACTTTCTGGTACTCGATGGAGCCATCCGCCTTGATAACCACCGGCAAGTCTGGAGTAGCTGCCTTGAGTTGCCCCAAGCGGGTTTCCAGTTCCTGCAAGGTCACTGGGTAGGTATCCAAGTAGAGCGTGCCGTCCTGAGAAATCGAGACGGCCTTGGTTTTGGGTTTTGCCAAGCTCGGACTGCTACTGGCCTTAGGTAAATTCACCGTAATGCCCTGAACCGTAGCCGTGGTCATGATGATGAAAATCAGCAGTAGTACATAGGCGACATCCAGCATCGGGGTGACGTTGATGTCGTCATAAATCTTCTCTTCGGAATCGACTTTCATGGCTCAGTCCACCCTGAAGCGGTCAGCCGATCTTTCGGCGAGCATGGC
>DIVI01000039.1 GCA_002423305.1 Methylococcus sp. UBA6136 | reverse complement strand
TGCGGTCGTCGGGTGTCGTTGTAGATCGCTGGAGGCCATGAATCCGACCCTCACCGGCGCGGTCGTTGCAACAAAGGCATCTTCGATGCCCTCCGCTCTTACCAGGTCGCGCAACCATGCACCGCTGTGTCCACCGGCAAAACCGGTCAGCATGACCGGGTGACCTAGTCGGGCGAGCACTCTGGCGACATTCACCCCTTTGCCTTCGGCATGCATGGCCAGCCCGTTGACTCGATTGATGGCGCCGGGAATAAAGTCACCGTCATGCACCAGGTTCAATAAGGGGTTGCTGTTGATGATCAGGATTTGATGGGCCACTTGGGAATATCGCTGGATGTTTGGGGAGGACTTCTACAACGCATCCAGGAAATGCCGGCCGCTCAGATAGCGCATCTGGCCAGTAATCCAGTCCTGACGTTGTTGCAGATAGGCGGAGGGTTCGTCGGCGCGCAATAGTTTTGGATTGGGCAGCACGGCGGCCAGCAAGGCGGCATCCTGGCTATTTAGTCTTGAGGCGGGCTTGTTGAAAAAGATTTTCCCCGCTGCACCCACGCCGTAAATGCCATGGCCGAATTCGGCGATATTCAGGTACACCTCAAGAATCCGTTGTTTGGGCCAGCTCAGTTCGATCAAGGTGGTGAAATAGGCTTCCAGGATTTTTCGCAGATAGCTGCGGCTTGGGATCAGGAACAGATTCTTGGCGGTTTGCTGGGTTATGGTGCTGCCCCCCCGAATTTTCTTGCCTGAAAGGTTCTTTTCCATCGCCTTGCCGATGGCCTTGAAATCAAAGCCCAGGTGATTCGCGAAGGTCTGGTCCTCAGACGCCACAACCGCCAGCTTGGCCTGGGGCGAAATAGCCTTCCAAGGAACCCAGCGATAATGAATCCGATGATGCCATTCCCCATGAGCCAGGGCATTCATGCGATCAATCAGCATGAACATGCTGCCGGGGGGCGGTACCCAGCGCAGGACCAATACCGGGACCGTGGTAGCGAGAAACAGGACAATGGCGGCTTGTCGCAGTCGATGGATCAGCCCAAACCTGTGGGTTGGTGCCGGCTTGCTCGGCGTCTTGGCCTTGCTGCGGTTTTTACTGGGTTTGACGGGTCGAGCCATTCGGTCTCAGTTCAGTCGGCCGCGTGTGAAGCGTGTTTGCGGATTATGGCCGAAGGTCATGGAGCGGCGGAATGATGGGCGAAAAAAAACCGGGTGTGGTTTCACCCGGTTTGTCTTTTACTTGACTAGCCCAGGGATTAAAGCTTGTTCAGTGCGTTCAGGTCTGAATAAGCCTGTTGGAGACGGTCGACCATGCTGGTCTGCGCGGCACGAATCCAGACGCGCGGGTCGTAGTATTTTTTGTTCGGCTTGTCGTCACCCTCGGGGTTGCCGATCTGGCCTTGCAGGTAGCCCTCGTTCTTTTTGTAGAACTGCCGGATGCCGTCCCAGTAAGCCCACTGCGTGTCGGTGTCGATGTTCATCTTGATGACGCCGTAGCTGATGGACTCGCGAATTTCTTCCTGAGTCGAGCCTGAGCCGCCATGGAAGACGAAATTTAGGCTGTTGGCCGGCAAGTTGTATTTCTCGGAGACGTGCTTCTGCGAATCGCGCAGGATGGTCGGGGTCAGTTTGACATTGCCCGGCTTGTAGACGCCATGGACGTTGCCGAATGAAGCGGCAATGGTGAAATTGGGGCTGATCTTAGACAGGTGCTCGTAGGCATAGGCCACGTCCGCTGGCTGCGTGTAGAGCATGGAGTGATCCATGCCGCTGTTGTCGACGCCGTCTTCCTCGCCGCCGGTGCAGCCGAGTTCAATTTCCAGGGTCATGCCCATCTTGGCCATGCGGGTCAGGTACTTCGCGCAGATTTCAATGTTTTCCTGCAGGCTTTCCTCGGAAAGATCAAGCATGTGGGAGCTGAACAGCGGCTTGCCGGTTTCGGCAAAGAACTTTTCGCCATGGTCAAGCAGGCCATCGATCCACGGTAGCAATTTCTTGGCCGCATGATCGGTGTGGAGAATGACTGGAACCCCATAATGTTCGGCCATCAGGTGGACGTGCTTGGCGCCGGAGACAGCACCGAGAATCTGCGCCCGCTGGCCTTCCAGCTTCAGCCCTTTGCCGGCAACGAATTGCGCGCCGCCATTGGAGAACTGGACGATGACCGCGGATTGGGCCTTGGCGGCGGCTTCCAGAACGGAATTGATGGAATCGGTGCTGATAACGTTTACCGCCGGCAGGGCAAATTTATGTTCCTTGGCGAAGGCAAAGATTTTTTGTACATCGGCGCCGGTGGCTACGCCAGGCTTGACTATGTCTAGGAGTTTGTTTGACATCTCGGGATTCCGTAATGGCTGGTTTTCAGAAGCTGCCAATTTTATCAGAAGAAGCCATGCAAAATCAGCTGCAAAAGCGCCCGTCAAGTTGACTGAATGGCGGTCGGTGGCCAGAATAGCCGCCTTTGTGCCCGATACTCACCGGTTCGCTTTTTTAATCACACCCTCGGATCATGCATCACGTTTTCCCCAGCGATGAGGTTCTGATCTCGGTACGCGGGCTGTCCTTTGGATGGGGCGAGCGGAAGATTTTCGATGATGTGAGTCTGGATATCCCGCGCGGCAAGGTCACCGCCATCATGGGACCAAGTGGTACCGGAAAAACCACGCTGCTCAAGTTGATTGGGGGGCAATTACGACCTGAGCAGGGTGCCATTCATGTGGATGGCCAGAATGTTCATCAGCTTACAAATAGGCCGTTGTATGAACTGCGCAAGCGAATGGGGATGCTGTTTCAGAGCGGTGCGCTGCTGACCGACATCAGCGTCTATGAAAATGTGGCGTTTCCCCTGCGAGAACACACCCGCTTGCCGGAATCCATGATACGCACGCTGGTTTTGATGAAACTGCAGGCGGTGGGCTTGCGTGGAGCGCGGGATTTGATGCCGACTCAGT
>DIVI01000185.1:468-5364 GCA_002423305.1 Methylococcus sp. UBA6136 | reverse complement strand
GTCCCTAATGCACTGATCAAATCATTGAACCATTACAGGCGAGTCCATGAACGTCTTGTCATTCTGACGGTTGAGCCGACTGAAGTACCGGTTGAAGATGGGTCCTCGCGTTTCATGGTCAAGGATATTGGGCGGGGGATTCAGCGAGTCATCATTCGATTTGGTTACATGCAGGAGCAGAATGTGCCAGAGTCAATTCGTGAAATGGAAAAGCTGGGTCTTCTGGAGCCAACTACTGGATTCTCTGGCTATTATTTCAGTCGGATCAGGCCGCGGGTGGGTAGTATCCAGGACATGCCATTATGGAGGGAATTCATATTTCTCTTCTTGTTGAAAAACTCCTCGCGAGCCCCGGACTTCTTCTGCATTCCCTCTAGTGAAGTGGTCGAATTCAATATGCACGTCTGAGGGAATGATCATCAGCAAAATCTTGGCTTTTGTCGGTGTTGTTGAAGGTGGTGAATGAAGTCGCCAAGCCGAGCTTGGGCGGCGTTTGGCAAATTCGTGCCCAGGCAAGGCTGGGCTGATAATAATAATTACGGAGATTGGTGGTGATGAACAGGAATAATGAACGTCTCTTGCTGGGTTCGGCCATTCTGGTTCTTCTGATGTTTCCTCATGCCTCAAGGGCGGATGCCCGGTGCAATGACAGGACGATCAAGGGTGCTTACATTTATGCCTCCACAGGGGTCAGGGACGGCGCACCTTTTGTCGAGGCTGGACAGGATATTTTTGATGGGAAGGGTGGGATCACAAACACCTATACAGACACGACCGGTCAGACCGTCGTGACGAAGGGCTCTTACCAGATGAATGCCAATTGCGTGAGTCAAGCAAAATATGACGATAGCGGCGTGAACTATGTGATGTATACCGGGCCAACGGGTTCTGAATTTAGCTGGATTTCCGTGACGCCCGGTACAAAAATAACCGGCAGAGAGGTCAGGGTCAGTACCTCATTGACGCCCAAGTGCTCGCTCAAGACCCTGAAAGGAACCTATGTCTATTCCCACATCGGTTATCGGGACGGTGTCCAGTACATCGAGAGTGGTCAGGAGGTGTTTGATGGCAAGGGAAGCATCCGGACACCTTTACGGATGCCAGCGGTATGACGGTGACCACAGCAGGGACCTACCTGATGGGGGATTACTGCATCGGCGGGACCCGTTATCAGGATACGGGAGACACGTATTCCGTTTATGTGGATCCGAATGGCGACTCGTTCACTTATGCATCAATGACTTCCAGGTCGGGTAATCTCGCTGTCGGTTCTGAGCGGCGGGTAGGCAAGCAGGTCAAGTAGCCGCTCACGCGGCGGGCTTTTGCTGTGTATTTCAGTCACCGTAAGGCAGACAGGTAGCGGATTCATGAACTCATCTCCTCCATCGCACACTCGACCCCAGCCCTCCCTGGCAAGAATCATTCTTGTCGGGCTGATGGGGAATGTGATGGAGTGGTATGACTTTGCCGTGTATGGCTATTTCGCCATGGTCATTGGTGACCAGTTCTTCCCGGCGACCGATCCGGCGGTGTCATTGATTGCCTCATTCGGAGCCTTTGCTGCCGGGTTTTTGATGCGGCCCATCGGCGGGTTGGTCTTTGGTCGGATTGGTGATCTGGTGGGGCGACAGCGGGCCATGTTGGTCTCGGTCATGGCCATGGCGGTCCCTACGGTCTTGATGAGCCTACTGCCCACCTACGGGACGGTCGGTATTGCCGCGCCGCTGGTGCTGGTGGGTCTGCGTATCATCCAGGGGCTCTCTGTCGGTGGGGAGTTCACCAGTTCACTGATTTTCCTGGCAGAACATGCTCCGTCGGGACGCCGCTCACTGACGGCCATCTGGGGTAACTGGGGTGCGGTGCTGGGCATCCTGCTGGGTTCCGGTGTTGGCCTGTGGGTGACCGAGTGGTTGACCGAAGCGCAGGTCCAGGCCTGGGGTTGGCGTGTCCCCTTTGCCTTGGGCGGATTGCTGGCACTGGTGGCCTGGTTGGTCCGTCGCGGGCTGCATGTCGATCTGCCGCCCATTCGCTCGGAAAGCCCGGTTCGGGACGTCTTTACCCGCTATCGCGGGGCCATCTTGCGTGTGGCGTTGCTCAACGTGGGTACTGGGGTGGCCTTCTATACCGTGTTCATCTATGCGGTCAGCTATATCCGCAATATTGATCACCTGACGGAATCGGTGGCGCTGGAGTTGAATACGATTTCCATGTCGACCTTGCTGCTGCTGTTGCCGGTGGTGGCCTGGATGTCGGATCGATGGGGGAGTCGGGGGATCCTGACCCTGGCCAATACCCTGTTGGTGTTGCTGTCCTACCCCTTGTTTCAGCTGATCCACTCGAGCGATCAGGATCTGATTCTGATGGGTGAGCTTGGTTTTGCTGTCCTGGTAGCCTTGGGCACCGGCGGCATTCTGGTGCTGAACGCCTCACTGATTCCGGCGCCGGTTCGATGCACCGGCTTGGGCTTCGCCTACAACGCTTCGATGGGGCTGTTCGGTGGGACGACCCCTTTGATCGCAGCCTGGTTGATCAAGGTGACCGACAACCCGTTGGCGCCGGCCTATTGGCTGCTGACCGCCGCGATCGTGTCCTTGTTAACCTTGTTGCTGTGGGTGCCAAAAGGGCATGCCGCTGACACCTGATATACCTCAAAACAGGGCTGCCGAATGGGAGACGTGAAGATGCTGGATCGTTTCAAACGCTTGAGTGAGCGAACCATTACTCGATTAAAAGCACTGATTTTCCTGCTGGCCCTGTGGCCGTTGGCCAAGCTCATGATTCTGGGTTTTCAGGATGATCTCGGTGCCAATCCCATCGAGAAGATTCTGAGAAACACGGGGTTCTGGACCCTGACGTTCCTGACCATCACCATGGCGATTACACCGCTGCGACAACTCACCCAGCGTGTCTGGCTGGGTCGCTTCCGACGAATGTTGGGGCTGTTCGCCTTCTTTTACGGCGTGCTCCATTTCAGTACTTACCTGGTGCTGGATCAGTTTTTTGATTGGGCGAATATCCTCAAGGACATCAGCAAGCGGCCCTATATCACCGTGGGATTCAGTGCCCTGGTGTTGATGACGCCCCTGGCGGTGACATCCACCGACGCCATGCTGAAACGCCTGGGTGGGAAGCGCTGGCGTCGGCTGCATCGGCTGGTCTATCTGATCACCGCAGCGGGGGTGATTCACTTCTGGTGGCTGGTGAAAAAGGATATCAGTGAACCGTTGATATTTGCGGCGTTACTGGCACTTTCCCTGACTGTCCGTGCCTACTATGCGAGGCAAAATCGGGTGAATTCCGCGGCGTAAACGCTGCACTGTTGATGGCCTGAAATCTTGCCCACTGAATACGGCAACCCAACGACAAACGGAGACTTATATGCGTTACCGGTCTGATCTGTCTGAGCGTGAAGTAACCCCCCGGTCTGTCTGGGAGAGCCGGCGAGAGTTTCTGCAGCAATCTCTTGCGGTGACGGCCGCAGCCGGGCTGGCGCTGGCGCCATTCGGTGCGCTGGCTGGACTGGATGCCAAATCGAATCCTGACTTCCGGCCGGAGGACAAGCTAACCTCCCGGGACAAGGTGATCTCGTACAACAACTTTTATGAGTTCGGTACCAGTAAGGAAGACCCTGCAGAAAATGCTGGCACGTTGAAAACAAGGCCATGGACGATCTCGGTGGAAGGGGAGGTCAATCAGCCGAAAACCTTTGATATCGACCAGCTTCTGAAGCTGGCGCCCCTCGAGGAGCGCATTTACCGGATGCGTTGTGTCGAGGCGTGGTCGATGGTGATCCCGTGGATTGGTTTCCCTCTGAGCGCTTTGTTGAAGCAGGTGGATCCCAAGGGTAATGCCAAGTATGTCGAGTTTGAGACCTTGAAGGACCCGGATCAAATGCCGGGTCAGAGGAGGAATGTCCTCAACTGGCCCTACCGGGAGGGCTTGCGTATCGATGAGGCCATGAACCCATTGGCACTATTGACGGTAGGGCTGTACGGGGATGTTCTCCCCAATCAGAACGGCGCGCCTGTGCGCATCGTGGTTCCGTGGAAGTATGGCTTCAAGAGCGCCAAGTCCATCGTTCGGATTCGTCTGGTGGAAAAGATGCCGGTCACTTCCTGGATGCAGGCCGGTCCGGAGGAGTATGGCTTTTATGCGAACGTCAATCCGGACGTTGACCATCCCCGCTGGAGCCAGGCCAAGGAGCGGCGTATCGGCGATTTTCTGAAGCGCCCCACGCTGCCATTCAATGGGTATGGGGAGCAGGTCGCCAGTCTGTATGCCGGGATGGATCTACGGCGTAATTTCTGAGGAGGATCAATCTTGTCGCGCTAATCGATAAGGGCCATCCAGTTCGTCAACCTAATCCCAAGGGAATACCCCGCTGGCTTGAAACCACCCAGCCGTAAACCTTGGAAATTCATCTTAATTTTGGGGCAATCCATGAGAAAAATAATTATATTAATCAGTGGCTTATTTTTAATGGTTGGTCAGTCGGCTTTTGCGGTTGAGTATGCCGATAAGTTGCTGGGTGTCTGGGAGGGCCAGCAAGCGGGGTTCACTGGCAGCCAGTATCAAGAACTGGCGTTTCGGATCACGTTCGAGCAAGCAAAGGGCTATGCAGCATTAGGGTCGAAGCAATGGCGAAACGACAAGGGGGAATGGAGTGCCCCGGAACAGGTACAAGCCATCCTCCAGAAAAACAACACCTTTTCCGCGGTCGATAGTGACGGCTACATGACGGGTAAACTGACGAGTAGAAATCAGCTGAGCTTTGTGTATATGGAGGCTAAACCTGCGGACCCATTGGATGATTCGGTGTCGCTTCTGGTCACTCTGAAACGTATGGGAAAGTGAATGGGGAGGGCGGGTTGAGTGGTCTTATCCCGTTAGGGGGGG
>DIVI01000185.1:0-373 GCA_002423305.1 Methylococcus sp. UBA6136 | reverse complement strand
CTCTCTTCAGAGATCCAGCGAGTAACCCCAGTCGATATTGGTATCGCTTGAGTTTGCTGCTACTCCCAGTCATGCTCAGTTGGTGTTAAAAATGCAGAATCGCATCCAGATTCATTGAAAACATCTGCTCCGAGGTGCCGTTAAGAAACGGCGATGATCCAAAGGACCGGTCATATCTTATTTCGGGCCTAAGGGTAAGGAGTTCGGCCGGACTGTAGGCAACGCCTAATGTCGCTTCTGTAAGAGTGCCCTGATATCCGGTAGCTATTTGGTTGCTGTTCTGCAGTACTTCGAATCTGAATAGTGCGTGAAGCGATTTATTCACTTTCTTGTCAAGCCAGAGGCCTGCGCCCCCGGGTTCGACAGTTGGCGA
>DIVI01000213.1 GCA_002423305.1 Methylococcus sp. UBA6136 | reverse complement strand
CCATGCTGAAAAAGCTGGCGTCCCGACCGGGTGTTCGGATGGCGCTTTATCCGGAAGGCTATCACCTGCTGTTGAGGGATCTGCATGCAGATCAGCCCATGGCGGATATCGTGAGCTGGATCGAAGAATCCGATGGACGCTTGCCGTCCGGCTTTGAAAACCCCTTGCTCGCCGCCGGGCTTAACGTCGACGACTGATCTGTCCGATTGCCTCGCCCATGCGTGTCACTGTTCCGGGCTGCAGGGTCTCCGACCAGTGGATCGCATCCTTACCGAACAGCACGATGATCGTTGACCCCATATTGAAACGGCCCATTTCCTCGGCTCGAGCCAACTTGATGGACTGGCCATCGTAATGCCAGGTTTGAACCTGGTTGGAACTCGGTGGGGTCACCACGCCATGCCAGACGGTTTCGATGCTGGCGACGAAAATGGCACCGACCAGGATCAACGCCATCGGGCCGGCTTCGGTGTCGAATATCGCCACGACGCGCTCATTTCGGGCGAAGAGATGGGGTACACCGCGGGCTGTTGCATCGTTGACGCTGAATAACCGGCCCGGCACGTGAATCATCTCGCGCAATGTTCCCGCCAGCGGCATGTGCAGACGGTGGTAGTCCCGGGGTGAAAGATAAATGGTGGCGAATTCGCCGCCCAGGAACGGTGCCGCCCGCTGTGCGTCTCCGCCCAGAAGTGTCTCGACGCTGTAGTCCATTCCCTTCGCCTGAAGGATTTGCCCCTCCTGTATATCGCCCACCTGGCTGACGAAGCCGTCCGCGGGACAGGCGATGGCGCCGGGGACGTCGGTCAGCGGTCGCGCTCCGGGTTTCAGTGGTCGCGTGAAGAACTCATTGAAGCACCCGTAGGCGGCGATATTCGGTTCCTGGGCCTCATCAAGGTTGACGTTGTAGGCTTTGGTGATGCTGCGGATAAAGAAGTTTTTGAAGGCCGGATTTCGACAATGCGTCAGTCGCCCCATCAGCCGTGACAAAGGATGATGGGGCAGCGGGTATTGGCTCAGGACAAAAAGCTTTTCGAGAAGGGACATGGGTTATGGGGAGATTCCTGCGATGGAAGTCACGGCGGACGGGTCACGCCGCAGATGACTGTATGCCCTGTGAGGCGGGATTAATCGGGCTGCTTGGACGGATGACGATGTTCCATGAATTTTTTATAGGAGTGGACGCTCTCGCGAGTCATGACGGCCGAGTTGAAGGGCGCATTCCTGAATTTACGGAGCTTTGCCGCATGGCGGACAGAGCGTGTCCATAGCCACTGAATGCCAAAGTAGCCCAGCACCGCTCCGACGTTCATCAGGATGAAACAGCCCAGCAACAGCGGGGTGCCGAGCTCCATGACCTTGTCGATGCTGAAGAGGCTGGAAAACTGATCGAAACTGAAAGTCTCCGCGCCCATGGCGATTGCGCCGACCTGGTAGGCGATGAAGTACAGCGGTATCCAGGTCAGCGGATTGGTGATCCAGACCAGCGCCACGGCAATCGGCAGATTGGCGTTGAAATAGATGGCGCCGATGGCCGCGATGACCTGTTGCCAGGGCAGGGGGGGCGTGTACATGGCCCACAACCCGATGGCAAAGGCGCGCGACACGGAGCGGCGGTTGAGGTGCCACAAATTCGGCGAGTGCAGCCTGTCACCCAGAAAGCCCAGGCCCTTGATGTTCTTGATCTTGGCCGGATCCGGCTGATACCGCTTGAGTAGCTTCTTGGGCATGCTTGGTGTTCCTTTCGGGTAATGGGGTGTTTCCTCAGAGTCGCCTATTGTACGAAGCTGGATTTCAAAGGGGTATGAATATTTGTGGGGTCAGCTTGCACGGGTATTGCAATGGCGGTGTCCTGGGTTCAAGCCCTTTGCCCCCAGCCACTGAACGCCTGATGATTCAATTGCCGGATGGCCAGAGCGGCGATTAGGAACAGGACCACCAGATAGCCGCCAAATCCGCTGAATCCCTGAGCGACGCCGTATTCACGGATGAGCCAGGCGGCCAGCAAGGGGGCGGTGCTCCCGAAGATCGGTGATGCAATATTGACCGCCAGACTGACGCCGCTGTAGCGCACTTCGGTTGCAAACAGACCCGCTACTGCAGCAAAAGCCGAGCTGGTGTAAATGCCGACCAGCAGGGCAAAGCCAAAAAAGGCCGGCAAAACCCGTTCGGTGCCAGCCGTGCCGGAAAGCCAGCCGGTGATTGGATAGACCAACAGCAGGCCTAGTATGGCGCCCGTCGAAAGAATCGCCTTGTAACCCCAGCGATCTGCCATCCAACCGGCCAGCAAGGTCGCTGAAAGTGACAACATCAGGCCGATGGATGTGATGACCAGAGCCCGACTGGCGGGAAAATGCAGCTCGGACATCATGAAGGTGTTGAAGTACACGAAGGCAAAAAAGAAGCAGCAGGTCATCGGAAACAACACCGCCAGGCCCAGTAATACCTCGCGTTTGTGTTGGGCGAAGACGGTTCTGATGGGGTTGTGCAGCAGGCGATCTTCGGTTTTGGCCAGCTCATAAAGCGCGCTTTCCGGCATGTTGCGCCGGATTTGCAGGCCGATCCAGGCCGCCAGCAGGCCGAGCAGGAAAGGAACTCGCCAACCCCAGCTGCCGAACTGGTCTTCGGTCAATGCTGCGGAAATGCCGCTGGACACCAGTGTGCCCGTCAGGAGGCCCAGGCAGGTGCTGGCCTGGATCAGGCTGGATGCCAGGCCAATCCGGCGCTCCGGTGTGTGCTCCATCACATAGGTGACCGCGCCGCCCATTTCCCCGCCCATCGCCAGGCCCTGAAAAAGCCGGAGCAAAACCAGCAATGCGGTGGCGGTGTAGCCGATATCGGCATAAGCCGGTAGCAGGCCAATGGCGGCGGTCGGAATGGCCATGCCCAGCATGGACAGCGACAGGGCTTTCTTGCGTCCGTAACGATCGCCGATGGCACTGAAGATCAGGGCACCCAGCGGGCGCATGAAAAAACTGACGCTGAAGACGGCAAAGGCGGCGAGCACCGCCAGCCCGGGTTCTTCCTTCGGGAAAAAGGTCTGGCCGATGAATACCGAAAAATGGCCATACAGGGCGAAGTCGTACCATTCGATGGTGTTGCCGAGAATGCCGGCAATGACGGCTTTGCGTGTCGAGGTATTCATGTATGGATTGAGCTTTTTTATTTTTACTAAGGCGGTGGTGATCGGGCGGACGGGTCTTTAACTTGTTTCAGCAAACGCCATTCAATGAGTTGTGGGGTTGCTTCTGTTCGTATCCCTGCCGGGGCCGGGTAACTGTTCTACCCAATGAGTCAACTCATCTTCAGCTTTCCGAATCAGGATGGGAAAAGCCTGCAATGCCCCGGCGGCGTCGGGCGAGGGTGCTGGCGCTTCAAAACGGAACGCCTGATTCGCGGCTTTCATGTCCGAATGGCTGGCCTCGGCGGAGGCCTGAACCACCATGACCACACGTGCCGAGTCGGCACGATCGAAAATCTGCTCGAAATCCTGCAGTTCAATTCGTAGGCGGGGCCCGCTGGGGTCAAGACCGTTGTTCAGGTGTTGTTGCAGCAACGCCCCGGGCGGCGCGACCCAACGGTCGCGAGTATACGATCGGCGCTCGGTCGGCCGGGCATAGAGCAGACGGTAATCGATGCCGGTGTCTTTGAGCCAGTCCGGGCTGGTCAAGATGGCTTGGGACCAGGGAAAGGCGTCGCGTTTGGGACGATAGGGCCCAAGGTCATGCAGGGCGGCGGGTTCCGGAGCCTCCGGCCATACACTGCAGCCGGGCAGGACGGCGAATATCAGCCAGATTAAGGCAAGTGATCGTAATCGATGGGTCATTGGGAGTCCTTGAAACCGGGTTCGCCGGGTCCGGGTGCGGCGAGAGGCGGGCGCGAGAAGAGTGTGCGTGGATCACGTTCCAGATCGGAAGACAGCTTGCGGAAATTTGCGGCCGCCTCGCGCAGGTCCTTGAGCAGGGCCTTTACCTCCGGTAGTTGGTCATGAGCGGCGGTATTCAGTGTGGCTGCCGCCTGCTGGCCCTGGGCGACCAGCTCAGCGGTTTGATCGGCCAATCGGCCGATGCGCTGCGCGGTTTCATGGATGGATCGAGCGGCTTCGGCGCCGCTGTCCAGGGCTTCGCGCAGGCGACGATCGGTCGATTCGCCAGCCAGACGGGCAATTTTCTCGGACGTGATTTTTACCGAGTCGGCGGCATCGGCATGTTTGCCAAGCGCGGCACGTAACTGGCGGTCGATACCCGGTACACGACCCAGTTCGGTTGCCAGCTGCTGTTCCAGGGCGCCCAACTGGGTCAGCGACTGGTCCAGCATTGCCAGCGCATGCGACAAATGGGCCTGATTTCCCTCATCCAGCAAGCCGTTGAGTCGGCGGGCCAACGTGGCTGCTTCGTCGAGGATGTCACTGCTGGAGCCGGTCAATTTGTCGAACAGCGAAGGCTGAATCGGAATCTCGGCTGGCTGCTCGGGGGTCGTGGTCAATGGCTCGGACCGGTCACCACGGTCGTTGAGTTCGACCTGCGCGAGGCCAGTCAGCGGCTGCACCCGAAGGGTGGCAAAGGTGCCCCGGGTGATGGGCAGGCCGGTATCCAGTTCGATACGCACGCGGATGACGCGTCGGTCGGCGGGGTCGAACCCGATAGCGCTGACCTTGCCGGCCTTGACGCCGCGGTAGATCACTTCGGATTCCGGATTGAGACCGGAGACGGTGCCGGTCGTGGTCAGCTCGTAAATATCGCGCTCGCGGCCATAGTCGCCCAGGAACAGCCCCATCGCCACCATGGCGGCACCCAGCACGACCACGAAAAGGCCGGTCAGCAGGGCATAGGTGTCCTTGACCATCTTCAGTTCACCGCCAAGATGCGCCGGGCACGGTGGCCATGGAAGAATTCGCGGGCATATGGGTGTTGACAGCGGATGGCATCCTCCAGGGTACCCATGGATACCAGTTGTTGGTCGGCCAGTACCGCCACCTGGGTACAGAGATCGCCGAGCGTGTCGAGATCATGGGTCACCATCACGATGGTGAAGCCGAGTTCCTGATGCAGTTCCCGCAGCAAATTGACGAATTCCTCGCTAAGTACCGGATCCAGGCCCGACGTGGGCTCATCGAGAAACAGGACCTCCGGTTCCATGATGAGTGATCGCGCCAAAGCTACCCGTTTGACCATGCCGCCCGACAGTTCGGACGGCAGCAACGCTGCACTGCTCGGTTCCAGCCCGACCATGGCCAGTTTCATCGCCACCAGACGTTCGATCAAGGCTTCATCCAGAACCCGCAACTCCCGGAGCGGAAAGGCGATGTTGTCATAAACCGTCAAGGCACTGAACAGGGCGCCGCCTTGAAACAGCACGCCGCAACGATTTCGGAGCTGTCGCCGGGTGCGGTCGTCGGCCTGACCAAGGTCTTGCCCCAGGAGTGCGACCCGGCCTTGGCTGGGGAGCTGCAGGCCGATCATCTCCCGCATCAATACCGTCTTGCCGCAGCCCGATGCGCCCACGATTCCGAGTATGTCTCCCCGATCCAGTTGCAGTGTGATGTCGCGATGAATCAGCTTGTCGCCAAAACGCGTCCAGACATGATCGACGCGGATGACCGGCGACTCGCTCATTCGATTCCCACGCCACGAAACAGGATGGCAAACACGGCATCAATCAGAATCACCAGAGTGATGGCCACCACGACCGAGTTGGTGGTTTCATCACCCAGGCTCTCGGTGTTGGGTTGGATCCGCAGGCCAAAATGGCAGGCAACCAACGCAATGAACAGTCCGAAGACTACGCCCTTGAGCAAGCCGATCAGCAGATTCGAAACCGGCACGGCATTGGGTAGCTTACTGAAGAATTGATGATAGCCGATACCGAGTTCCATTTTGGCCGATACCGCGCCGCCGATCAGGGCGATGACGTCGGTCCAGACTACCAGTAGCGGCAGGGCAACGACCAGCGCCACCACTTTCGGCAGGAGCAGCCGCAGCGACGGCGAAATGCCCATGGCGGCAATGGCGTCCAGTTCCTGCGTAACCCGCATCACGCCGATGCGGGCGGTCATCGCCGAACCGGAACGCCCGGCGACCAGGATGGCGGCCAGCAGCGGACCCAGTTCGCGGATGATGCTGAGGCCGAGGATGTTGATGATGTAGATCTGGGCGCCCAGTGTTTGCAACTGGAGTGAGGACAGGTAGCTGACCACCACGCCGATGAGAAAGCCGACCAGGGCAGTGATCCCCAGCGCTCGGCCCCCCGTCTCGTGGATGGTCGCGGATATCTCTTTCCATGGTATGTCACGCGGATGGCGGGCGAGGTGTCCGATATCCAGCACCAGTTGCCCCAGGAGCTGCAGCAGTTCAAGCAGATGCCCGCCCAGTTGCTCGATGAGGCGCACCATTCGGACGGGCAGGGGTGGCGATTCTCGCTCGCCAGTGGGTACCGGCGGCAGCGGCCTTTGTTGCCAGCGGCGAAAGGCGGATTCGTGTTCCGGCTTGAGATGGAGTTGGACAGGCAGGCGATGGCCCCACGCCTGCCACAAAAGGAAGGCCCCTGCGCTGTCGAGAGCAGCCACCCTGCGCAAATCCCAGCTTTGATCAATGTTAGTGGCGGCTTGAGTCTGCAAGGCGTCCCGCGCTCCGGCCGGCAGTTGGGTGACGCCGCGAAGGTTCCAATGTCCCAGTAGCTGAATGCCCCCCGCTTGAACTTCAAGACAAGGCGGTTGTAGGGCTTTGGAGAAGTGCATCGGCTGTAGTTTATGTGATTTCCAAAGTCTCAGAAGCTGTAACTGTGTTTGGTAAAAGTCTCGGTGATGGTCTTTGTCGTCCAGCAAGAAACCCCGCAAATGGGGGTCGGATCGATCAGGGGTTTTTTGTAAGCCGATCGTATTGTCAGTACCATATTAGAGTCCCTTGTCCAGAAGGCGGAGCATCTGGACAATGGGGAGAGGGCGGCTGAGGGATAGCCATGGCCTTATCAATCGCTGTGAGGATGGTATCAAGCCTGGACGTATTTTGGAGGGGTTGCCGACCTTGGCTTTTCTGTTGGTTGCCGGGTTTGATGCAAACAGTCGTGTGCACGGACTGAAGGTATTCAGCCGGCCAAATTTTTTGAGTAATCAGGAGTTCTGACATGAATAGATTTATTGGTGTCCCCTTTCTGGCCGCTGCCTTAGCTTTGAGTGGGTGCGTATCACAACAGACGTTTGATCGGGAGCGTGATCTCAATCAGCAACTTCAATCCGAAGTGGATCAGGACAATGTCAAAATCGAGAAGCTGAACGATCGTTTGCGCATCACGATTGAGGACAGCATCCTGTATCCGTCAGGACGGGCCGAGATAACCGCACAAGGCAGAAATGCCCTGGACAAGATCATGCCGACACTCAAGGATGCGGACTCCGATCATCGCATCGAAGTAGAGGGCTACACGGATAGCACGCCGATCGGGAAACATCTGAAATCAAAATACAAGACCAACTGGGAGCTCTCTGCGGCCAGAGCGGCGAGTGTTGTTGAATACCTGCAGAAGAAAGGCGTGGATCCCAGCCGGTTGACGGCGTCCGGGCATGGTCAGTACCAGCCGACTGCGGATAACTCGAGTCTCGATGGACGAGCCAGAAATCGCCGGACGGATATTGATCTCGTGCCGATCAACACGCAAAACAATTGATCAAGTAGCGGGGCCATCGCGAAGGTATTGTCCTTGCAATGGCCCCAAAACCATCCTTTCTGGCTGGGCGAATTCGTCCCTTTTTATTCTATTAAGACGGCCACTGTTTACCGTACGAGAGAGCACCCTCGAAGCCCCATGAGTATTGGATTTCTGGGCACGGAGCCGTCTCATTGATGGAAGGGGTCAGGTCTTGCCTTTTGCTATCTGGTGATTTTTCAAAATGCGACTGACCCTTGAATAATGCAAGCCGAAGTAGTCGCCAATGTCTTTCAGGCTATATCCACCGGAAGCATAGGCCTGGGCAATGGCCTCATCACGTGCATGTGCCGCAGCAATTTCGGCCAGCGGTTTGGGCAAGGGCCTCTGTTGAATCGCGGGGATCTCCCGCGAGGGGGTCTCCGAGTCGATCCTGGCCTGCATGCTTGCGACAAAAGATTCCGAACCGAGGAAAATCTGATGACGCAAATCGTTCCAGGGTGTCGCCTGATGCAGGCCGTCCGCTACGAAAGCGGCATAGCATCTGGTGGATTGCTCGCGCCGTTCTGAAAATCCGGAAAGTAGCCATGCGGTCGTCAGCCATGGGGGTGTTTCGCATGCCCCGGTTGTCGCGCGATAGCTGCTCCAGGTCCATTGTTCAGGGTGCGTCACCATCCCTGCCCTGACCGGGTTGAGCACGACATAGCGGGCCAACTCCAGAAGGTAGGCTTCCTTCTGAACAAGGATGGCCTTGTACCGGCCCTGAAACACGTGGCCCACACGCTCATGCCGGCGGTTGAAGCGCTGAGTGTAAATCCCGTTCAACTGGCGCATGCCCCTTGCCAGGTTGCCGTCCGCCGTTTCGATCAGCAGGTGGTAATGGTTGTCCATCAGGCAATACGCATGGATCGCCCAGTTGAATCCACGCACTACCTTCGCAAGCACGCTAAGGAAGAGGATCTTGTCGTCATCGTCCAGGTAAATCGCCTCGCGTCCATCTCCACGGGAGGTCACGTGATACAGCGCACCGGGAAATTCTATTCGTAATGGCCTGGACATGGAGGTAAGGTAGCCTCTGGATAGGCAAAAGACAAGACCTGACCCCGTGAGGAGTTATGACTTACCGCCCGGTTTGGGGGCGGTAAGTGTTTTGGCAATTTTGAATTTAAGAGCCGCGAATCAGCTGCCACCACCAAACTTGGGTGCGCCGGCTTTTTTCATGTCGCGCATGGATTCTTCAACCATTTGGGTAGCACCGGCAAGGTCACCGGATTTGCTGGTATCAATCGCCCGCTTCAATTTGCCGCAGATTCGCTGTTGTGCTGCCGAATCCAGCATGGTGCGAGCTTGGGTCAGCGCGGCTTCTGCTTCTGTCTGGAAGCCGGCTGCATCACCTGCCTTGCCGGCATCCAGAGCCTTTTGGGCGGGCACGGCAAGCGACGTCAGGTCTTCATTCATCGGACCGCCAGCGGCGAAACTGACACCGGTAATGGTGACAGACAGGATCAAGGCTGACAGGGTGATTCGTAGTTTCATTGAAATTGTTCCGGTGATGAGCTCGTTGGTTTCCCGAGCCAAAAAGAATCGAGGCAGGTACAGGGCGAAAAGCAAGTGTGCTTGCCAACCCAAAAATCCGACTGTAATAGTCGGAAATGGTTCGGACGTGTTTTGAATTATTTGAATTAAATGCAAATGCCCCAGGATTCAGGCGGGCCAGGGCTTGCTGTATGTTGATGTTGAGTGTCCGGCCAGCTTGCCCCGCCGCACTCAAAAAAGGGTGTGGCGGGGACGGAAGTGGTCGGATCAGGATCGCTCGATCAGTATGTCAAAGAAACGCCGCCATAACCCGCCAAACGGGTGGTGCCATAGCCATAGACTTCCTGATATTCCTTGTTAAACAGATTGTCGATGCGGGCGAACAGCTTGACGTTGGGGTGGACCTGATAGCTGCCGGCCAGGTTGGCAATGGCATAACCTGGTATCCGGGTGCCGAGTACGCCATCCTTCTCGCCAACGGCAATCACCATGAAGTTGATATCGGCACCCTTCAGGAAGCGGTAGTTGGCCTCAAAGTTGCCTTTGTTGCGGGGGCGAAGGAGTAAGGGAGAGTCTGTCTCCTTATCCAGGGTGTCATCGTAGGTGTAGTTGCCGCGCAGGACGAGGTCGTCCATGGGATTGATCTGGAAAAAGGCTTCGACGCCGCTGGCGGTAGCGCTATTGATGTTCTCGGCAATCCAGAAGTTGGCGGGATCAGCTTGAATCAGGTTGTTGAACTGATTCGAGAAATAGGTCGCGCCGAATTGCACGGTTTGATCGAAAAAGCCCTGTTCAAAACCGATATCCCAGTTGAAGCTGGTTTCCGGTTTGAGGTCGGGGTTGCCATAGAAGGGGGCGTTGAGCTCGTACAGTGTTGGTACCTTGAATCCCGTGCCGACGTTGCCCTTTAGCTTGCTGCCGGTCTCGTTGAACAGCACGGCCTCGGTCAGGCTCCAGGTCGCCTTGCTGCCGGAGCGGTTGTTATCCGAGTAGCGCACCGAAGCGGTCGTGAACGAGCGATCAAACAGGGAGAACTGATCGGAAAGATAGTAGCCCTGGGTGTTGTAGCTTTGTGTGCCCAAGTTCTCACTCTCGTTCATTAATTGATCTTCCTCGTCTTCCAGCCCGAGTGTGAGGGTGTTGTTGGTGGTCAGGCGGAAAATGTTTTGCCAGTCGCCCTTGATCTTGGTGCCCTGATAGTCGCCCGAGAGATCGTAGGGCAGGCTGGGGTCCCAATTGCTGTAATTGCGATTAGTCTGGCTGTAGCCAATACCCAGGGTCTGTTCCCACAAGTCGTCAAGCACCTTGAAGTGGGTGAAGCCTCGCGTGAACAACTCGCTGGTGGTCCCCGTGTAGTTCAGGGCGTCGACGGGTGCATATGGATGGATCGGGTTGTACTCGTTACCCATCATGTAATCCAATGCGGTTTTGCCGTGGTTGTAACGGAGGTTGACCCCGAAATCGAGATCCTCCATAGCCTGGTAACCTGCCCGGCCGTCAAAGGTGGTATTGCGGTACCAGTCACGTTCCGGGTTACCCCAGAGATAATCCGCGGTGGAAAACCCGTGTGTCTGGGTTTCGCTGGCCGTGGCCGCGTAATTGAAGTCGTCGATTTCCCCGGATGCACTGCCCTTTACCTTGAAGGTGTCATAACTGCCCCCCTGCGACTCAAGGTTGAACTTTGGCTTGCCCTTGCCCTTTTTGGTGACGATGTTGATGACGCCACCAATGGCATCGGACCCGTAGAGGGCGCTTTCGCCCCCCCGCAGGATTTCGATGCGCTCGATGTCATCAACCATCAGGTTGGCAAAATCAAACGAACCAACCGGGGCAGACGGGTCATTCATTTCGACCTGGTCGATCAGTACCAACGTTTGTCCCGATCCGGCACCACGGGTATACACGGAGGTTCTCCTACCGAGCCCGCCGTTGTTGATGACATCAAGACCGGGGACCAGTCGCATGATGTCGGCAACAGTCAGCAGTTGCCTCTGCTCGATTTCCTTGGCGGTAATGACGGTAATGGACGTGCCCGACTCGCGTTCGGACGACTCATAGCGGTTGGCGGTGACGACGGTGGTTTCCAGTTCCGGGACGGCATCTTCTGCAGCCTGGAGCGGGAGAGTTTGGATAGCAAGTATGGCCAGCATTGGCTGGCGAAGAGCGAGTTTCATCTGATGGTTCTGCCTTTCGTTAAGCCGAGCACACCCGCACGGCATGAGAGAAAGTTACAGAGACAGCATCGGATCGACGAAAAAGACAGGCACAGCCGGCCACGGACATCGAGCCGGCGCTGCCCTCCGCAACGGTCGGTGGAATGTTCCGGGGCCGGTATCCGGGCTCATCGGTGGTCCCTGGGACCTGCTGGCCGCCTTCCCATGCGGATGCACAGTGGCTGAGTGGCAAGCGTTGACCGATTTACCGTTGCGGGGGCAGCGTCGGCTTTGGATGGCTCCTCACCGACTTCCCGTTTAACCCAGGGTGAAGACACACCCTGAGCACCTCGAAAGCGGCCGGCAGTATAGCAGGAAAGGGGAGGATGGTCCGGCCCCGATGAGGGACTTGATGCCCTCCGGGAAGTTGGCATGCCGAATTCTGGCTCCGGGATGGCACCGGGATTTTTATTGTCATCCCGAGTGTAACGAGGGATCTCGCCCTACGGCCCCCCAAGCAGGCCTTGCCCCCGTTCCCGTCCGGTGCCCGTAGCCTGAGATCCTTCGGCTGCTATCACAGCCTCAAGATGACACCGCCTTTTCCGTGTCATCCCGAGAGCAACGAGGGATCTCGTCCTATGGCCCCCACCCAGGCCTTGCCCCTTGCTGTGTGTTGCTCTTAGCCTGCGATTCTTCGGCTGCTATCACAGTTTCAGGATGACACTTTTCTACCCAGGCTCCAGCTTGATATTGATTCGTGGTGTCTTTCTGACTCAAACTTTATCGCTGACGCTGGCCTTTTGCGGAATGGTGAGCATCCATTCCGGTCGTATTCATTTCATGACGCATCTATTTGGAGACACTTTCATGTCCTGGGATTGTTCCTGTTTCAAGAAACCCACCCCCGAGGAGTTGCGTGCGGCGCTGACCGACGAGCAGTTCCGCATCACTCAGACAGACGGCACCGAGCGGCCATTTCAGAATCCCTACTGGGATAACCATGCCGAGGGGATATACGTCGATGTGGTTTCCGGCGAGCCACTGTTCAGTTCGGTCGACAAATTTGACTCCGGCACCGGCTGGCCCAGCTTCTGCCGGCCCATCGTCGATGACCATATCGTGACCCGCGTGGATCGGTCTTTGCTCTCGGTGC
Organism: Methylococcus sp. UBA6136; assembly: GCA_002423305.1. Classification (GTDB taxonomy): domain Bacteria; phylum Pseudomonadota; class Gammaproteobacteria; order Methylococcales; family Methylococcaceae; genus UBA6136. The sequence goes on along the minus strand of DIVI01000213.1, from coordinate 841 downwards.
GGACCGAGGTTCGCAGTCGGCATGCCGATTCGCATCTCGGCCATGTTTTCAATGATGGCCCGGCACCGACCGGGCTTCGTTATTGCATCAATTCCGCCGCTATTCGATTCGTGCCCAGAGAAAAACTGACGGAGGAGGGCTATGGCGAGTTCCTCGCGAAGTTTGCTGACGAATCCATTGCCTGATTTGCATCTGGCATCGACTAATGGCGATGCTCGCGGCCGGGTCTGGCTTGATATCATGGCCTCCCCCAATATGACACCACAGGTATTTCCTTGACGACGACCCGACAGATCAAAGGCGTGGGCAAAACCACCCGAACCATCCTTGCCGAACATGGCATTTTTTCGGTGGAGGAGCTCGCGAACGCCGACATCGATCAGCTCATCAAAATTCCGGGGTTTGGCCCATCCAAGGCAACCCGCATGGTGCGCGCCGCCAAGTATATGGTGGGTGAGGGATCGACCGATGGGAACGCGGACGAAGCGATCCTGTTGCCGGCAGTGGAGGAAGGCGGCGTTGACCTCACTGATGGGCGGCTATACATCAATCAGGAACTGAGCCTGCTGGAGTTCAACCGGCGAGTGCTGGAACAGGCGAAGGATGAGCGGACCCCCCTTTTGGAGCGGCTCAATTTTCTGTGCATCTCATGCTCCAATCTTGATGAATTTTTCGAGGTGCGCGCGGCCGGGCTGATCCAGCGCGCCGAGCTGGGCGCGACCCGGACCGAGCCCGACAATCTCACCCCGCAGGAGACCCTAAGCGCCATCTGCCAGCGTGCCCATGCCCTGGTGGCCGAGCAGTACCGGGTGCTCAACGAGGTGATGCTGCCCAGGCTGGC
>DIVI01000002.1 GCA_002423305.1 Methylococcus sp. UBA6136 | reverse complement strand
GTTCCCTGAACTCTTGGGTGTATACCTGCTTTGGAATCTTCATCTCTCTTCTCCACTTCGATAACGTTCATCTTACGTTACCCTTGGTGGGCGAAGAATGAAGGGAACCTTACACGGGTCCATGGTCCCACTTACCAACCTTTCGGCGCACACTGGCCCACATGAACCGATCCGACCTCATCCAACGCCTCGGTGAGATCAACCCAGAATTGCCGCTCGCCACCCTCGACGTGGCCGTCAAAGTCCTGCTCGATCAGATGACCGAGACCCTTGTATCGGGCGGCCGTATCGAGATCCGCGGCTTTGGCAGTTTCAGCACCCGCGCCTATGAGGCCAGGCAGGTCCGTAACCCCAAGACGGGTGAGAAACTCTCCATGTCTGCCCGCCGACTCCCGCACTTCAAGCCCGGAAAACCCTTACGCGACAGCGTCAATGAGAACGGGACCTGAGGTGAGGCAACGATTTCACTCGGCAAGACTACGGCTTCTGACCATCACCTTGCTCCTCACTGGTTCCCTGGCCGTCCAGGCCGAGTGGCAACCCTATGCCACAGCGGAAGTGGGCGGAGAGCGCTATTACCTCGATCCCGCCACCCTTCAGCCCACTCCAGTTGGATTTACCCTTGTCGTCCTCAGCAACTACCCGGTCCCGATCAAAGAATCGTTCGGTACCTTTCAGTCGGTCCGGTCAGAGATCGAGATGGACTGCACACACCATCAGCTTCGGGATATGGCTATCCGCTTTCATCGAAAACCCATGGCCAAAGGGAAGGTAGTCTTTCAGGACACCGGCAGCGGCACCTTTCAATCATGGCCGGCCGGCAGCTTGAACGAAATACTCCATAAAGTGGTTTGCCAATAAAGGGGCACGGGTTATCAGCGAGGATTCAAAAATCCTGACATGGCAATAAGACTGAATTGGGCAACCCTGATATCATGACCTCTCCCATAGTATTACTCATTGAAAAGGTAAACATGAGCCAAGATCTTTCCCATCTCTCTCTAGAAGAATTACATGCCCTTGCGGCCAGAGCGCAGAAGGCCCTCGAAGACAAACGCAAAGAAAGCCGCCGCGCAGTCATTGCCCAAATTAAAGAACTGGCTGACTCCATCGGCGTCATGGTCACCATCACCACAGATGGCCAGAAGCCCGTCTCTGTCCGCAAAGGCAGCAAAGTGGCCCCCAAATACCGTAATCCTCACAATCATGATCAGACCTGGACCGGTCGCGGCGTCAAGCCCCGCTGGTTGGTGGCCCTAATCAACGAAGGCCGTCGGATCGAAGAGTTCTTGATCTAATGTAAAGACCCTGCTGGCTGCCACGCAGTCCGGCAGGTCCTTTCGTCGGATTCAATATTCTCCAGTATTCCTTCAAAACCAGGCCATCCAAGACACCATGAAAACCCTGATCTCAGCGGCCATATTGATCAGCCTCACCGGCTGCGCTTCCTCAGCCAACAAGGCGCAACAGGAGCAGGTTCAGAAAGAACAGCTGCAACTGGCCATCAAAAAGATCCATATCGCCTGTCGTGACAAATATCCGATGGGGACCCCTGGCGCCTTCATGAAGCGCAAGCAGTGCCAGCAAGTCGGGATTGAAAGCATGGACCTGCCTAAGAACTAAGGTTGATGAATCAAACTATGACGGCCAGATTTTTATTGGCTTTTATTGCGGCGGGTATATTTAGCTGCGGGGTTGTTTTCGCTGACGGCCACGTGGATGCCGCCCTCGAAAGAGCTGAGAAAGCGGCTCAAACCACTGGTGATTCAGGTGACGTTCGGGAGCATGCCGAAGCGGCTCTCAAACATATCGAAGCGGCCAAGGCTCAGGGAGAGCCAGACCACGCCAAGTTGGTTCACTTGCTCGAAGCTGAGAAGAATACCAAACAAGCCATCGAACAAGCCAAGCAGTTCAACACAACCTCGGCCAAAGAGGAGATGCGGGATGCTGCGACCGAACTGAAGCAGGCGAGATAAATACCGTCCAAAACATGTGTAATACTATCTTGAGTCGGTGAGATCCTGAGAGGCAAAATCTCGTACTCAACACAACGTATCAAACAGATCCAACTGCCCACGAGTCCTAACGGACAGGGCAAGCAGCGATGAAAAGCTCACCCCCAACAGGCGAACCTTGCGTTCACCCGCCTCCGTCCGTCGTAACAGATCCATCAGGTGCGGCACCACATCCGCCGTCCGCAGAAAAGGAAACCCCAAAGTGCGACTCCGGGTCACTTGCTCAAAGTCAGCATATTTGACCTTCAGGGTCAGCGTATAACCGCATTCCTGGCGGGCGGTCATCTTACCCAAAACCCGCTCAGTCAAGGCGATGAGGTGCTCCAGCATCACCTGACTGTCTGCGAGGTCAGTTTCAAATGTGGTCTCGGCACCATAGGACTTTCGCGCCCGATTCGGATTGACTGGACGATCATCCTGCCCCCGCACGATCCGGTAGTAATACTCACCCGCTTTGCCGAAGTGCTGGGACAAGGTTTCCAGCGACAGGCGTTCCAGATCCGCCCCGGTCTCAACGCCCAACGCGGACAACTTTCGCTCTGTGGCCGGGCCGATGCCGTGAAACCGACCCACCGGCATGCCCCGTAAAATCTCCGACGCTGCGCGCGGCAAAATGCAGCACAAGCCATCCGGCTTGTTTCGGTCGGACGCGATTTTCGCCAGGAATTTGTTGTAGGAGACCCCGGCGGAGGCGGTGAGACCGGTCGAGTTCCGAATGCGCTGTTTGATTTCCCTGGCCATCAGCGTAGCCGACCCCTGGCAGGCCGAACTCATGGTCACGTCCAGATAGGCCTCATCCAACGAGATACCCTCCACCATATCCGTCACATCCAGAAAGATGTCCCGAATCTCGCCCGAGATCTCCCGATACACTTCAAACCGAGGCGGTACAAAGATCGCCTCTGGGCAGAGCCGCATCGCCTGACTGGATGGCATCGCCGAGCGCACGCCAAAGGCCCGCGCCTCGTAACTGCAGGTAGCGACTACTCCGCGACTATTCGGTTGCCCACCGACGATGACCGGCTTGCCCCGCAATTCAGGATGATCTCGCTGTTCGACGGCTGCATAGAAAGCATCCATATCGACGTGGATGATCTTGCGAAAGCAGTGTTGGGGCGTAATCATCCAGCGTTGTTAGGAGGCTGTTCTGCTGCGTGGTGTCAGCCTCATCAATGCGACGATTGACTGAGCACCTTGGCGATAGACTTGTTCGACTGATAGACCAGCAGCGCAGACACCTGCCGGTTCTCGACCGTGGCTACCAGACCCGCCTTTTGGGCAAAGAACCGGTATTGGATGTCTTCGACCTTCGCCGGACCTACCTTTCCGCTGAATGTGGATTTCGTGAGGACGGTATCGAAAGTGCCTGCAGGAACCGAAAGGCGATAAGCACCAAGATACTCATAAGTCACTTGCAACTCGCCTTGATGGGGCACTTCCTTCGGATCTTGCGAAGAGAACACCTTGACCGACATTCGTGTCTGTTGATGTTCGCCCGGCGCCAACCCTTTAATCAAGAACGGTTCGGGCGGATCATAACGAGTCACCGATTCCGCCTGAATATCCTCGACTCCCTCGATCACCAGACTACCGTCTTTCTGGGTTCGAAGGAGAATGACTTCTTCATGGCCGAACTGATATCGGCCACTGGTGGGGTTGGCTGGCGCCGGTTTCCATTCAACGGATTGCAGAGATCCGGTATCAGGTCCCTGACTGACCTGGAAAAGCTTTGTGCCGGGATGTGTGGGAAACCAATGCGATGACTCGTCAATACTGAGTGCCGGCACCGGTGGGCCAAGACTTCCTTTTCCCAAGCTGGTTTCGATGTTCAGACGGTCTGCTTCTGGCAGAGTGAGATCGGGGCCAACCGTGGCCGCGTCAACGGTGGCCACAGGCACAGCGATCCAAAGAGCGATTAGTGCGGCCAGAGAAGGCAGTGGCATGATCCGGATCCTCAGTCCCAAGTGCCATCAAGGCTGGCAGCACTCTGATATTCAGTGACGCGGGTCTCGAAGAAGTTCTTTTCCTTTTGCACGTTCACTTGCTCATCCAGCCAAGGGAGAACGTTTTCAGCGGTATCAAAGAGGGGCGCATAGCCGAGTTGTTTCAGTCGGCGATTCGCCAGAAAGCGCGATTGTTTGACATGTATCTGGGCGTTGTAACCCAGGACCGACGGTATCACCCGGTGTGCATAAGCCTCTTCGAGGAGTAGCGCCTGCCGAAAAAGGTCATGGACTTTATCCTGTTCCAGGCGAACACCTTCCTCCTCTTCCAGTCCCCGTAGCAGACGGATGCCAAAGGCGACGTGGTTCGCCTCATCCCGCATGATGTATTGCAATTGAGTGCCTGTGCCCGCCATCAGGTTGCGGCGCTGGAGGCTGAAGATAGGACTGAAGCCGTTATAGAACCAGATGCCTTCGAAAATGGCGTAGTAGAAAATCAGCCCTTCGACAAATTCCTCCAATGAACCTAGAAACCGCAGTTAAACAGCTGAAACGAGTCGAGAACTCAGGCAAAGTGCGGGTTCCAATACACATGAAGGAGTCACCTTATGGGTGAGTCGAAACGGCAGCGGATTCGGGCTGAAGAATCTCTGCAACGTTGCGCTGGCGTGCAAACGCCGGCGGGCAAGATTCAGGTTCGCTGGGAGACATCGAGTGCCGCCACCCCGATGGGTCAGCTCGCCTACTTCATCGAATTTCTCGGGCTCACCGGCCTTTGGTCCCGCTGGACAGAAACCTGTCCATTGGCCTACACCAGCCCCAACGCCCCCGGCATAGCTGATATTCTCGGCACTTGGATGCTCTCCATTCTCGCGGGTCACAAGCGCTATGCTCATGTCACCGTCATCCGCGGCGACGGCGTCAATCCCGGCTTGCTGGAGATGAACAAAGTCATATCCGAAGACGCCTTGCGCCGCGCACTGAGCGCCATCCCGGAGGATAAAGGGGTGACCTGGCTGGACCGCCACCTCAGCGACAGCGTCATCCCACTGCTCGACGTCCCCTGGATCCTCGACATCGACACCACCGTCAAACCGCTCTACGGCAAACAGGAAGGGGCGGTGGTCTCCTACAACCCGAAAAAACCCGGCCGCCCCTCGCATAGCTACCACACCTACCTGATGGCCGGATTGCGCCTCGTGCTCGGTGTCGAAGTCAAAGCCGGCAATGAACACACCGGCAGCCACGGCCTGCCCGGTTTGCTGCAAGTGCTCGACCACCTACCAGAAGACCGGCGACCCACGATCGTGCGCGGCGACTGTGGGTTTGGCTCCGACACCCTGATGCGCCCATTGGAAGAACGGCAACAAGGTTACCTGTTCAAACTCAAGCTGACCAAGCATGTTAAACGCCTGATCGAACGCTTGTTTCGCGAACGCGACTGGACCGATGCAGGCCAAGGCTGGGAGGGTCGGGACAGCGAATTGAGGCTGACCGGCTGGGAATCGCCTCGCCGTGTAGCGGTGCTACGCCGTCCCTTGAAAGGGGGAATGCTGATTGCTCAAGAAGACCCCAGCGGACAACAGCTACTCGGCTTCATCGAGGCCGATCGCAAGCACGGCAAGCAGATGACCGGCTACGAATATGCCGTGTTGGTGACCAATCTTGACCATGAGATCCTGAGTCTTGGGCAACTCTATCGAGACCGCGCCGATGCGGAGAACGCTTTCGACGAGCTCAAAAACCAATGGGGCTGGGGTGGTTTTACCACCCATGACCTGCACCGCTGCCAACTCTCCGCGCGGGCAGTGGCGCTCATCTATAACTGGTGGAGCCTATTCGTCCGCCTAGCCAGCCCAGAGGCTCGTCGTGAGGCGATCACCAGCCGTCCGTGGTTGATGTCGTCCATCGGGCGCCGAACCGAACATGCGGGGCAAACCACGATTACCCTGACCGGATTGCACGCCCATTTTGACCAAGCGCGACAGGTCTTGATGCAAGTCTCAGCGCGGCTTCAGGCTTGGGCGAAAGAGATTGCGGAGCAGTTGCTGGACAGTACCGTCTGGCTCTGCGTATGCGAGCATCTCAAACAAACCATCGCGGCAGTCGGGCCTCCGAAATACCCCTCGTTACTCGCTATTAGCGAGGGCAACTGCGGTTTTTAGGTTGAATGGAAGTGGGCGATCATGTCGGAATACTTACCGGCAAACTCAAACTTCGCCTTGATTTCCGGGATGGTCAAATAACGTGAGTAGATGGTGTCCTCACCCAGGGCCAGCACTTCGATGATGTGCTGGTAGGTGATGGTGTGAACCCGTTCCTCAGCGATTTGCGTGGCCAAGTACAACTCCACCTCGGGCGCCGTAATCTGCTTCAGGACGCAGGCTGCCAGGTTGCGCAGGATGGCAATGTCGCTGGTGGTGAGCGTCGCAAAGACATCCAGGAATAGTTGGCGCTCGGTGTCCGAGAGTTCGAACTCGTAGCTGTATTTTTCCCGACCCATCGGGGTTTCGTGATGAAACCAGGTATTGGCTATGGACTTCTGCACCATGTCCCAGGCCCAGGGATACTTGGCCGGCATCAGGTTATTGATGCCCTCTTGGCCGCCAATCAGGCGTTTATCGTGATAGGTCATGGTGGGCTCGTGATGTGTCGGCTGTTGAAAAGTGTCACGGCGGGGTGAGCAAGGTCAATATATTGTGATTACACAGAAGTTATTGCACAGCATGTGGTGTCCATTCATGAATTGACGATGAAGACAGTCAGACCATTCAGTCCGGCGCCCCACTCAGAAACATCCGCTCCTGGAAAGTCCAGTCCGCCGGGAAGGGCGTCATTAAATCCGTCAGGGTCAGATGTGCGGGTTGTTTACCCTCCAGAATCTTCTCAATGACCTACGGTGATAGAAACGCCAGTCGCAACACCCGGCTGACGTAGGAGGGATTGATCTTCTCGGCCCGGGCCAATTCACCAATGGAGCAGAATGCGCCGTCCTGCAGCAGACGCTGCCAGCGAAAGGCGCGGGCGATGACCTTGACCATCGCATTATCGAGAGTGACCTAACGCCGCTCGACGACGCGGGTCCCATCCGGGAGAACCATGACGGTTTTTCCGCCACGCATTTTCAACTTCATCGGTACACGGGTGACGCCCGGGGTCTGGGATGTGATTTTCATCAGGCGGCCTCCTCCAGTCGCTGTGTTTTTCCGTGGTTGCTTAGGAGTGTGGCTAACCCCTGATGCTTCCATTCCAGTAGCAGTTCATCCCCCTTGATCGTGATCCGCTCAATCAGCGTCCGTATCACGCTGGCCTGCTCGGCCGGAAACAGCGCGTCCCACACCGTATCGATCGAGGTCAGGATCCAGGCCATCTATTTCGCCATGCAAGCTGTCTCGCCAAAATTGTCATCGTCGTCCGTTACACCTGGCATGGCGATGGCAAAACGCGCACGCTGAATATCCATCTGTCCGACCCGAACCGGTGCAATATCCGCAGCAATCAGGATGCCGTTCAGCGGGAATTAGGCTACGCGCTGCTCAAGGCGTGGGACATCCTGCAGACCATCAGGGTGCTAACGGTTGATGATGAGCGTGCTCTGTTTCCGGCCCTGCTCGAACTCTACGATCAGGGCCATTCCGAACTGCCCGGCCAGTTCTTTCAGCAACGCGGGCTGGATCTCGAAAGTTTGGTGGACGGTCGATTCATCGAGCGGCGGGGACGTTTTACAACGCTCCGGGTCGAGTCAGGGGAAGTCGAGCAGTAGGTGCCGGTGTGCTCGGCCGGCAAGCCGGGCTGGCTGGTGTACGACGATCCAGCCGACGGTCTTCCGGTCGAAATACCGGTGGCCAACATGGACAAGTACACGATTCGCTCCGAATGGTTGGAGGAGATGATCCTCAGGCGGTTGAAACCCTGCTTGGCCCGGATGTCACTGGCCAAACTGGATGATGACCTGACCTTCTTGGGCGAGATTCAACTCGGCGAAGACCGGGTGCCCTGCTACTTGGCTCGTAACCTTGCCAAACCCATCACCTTGCAGCGGCTCGATATTCAACTCCGCGCCATGAATGCCCGCGGCGTAGGTCTGGTGTTGGCAGCCGGTCGAGAGTACCCGCTCTGTCTGGGCGCCAATGTGATCACCGCCTTGCCAGATCTACTGGCAACCGAGGCAGGCGATGGTTTGATCGATATGGATCAACTCGCTTCTCTTTACCAACACTCCAAGCAACTGGCGCGAGGCGGGATGGTGGTTGAACTGGTCAAGAAGGACGCTTATTCGGCCACGCTCTATATTCCCGGCAAGCCGCCGCTGAATCTCACGGGCGGCAAGATGATCGCGTTTATCCAAGCACTGGTAAAGGCTTACAAGAGCGGTGTGCCGGCCGTGGCGACCAAACAATTGATGGCGGCCGCCGGGTCTGATTCCGGGACCCCGCGCCGGCTATTTGGCCAGAAGCTATGGGCCTCCATTGATCAGGTTTATGTGGGATTTCCACCTGGGAAGTCGCGGGGTCATTACCAGTTATTGGCTTGAACGGAATGACTGACTCCCGGCGGGCGGACACGGGCAATTCAGAAAGAGTACCGTTTGCGGTGTGCCTGCCTGCGGGAGGTGCTTGCTGGCCCATCAGGCCTGTGGCAATCTTTGTATTGATCTTGCCAACACCAACAAGGGGTGCCGTATGCCAACGATGAATGTTTCACTCACGCCCGAATTGATGCAGCTCGTTCAAAGCAAGGTGGCCAGCGGCATGTACAACAATGCCAGCGAATTTATTCGTGAGGCCATTCGTAACGTGGATGGCAATGAGCGGTTACTGTATGAACTCAAGCTAGCCCGGCTTAAAGAGGCACTGTTGCCCGGAATCGCAGAGGCCGAGAAAGGCGTCTATGCCGAGTATGCGCATGACCAGCTCATGGACGACCTCGACCGGGAGGGCGGCTGATGGCGGAATTCCGCCTCACCCGGCAAGCACACGCGAGCTTGATGCAGATCGGACTTTATACCCAGCAGCGGTGGGGTCGGCAGCAGCGAGTGAATTATCTGAAAATGATCGACGGCTGCTTTCAGCGGCTCGCCGACGATCCGTTGCAGGGCAAGGCGCGCCCAGAAATCCATGACCAACTGCGCAGTTATCCCATAGGCAAGCACGTGGTGTTCTACCAGATCAAGGCGGAAGGTTTGGTTGTGATCGTCAATGTATTGCATGAAAGAATGGACCCATGCCGGCATTTTCCGATCTGATGAGCAATGAACCGGGGCGCAATGCGAGACGGTGACTGGGTTCACCATAACGGCCCGTATGAAGTTTTCCATGCACTGCTTTATATCCCCGGCAAGCCGCCGCTGAATCTGATGGGCGACAAGATGATCGCTTTTATCCAGGCGCTGGTGGAAGCGTATTAGAGCGGTATGCCGGCCGTGGCGACCAAACAATTGATGGCGGCCGCCGGGTCGGATTCCGGGACCCCGCGTCGGCTATTTGGCCAGAAGCTATGGGCCTCCATTGATCAGGTCTACGTAGGATTCCCACCCGGCAAGAGTCGTGGACACTACCAGTTACTGGTTTAAATGGGCGTCTTGCTCAATGGCAGGAACAGCGTCAGTGAGGCGTCGGGTAATGGAATGAAACCATGATAACGATAGAACTCGGCCGCAGTCTTATCTTTGGCGTTCGCCACCAAGGCATAGGCCGCAATGTCGCTGTGTGCCGAACGGTAAAGGGCGTCTGCCAATAGGGCCGCTCCCAGCCCTTGCCCGGCGAACATTTGATCGACCGCCAGTCGACCCAACAAGACGGCCGGCACGGTTGGATATCGCGGCAGTTGCTTTTGAGTGCTCTCTGGAAGGCCGGAGAGCAAGACGCTGGTTGCTGCCAACGTATAAAAGCCGGCAATTTGATCCCTATCACTCAGGGCGACAAAGCAGGCGGTCACGCGCCTACTTACATCCTGGGTTGACTGCTCCCTCAGGTAACGATTAAGCGGTTCCGATGCGGAGCAAAAGTGACTGCGCTCGTGCTTCTGGCTATCGAGGAGGGCAATACGGAACGATGCCCCATTCATGCAGGGCGCAGCAACTTCTCACGTTGTTGGAAAGCCTTTTTTAACGCTGGATTGGGTTCAGGCGGAGAAATGAGGGCGTCGGCGAAGCATTGTTGATCAGCCAATGTCAGGCGAATGACTTCACTCTGTTCGATGACCCGTTGAGCGGCTTCTTGGGCCGTGCTGACCACGAAATCCGTCATGCTCCGACCCTGCAGTTCGGCTGCACGCTTAATCAGTGCGTGTACATCCGCGCTGACTCTGGCTTCCAGTCGAGCGGTGGATACAGTTGAGAGTGTTGTCATGGGGGGCTCCTATACTGTCGGTTAATGTACGGCAAATTGCCGGTTATGTGCAATATCACATGGCAATCTCCGATCAATCTCCCTTACGTCTCACTTAAGCCAAGGTTGTCTCTTTCGATGACAGTTGGACCTGGCATCAAAGCGGCCCGATCCCAACAGGTGTCCTATAGGGAAGACTGGAATGTATTCTCCGACCTGAATGGCTGGACCTCAGGGGGTATGAACCAGACAGAGACCCGGCAAGCCCGGGTTCGACAGTTGGCGACG
>DIVI01000031.1 GCA_002423305.1 Methylococcus sp. UBA6136 | reverse complement strand
TGTCGTCGACATCGAAGGTGGAGAGGATGTCGGCACTGGATTCCAGCTGACCCAGTTCGGGCAGCCAGGCCTGGCGTTCGGTCAACACGTCCACCAAAAACGTTGGTGTGCCGGTCTCGAACCAGTAGGGGCGGAACTGGCGCTTGTCGAACAGCAGCAGCAGGTCAAACGGGTTGTAGACAGATTCTCCCGTCCAGTTGTAGCCGTTGTACCAATCACGAATCTGCTGCCGATCCAGCCCCTCCAGTTCCGGCGCAAAGACGGTGTCGACATCGGCTTCGGTGTAGCCACAGATCGATGAATAGGGCGCATCCACCGTAATGTCATTCAGATTGTTCAGTCCGGAAAACAGGCTGACCTTGCTGAACTTTGACACCCCCGTCAGAAAGGCAAAGCGGATGTGGGCGTCGGAATCCTTGATGACCGAATAGAAATTGCGCAAGCCATCGCGCATCTGGCGGGCCATGTCCGGCTGGGTTATGTTGTCGAGGATGGGCTTGTCGTATTCGTCGATAAGAACGACGACACGGTGGCCGGTGGCGGCGTGAACGCCACGAATCAGCTCACTAAAACAAGTCGGGATATCGTCCGGTGTCCGGCACTGGATGCCCAGCCGTTCCGAATTCTCCTGCAATATGCCACGGATGCGCTGATCCAGGGCCGCCCGTTCATGCAGCACGCCCCCGCCGAAGCTGATGCGAATAACCGGATACACGGTCGACCAATCCCAACGCTCATGGGCGTAAAGCCCATGAAACAATGCCTCACTCCCGGCAAACAACTCTCCCAGCATGTCGAGAAACAGCGACTTGCCGAAGCGGCGCGGACGGGACAGAAAATAATATTTACCACCCTCAATCAAGCGCAAGGCCAAGGGCGTCTTGTCGACGTAGTAATAGTCAGCCTCGCGTATTTCTCGAAAGGTCTGAATGCCGATGGGGAGTTTCTTGCGGTGCATAGCTGGGGCGTTCGGAATGCTAGGGGCTATTCTACTCCGTGCCGGTCGCCTAGGAGGTTGGCTTGCCTGGGGGCCATAGCCTGAAATCCTTCCCTCCCGTTGGTCGGTCAGGATGACACCAAGAGGGACGCCGTCCTTAATGATCCTTTTGTTAAATTCCAACGTGAGCCCTGCGACTGGCTCTGGACTGGAAGTGAACATCATGAGTCACGCCCGGCTTTGCTGCCATGGGTGACAAATTCACCCATTAAAAACTGTCGCCAATTGCTGCAATGGCGGTAACAGCAGCATCTTGGCGAGCTGAATGCCGATGATGGGAATGATCGGCGAGAAATCCATGCCGCCGCTCGCCGGCAGCAGGCGACGACTGGCCTGCAGCAGCGGTTCGGTCAGGCTGTAAAGCAGGGAAACTGCCGGGTTGTAGGCTGTGGGACCAATCCAGCTCAACACGGCCCGGATGAGGATCGCATAAAAATAGACATTGAGCAGTAGCTCAAGCAACTGCGCCAGCGACCAGATTGCAATGAATCCCATCGACGGCAGCCCCCCTTGGATCATGAAGATCAGGGTATCGCTGAGCATCTGCAGGGCCAGCAAAAGCACAAGGGCTGCGGTGTCGATACGGCCAAACGAGGGTATGAATCGACGCAGAAATTTCAGGGGAGGATGGGTGATCCTGATCAGGAATTGCGACAGCGGATTCTGATAGTCGGCCCCGCTCCACTGGAACAGGAAGCGCAAGACTAGTGCGAAAAGATAGATACTGAAGATCGTATCGATCAAAAAGATCACGGGGGCGGCCCAGTAATTGGCGGTCATTATCTGTCTCCTGTCAGTTTCCCAGCTGTTCGGACAATTCAGCCGCACGGCGAGCGGCAGCCTCCATGGCACTGGCCACCAGCGGACTCAATCCGCCTTCTTCAAAGGTGGCGATGGCACGCTCGGTGGTGCCGCCGGGCGAAGTGACACGCCGCCGCAATTCGGCGGGCGGATCTTCCGACTCGATGGCGATACGCCCGGCACCCAGTGCGGTTTGCTGACTGAGCAGGCGGGCCGTGGCGCGATCCAGACCCAGAGCCACCCCGGCGTCTTCCATCGCTTCCATCATCAGGAAGAAGTAGGCCGGGCCACTGCCCGACAGAGCCGTCACCGCGTCCAGCTGAGATTCCTCGTCCACCCAGACCGTCAGCCCCACCGCCCGCAGGATGGCCTCGGCCTGGCTGCGTTGCGCATCGGAAACGCATCCGTTGGCGCATAACCCGGTCGCGCCGGTCTTTACCATGGCCGGGGTATTGGGCATGCAGCGGACAATGGGCATGTGCCCATCGGCCCAGCGATCAATGCTCGCTGAAGTAATGCCCGCGGCAATGCTCACGACCAGCGGACGTCGGGACTGAAGAGTGCTGGCAAGTTCCTCGACCACCGCGCGGAGAATTTGCGGCTTGACGGCCAGAACCAGGATCTCGGCGTGTTCGGCGACAATGGCGTTCCGAGTCGTGGTGTGGACACCGTAACGCTCGGCCAGGTTGGCGAGCGCCGCTTCGTTGATATCGGAAACCCAGATCTGGTTGGCTGGATACTGGTCGGCGATGAGCCCGCTGATGAGGCTGGCCGCCATATTGCCGGCGCCGATGAAACCGAGAGCTTGCTGCTTCATGAACTTGGATGTCCCTGTTTTGATTTGGCCCGCATTTTAGCTTAGCCCGATCGGCGACCAAACACGGCGGTGCCAATGCGGACGAAGGTGGCCCCTTCCTGGACAGCCGCCTCGAGGTCATCCGACATACCCATCGAGAGCGTATCGAGACCAGCAAGACTCAGGTTTTCTAGCGCCTGCCGGAGGATTCTAAACGGGGCGCGCTGCGATGCCGGATCGTCGCTGGGCGCCGGGATGGCCATCAAGCCACGCAAGCGCAAGCGGGGCAATTGGGCCACTGCCGCAGCCAAGTCGGGCAATTCAGCCAGACTGACCCCGCTCTTGCTGGCTTCCTCACTGACATTCACCTGCAGGCAGATATTCAATGGAGCCAAAGCCTCGGGGCGCTGCTCGCTGAGTCGCTGGGCGATCTTAAGACGGTCGACACTGTGCACCCAATCGAAATACGCGGCGATGGGGGCGGTCTTGTTCGATTGGATCGGCCCGATGAAATGCCAGACCAGATCGGGAATATTCGCCAGTTCCGATTGTTTGGCCAGGGCTTCCTGAAGATAGTTTTCACCAAAATGGCGTTGTCCCGCCGCCACGGCCTCTGCTACGGCGGAAGACGGTTGGGTCTTACTGACTGCGATGAGATGGACCGACTGCGGGGGGCGGCCTGCCTTGCGTTCAGCCAGGGCGATGCGGGTCCGCACGGCGTCAAGTCGTTCAGGAAGGGTGAGTGACATGGGTAAATAAGGGATGTTCTATACTTTGGTCACCGGCAATGGGCCCTTGGGTCCCGTAGCCGTAGGCAAGGATTTAAGGCGCCTCGAAAATTATCTGCTCATACTTCGACAAGCTCAGCACGAACGGATAATTTACTGATTTGTAAACGGCTCTGTTCGTACCAAACCCTGCG
>DIVI01000187.1 GCA_002423305.1 Methylococcus sp. UBA6136 | reverse complement strand
GGAAACGGTGCTGCTGCAATTGTTTCGCGGTTCAGGACTGAATGGACTGGCAGCTATGCCCGCACAAGCGGAGTTTGGCCATGGGACCTTGCTACGGCCTTTCCTGGAACTCACCCGCGCCGACCTCCTTGCCTATGCAACGCTCCGTCACCTGAATTGGGTGGAGGATTCGAGCAATGCGGATTCGGCTTTCGATCGTAACTTTCTACGGCAGCAAGTCGTCCCTTTGTTGCAGTCACGCTGGCCCAGCCTAAGCCAGACGCTGGCCAGGACCGCCCGGCATTGTGCCGAGGCCAGCGAACTGCTGGCTGCCGAGGCGCAGACAATGCTGAATGACCTCCTTGAACCCAATGGCACGGCCATCAGCACTAATCGCCTGGCCGCTCTGGATTTGAAAAGGCAAAAACTGGCCTTGAGAGCATGGATCAGCACCGCCGGTTACCGGATGCCCAATACGGTGGTTATCGAACGCATCTTGAGGGAAGGACTGGGTGCCGGGCCAGATCGAAATCCCCGGGTACGATGGCAGGACGCTGAAGTTTGCCGTCATCGTGGCGCGCTGTATGTGTTGCCGCTACTCGCTTCAGTGGATAACAAGACCCTCCTTGACTGGCCGCCAGACCAGGAGACTATGAAGCTGCGTGGAAATGGCGAATTGAAGCTGATCCCCAGCAACCAGGGGGGGCTTTGCCGCGAACGATGGGAAAGGTCGCGAGTAGAAGTCCGCTATCGGCAGGGAGGCGAACGGCTCAGGCTGCCCGGGCGGGCGGGATCACACGAGCTTAAAAAACTGTTTCAGGAAGTGGCCATGCCGACCTGGATCAGGGAGAGAATTCCTCTTGTCTATTTGGACAATCAGCTCGCCAGCGTCGGGGGCTTCTGGAATGCAAGCGACTTTGCAGCCACCGAACCCGAGTCGCCGCATATCCGGCTGGAATGGACGCCCCCGGCCAGTCTGAACCCTATCCCTCTCAACCAGGGTTCAGGGTAGTTCAACAACCATCAGTGGCAATGATAGACATTGAACGACTGTTCACCGCGAATCGCGGGACCCGTCGGTACGATGGCGTTGCCGCCCATATCGCCGGCATAGTTACGGCCGAGGTTGCGCAGTTCCTCGTTGACCGAATCATCATCCCGCGGGATGTAGGCGATGCTGGCGGTAGTATTTGAGGTGACATGGCCGATCCGCTTGCATTTTTTGACGTCGCGCTCGGTCAGGATCCTCACGTTTTGCCCCTGAGGCTTGAGATCCACCCAGGCGCAGCCACTGACCAGTGTCGCACCCAATAATCCGGCGATCAGCTTGACTTGCGTTGACATCATTCTTCAGACCTCCGTTTCGGTAATTTTCTGTGAATACTAAACCGAATCGACTGATCCTTGAAACCAGGCGAGTTTCTGCTGTAGCTCCACGACCCGTCCGATAATGGTCAGCGCGGGCGATTCGATGCCCGCCGCAGTCGCCTTTTCATAAAGGTCCCCGAGCGTTCCCGTCACCACGCGCTGGTGTGGTGTGGTGCCCTGCTCGATGATGGCGGCCGGCATCATCGGCTCGCAACCGTGGGTGATCAGCTGATCCCGAATCTGCGGCAAAGCCTGCAACCCCATGTAAACCACCAGCGTTTGCTGCGGATTGACCAGCTTTTGCCAGTCGACCGTGCTGCCCAGGCCCTCGCGGGAGTGCCCGGTGACGAAAGCCACGGATTGGGCATGGTCACGATGGGTCAGGGGAATACCCGCATAGGCGGCACATCCGGTCGCTGCCGTGACGCCCGGGACAATCTGAAAGGGAATACCCTCGGCCATCAGGGTTTCGATCTCCTCCCCGCCACGGCCGAAAATGAACGGATCGCCGCCCTTGAGGCGGACCACCTTTTTTCCTTCCCTCGCCAGTCGCACCAGCAGTTGATTGATTTCCTCCTGCGGCAGGGTATGCCGGCTGCTGGCCTTGCCCGCGTTGATCTTCTCGGCATCGGTGCGCGAAAGCCTCATGATCTCCTGGGAAACCAGCCGGTCATAGACGATGACGTCGGCCTCCTGTAGCGTTCGCAGTGCCTTCAGTGTCAGGAGATCAGGATCACCAGGGCCGGCGCCTACCAGGGAAACAAACCCCACCCCCTGCGCGGTTTCGCTGGATTCGGATTCGAGCAGGCGATCAAAATGAAGCTGTGCCTCATCATCTCGGCCAGAGAAGATCAGGTCGGCCAGTCCACCCTGCAAGGTGGACTCCCAGAATCGCCTTCTTCGGGTGGCGTCGGGGATGGCTTTTTTAACCCGCAGCCGACCGCTTTCAGCCAGGTTGGCCAGCCGACCGTAGGCGGCAGGCAGAGCAGTTTCCAGACGAGCGCGGACCAGGCGGGCAAGGACCGGGGAAGCACCCCCGGTGGACACCGCAATGACCACCGGCGAACGGTCGACAATGGCGGGAAAGATGAAGGAACAGAGTTCCGGGCAATCCACGACATTGACGGGGATGTTTCGCGCTCGGGCCGATGCGGCCACTGATTCATTGACATCGCGACGGTTCGTGGCGGAAATAACCAGATTGAAGCCGTCGATGTCAGCCGGATCGAACGTTTTCCGGATATGGGTTACCCGTTGATCCTGAACCCAGGCCGATAATTCGGCGCCCAATTCGGGTGATATCACAGTCACGGACCCCTGCGCACGCAGCAGGGCCCCCACCTTGCGGGCGGCCACCTCCCCTCCTCCGATCACCAGGCATCGCTGGCCTGACAGCTTCATGAAAATTGGCAGGTAGTTCATGGGCAAAAGAGCTTCAATTGAATCGGGCTGGGTCTACGGTGAGGCCAATTTCCTCATCGGTCAGGTAGCAACCGGGATCTTCCGCCCAAGCGTTTCCGGTGGTCTGATGGGCACGAACGCGGGTGTTCCCATTGCAGATATCGAGATAACCACAGGCCGCACAACGCCCCTCGACCGGACGTGGACTCTGCTTGAGACCGGCCATGAGCGGGTCAGAAAGATCGCTCCAAATGTCCGAAAATGGCCGTTCACGCAGATTGCCGAGTGTGTAGTGCCACCAGAAGGTGTCAGGGTGCACATTCCCCAGGTTGTCGATGTTGGCGATATTGACGCCGGAGGCATTGCCACCCCATTGCCTGAGGCGGGCATGAATAGTGTCCACATGCTCGGGAAAACGCCGTCGGACCCAGTTCAGCAGATAAACTCCATCGGCGTCGTTGTTGCCGGTCACGAATTCGGCGGGGCGACCGGAACGAAGCCGTTCCAGACATTTTTCAAACAGGGCATCCATGACCTGTCGGGTCATCGCATGCACGGCGTCATCCTTGCGATTACGGTTGCCACGGCCGCCATAATTGAGATGCGAGAGATAGAACTTGTCGACATCCTCATCCTCCATGAGCTTCAGCATCCCCGGAAAATCATCCACATTGTCCTGAGTCAGGGTGAAGCGCAGCCCCACCTTGATTCCGCGTTCACGGCAAAGCCTTACACCCCGCAATGACGCATCAAAGGAACCCTCGCTCCGGCGGAATGCATCATGGGTTTCGCGCATGCCATCGATGCTAATGCCGACATAATCGAAGCCGATGGCGTCGATGGCATCGATATTATCTTCGGTAATCAGCGTGCCGTTGCTGGAGAGACCCACATAGAAACCCATCTGCTTGGCTCGCAGGGCGATACCAAAGATATCCTTACGCAAAAGCGGCTCACCGCCGGAGAGGATCAGAACCGGGACATGGAATGACTTGAGGTCGTCCATTACGGTGAACACCTCACTCGTGCTCAGTTCACCCGGAAAATTGATATCCGCGGAAGTGGTGTAGCAATGCTTGCAGGTCAGATTGCAGCGACGAATGAGGTTCCAGATCACCACGGGGCCAGGCAGGCGACGACGTCCCGATGTCGCCGGCAACTCGGCTACGGGTGGCTTGAGCAATTCGGCCATGTACTGACTGACTCTGAACATGATGCTTGGCTTGGATGTGAAGCTCAGTCCCCGATCCGCAGGCCGGTTTTCTTGAGGATGCGGGTACTGTAGAGAATCGTGTGGGCCCGATTGTGTTCGCCCAATAATCCGGCAATGGTGTTCGCCTTGGCTTCTACCTCTTCTCGACTGCGGCCATGAACCATGGCAAACAGGTTATAGGGCCATTGGGGAAGATAACGGGGCCGATGATAGCAGTGGGACACGCAATCGAGCGCGCCGATGCGCTTCCCGAGAACATCCACCTGCTCGTCCGGCACATCCCAGACCGTCATGCCATTGGCGGTGTAACCCAGCTTGTAGTGATTGGGCACCGCGCCGATACGGCGGATGATGCCGAACTCGATCAGATCCTCGATTCGCGCCATGACCTCATCCGCCGTCAATCCAAGTTTCTCGGCAATGACATGGTAGGGCCTTGGTACCAGCGGCAAACCGGATTGAGTGGCTCGGATGATCCGGCGGTCGGTTTCATCCAGGAGGATGGGATCGTCCATGCCTCAGACCTCCAGTCGCAGGCCGACAAAATATTCCGCGAGTTTGGGCATGTCATAAGCACGATAGCCCGTCTCCCGCTCTATCTCGCCGAGTATCCAGTCCTTGCGCTCGGGTTTTTCGGTCGCCAGCACAAACCACATGTTCAAGGCATGGTCGCGGGCATAGTTGTGAGCCACCTCCGGAAAGGCATTGACTTGGTCGGCGACCCGATCGAAATCTGCAGCGGGGATTTCCATGGCAACCAGACTCAGGGCACCCCCAAGGCGTTCGGCGTGGTACATCGGGCCAAAACGACTCAGGGTCTCGTTGTCCAGCAGGCAGCGAAGCCCATTGATCAAGGTTTCCTCGCTCAAGCCAAGCTGTTCGGCAGCGGCGAGAAACGGCCGTTCGCAGACCGGAAAGCCTCCTTGCAAGCCATTGATGATGGCGCGTTCGGTGTAGTTCATAGGGCTTGAATCGGTTTGGGCAAAATGGTGCCGGGTGCGGGGACATAACGGGCTCCCCGTTGCTTGAAACAGCGGGTACTGAACAGGGTCGCGGTAGGCCAGGCGGTCATTTCACAGCCTTCGATCAGTTGACGAACCTGTGATTCCACCCGCTCGCGGTCCTGACCATGGATCATGCAGAACAGGTTGTAGTGCCATTCGGACCCTCTTCGTGGCCGGCGGTAGCACAGGGTTACGAACGAATATTGGCAGATGCGTCCCGCAACCCGGCTCACCTCGGCATCCGGAACATCCCACACCACCATGGCGTTGGCCCGATAGCCGAGACGGCGGTGCCGAACGATGACCCCCAGCCGCTTGATAAGACCCGAAGCCCGCCACTCACGCAAACGGCCAATCACTTCGGCCTCGGTGTAACCGACGCGCTCGCCCATGGCAGCATACGGACGAGACACCAGTGGCAGTCCCTCCTGTAACGCTTCAAACAGGGCCAGGTCTCGCGGATCCGTGAACCAGGGATCGAAGGGCAGTGCACTCATGTCGCACCGATAAATTCCAGTGGGAAACCCAGGTCAATATGAAACTCTTCCAGCAACGGCAGACGCAGAATCGCGAGGCCGGTCCGCTGCTGGATGTGTCCAAGAACGTCTTCCATGTGGCCATCATGGCTGGCGTTCACGACAAACCACAGATTGAACCGATGCTCACGCTCGTAGTTGTGATTCACCTCGGGCAGCGAGGAGACCCATTCCGCGATCTCGTCCAATTGTTCCGCCGGGACAGCCATGGCGGCCAACAGGCTGACTCCGATGGAGTTGGGCGGCACGATGGCACCGATGCGGCTGATGGACTGATTTTCGACCAATTTCCCTAGCGCAATGAGCACCTCGTCCTCTGTCACCCCCAATTGAAGGGCGATATCCGCATAGGGCGAGGGCGACAAAGGGAAATCACGCTGAAATTCGTTCAAGAGCTGCTGATGAATGGCCATGCCCTGCACAATCTGCCGCGCTCAAAGTCCCAAACGATGCGCCCTTGCAGTGAAGAAAATGCCACTGGGCTTTTCTGCCGGAATCCGTGCCATTTCGCGGAAGGTTTCCGTGTCGTAGACCAGGACCTGATCATCATCCCTGGCCGACACCCACACCTCCTGGCCCTTGGGCGTAAACTCCATGTGCAGGACCGCCTTGCCAGGCGTTAGTCGCTGGACGACCGAGAGATCGCGGGTATCGATCACCTGCAGCTTGTCGTTGTCGGGCAGTGCAAAATTGACCCAGATCTGTCGCTCGTCCGGGCGGGGAATGACAAAGACGGGTTGGCCGTCGAGCGGAATCCTGCGGACCACTTTCCATTCGCGGCGATCAATGACCAGCATCTCATGATGACCGACAGCCGGCAGAAACCAGTAATCGCCAACCAGTGCCCGCCCCTCCAGATGCGGCATCTTGAATACCGGTAATTTGGGATCGTTCTTGGCGTACTCCGGGACGATTTTCCGGATGCCGGCATCCGAGTTCCATAAATCCAGCAGGGCCAGGCCGTCCTCGCCAAAAAGCCCGGCGATGTAGTAACGCCCTTCGGGTGAAATCAGGGCATCGTAGGGTTCCTTGCCGGCCTTGAACTTTTGTATTTTCGGATTCTTCGGATCATGCAGATCCGCGGTCCAGATTTCCCCGGCTTCGAACAGGCTGAAAACGAATTTCTGCCCCGGGGCATCGACCAGGCCAACGACCTTCGCCAGCTGGCCATCGCCATATTCGGCCTTGATATCAGCCACCTTCTCCAGGGTATCGGCGGAAAATACGCGAACGCCACCCGGATCGTAGTTGGAAGTGGCAATCAGCCGACCATCCTGAGAGATGGCGCCGCCGACACTGTTATGGGCCTGCTCTACCCGCTTGACGATCTTGTTCTCCAGCACGTCCACCTTGGTCAGTGCGCCATCGCGACCGAACACGAAGGCATAGCGCTCATCGGGCGAATAAACGAGACTGGCATGGGAAAGATCGCCCAACCCGGTAATTTTTCCCACCGCACGGCGGGTCGTGCTGTTTATTGCAGTGAGGCTGCCACTGGTGCGCTCCACCACCAGTCCCAGATCACCCGTCCCGCGAACGTCTGCCAATGGTGCCCGGGGCAGGCTGACCAGGAAAACGGTAGCCATGAGGCATACGAGGAAATATCTGAAGTTATTCAGGTTTTGATTGCGCATCAGTGCCGATTTGCATCTTGAGGTGGGGCGGGTTGTTTTAGCTGTGTCACCAGCCACTCCGCTTCCTGTTGCGTCAGAAGACTGCTCCAGGGCGGCATCGCGGTTCCGGGCCGGCCTTGCAGAATGGTCGCGGTCAGCATCAAGGCGGATTTGCCTTCCAGTGCCGACGGCAGCAAGGCGGGACCCAGCCCGCCTTGCAGAGTCATCCCATGACAGGATCCGCAGTCCTGATGCAGCAGTTCCAGCAATGCCTGCTGCCGCTCCAGAGGCGGACTATCTGCCAAAGACGCTTGCGAAATAAGAGCCAGCACGATAAGAAAAACAGGGCGCACGCCGAATCAGGGTGCGGGTTTGAGACTTGCAAAATAGGCCGCCAGATTCTCGATGTCCTTGTCGAACAGGTTGGCCGCCATGTTGTTCATGATCGGTGCCTTTCGGGTTCCCGTCCGGTAAGACTTCAGTGCCGTTTCGAGATAGGCGGCCTTCTGCCCAGCCAGATTCGGGAATGCGTCCGAGGAACTGATGCCGTTTACCCCGTGACAGGACCCGCACACGTTGGAGGCCTTTTCCTTGCCGGCAGCAACATCAGCGGCTTGGGTAACACCGAGCGGGAGAGCGGTCGCGAGTACCGCCATGATGATCTTGTTCATTGGATATCGCCTCTTTGAGCAGTCGTTCGACTGTCTATCAGAATGTCTGGTGGAACGACCATTGCCGTTCCACCCGTTTCAATGGGCCGGGACCTTACAGATTGCCGGGAGCCAGGCCGCGAGTCATGAATTTCGCCCGTGCCCGGGAGAATATTCCGGCCGGACTCTCCATCGTGAAAGCGGCCACTCGCTCTAGCGTCGTCGAGTCGAACGCGACGACTTCATCCCCGGTGTAGCCGGCACTGACAAACAGTAGCTTGCCGCTGGCGTTGTATTCCGGGAAATAGGCGTGACCGCCGACATCTAGGGTCTTGGCCACTTCCAGGGTGCTCTTGTCGATCAGCTGGATGGTCCGTGCCCGGCGATCCTTGCTGATGATGTCAACCGCCACATAGGGAGCATTCGGATGTGCGGCGGGGGATTCCGTACCACCCAACACCGGAACCTGCTTAACCACTTCCATCTTGTCGAGATCCCAGACGCTGACGACTTCATGATCGCAATCGCCGAAGTTCGTGCCAAAGCCCAGGGTGCGTCCATTGACCTTGACGACGGAGCCACCGCCGACGTGTGGTACACAGCCAGCTGGCAATTTCTTGATGATCTTGCGCTGTTCCAGATCGATGGCCGCCACAATGCTGTCGTCGTAGGAGGCAATCATCAGGTTCTTGCCGCCGTGAGACAGGAAGGCATCGTGCAGGTGCCGGCCGACATCGGTGATGGCGGTCACTGGATAATCGGGCTTGTTAAGATCGACTACCCAGACCTGCCCGGAATTTTCCAGCGCGATGGCGAAGATGTCGGCGAACGGAGTGCCGGTGATCATGCCGGAATCAGAAGTCACGAACTTGCCGTCCGGGTCGACCCCTTCCAGCTTGAAATACTTCAAGGGTTCTAGCGTATCGGCGTTGAGCAACACCGCGTTGTGCGGCACAAACGAGCCGGCCATCAGGTATTTGCCGTCTCGGGAGACGCCCAGCGCTGGGCCATTCAGGCCAGTCTTGACCTCACGTACCACTTTCATGGAGTAGAGATCGACCTTGTACACCTCGGCGGTGTCGGTCTTGACGTACGCCCACCGTGGATTCACCGGGTTGAATTCGATGATGTGCGCCGCCGTTTTGGTGGGCACCTCGCCGACCTTGGTGTTGGTGGCACTATTGATAAAAACCGCCTTGGAACCCTCTCCACGACCGAATCGGCCCCGGGCAGCCACGCCGATGATGTCATCTAAATTGTCGATGGCATACCCGGGCTTGTCCGGCAGCGTCGACTCATCCGCCACATGAATCTTCAGTGACTTCCTGATGTCATCGATCGTCCACTGTGGATCGAGCTTGTCTGTGCTGGAAATGTACTTGACCGCCGAGCGAATCTCTTCATCGGACAGCTTCCCATAGAAGGGAGGCATCAGCGTATCGAACGAGCCCGCCATGATGGTGGACCGAAGCGAAGTCGGGCTTCGGCCCTTGAGTCGTTCCTTGTTGAGCGCCGGGGCGAGATAACCCCCCAGATCAGAGCCATGACAGCTGGCGCAATTTTCCTGAAAGATGGTGGCGCCACGCTCGGCGGTGACTTGTGTGTCCTCCGCAGCGTTCGCGGCGCCGGCGATCAGTGCCAGCAAGGCCGAGCCGAGTCCGACGAACAAACGGTTTTTTCCTGGGGCAAGAGTCATCATTAGAAGGGCTCCCGTGTAGTTCAATTCGGGTTTTACTCATGCCCCGGACCAAGAGTCCCGAACAAGAGTGGAAAGGAGGTGAGGCTAATAGTTTCGCATCGAAACGTCGAGCAATGTAATGACCGGGCAATGCCGTGTCAAGGGAGGCACGCCAACAGATCTTCGGCCAGGCTTCAGTAGGCCCACCACGGACCCGGGCCCCACATTCCCCAATTCATTGCGGCATTTTGGTTCATCTGGGCGGCCATGCGCTGCTCATCGGCAATCTCCTGCTGCAACGCGTATTGCTGATAGCGTTGATAAGCCGCCTCATTGCCCCAGTAAACGCATTTGCAGGTCGTGGCATCGGCATAAACGTAATAAATCTGCCCGTCCTTCTCGTGCGGCACGAGCTTGTGCTGAGTCAAGGTCTGAAGATGGGCCTGCTTGTCCGGAGTATCGGCCAATTTGATCTGGAAGTTGGCCGCGGCAAGCATTTTCTCGGTCTGGATGGCCTCATTAGCCTCCATCGAGGCGCATCCCACCAAAGTGACCCCTGAAGCAAGAAACCATGCGGCGGCTGAATGCTTGATAAAAGCGTTGAATGACCAAGGTGATGACATCGCTTTAACACTCCGAAATAAAGACTTTGCTGGAACCTGAAATACGCTCAGCAGATCCCCTTGCCTTGTCAGTCAATGGATCCGCCGTGTATCGTTCGCCACACATTTAACGCCACGGTCCGATTAAAACTCGCGCCAAAAGGGCGACTAAAGTCTAGCATCAGCATCAAGCCAGCGAATAATTCACACCCAAAGCAAGACTCGGCCCCATAGAGCGTGAGCTGCCACATATCCCCCCATGCCTGAACCCATCAGCTATTCCGCCTTCCAGCCTCGTGAAAAAAAATGTCTGGTCATCGCCTCACTCGGCGTGGTCTTCGGTGATATCGGCACCAGCCCGCTCTACACACTGAAGGTCTGCTTTTCCAGCACCGATGGTTTGCAACCCACTCATCAGAATGTACTGGGAGTTCTGTCCCTAGTCTTCTGGGCGATCATGATCGTGATCTCAATTAAATACGTGATGTTCATCATGCGGGCTGACAACAAGGGAGAAGGCGGCATCATGGCGCTGATTTCTCTGGTCGTCCAAAAGGCCCGGATCAGTCCCCTCATGCGATCCGTCATTCTATCGATTGGTTTGGCGGGTGCTTCCCTGTTTTATGGTGATGGCGTCATTACCCCGGCGATTTCGGTGTTGAGCGCCATCGAGGGACTGGAAATTCTCAAGCCGCAACTTGAACCCTATGTGATTCCATTGGCACTGACCGTTCTGGTCCTGTTGTTTTTTGCTCAGCGACGCGGAACGGCCAAGATGGCAGCCCTGTTTGGCCCCATCATGCTGATCTGGTTCTGTGCCCTGTCTGGCTTCGGCCTTCGGAGCCTGTATCAGACGCCCGAGGTGCTCGCGGCTCTCAATCCGGTCCATGCCTTTTCCTTCTTTGTTCGGTTCGGATTTGCAGGAACCCTGATCCTGGGGGCCGTCGTACTGGCGGTCACCGGGGGTGAAGCGCTCTATGCAGACATGGGGCACTTTGGCCGTTCATCCATTCGCAAGGCCTGGTTCCTGATTGCCCTGCCCGCCTTGGTACTGAACTATTTCGGCCAGGGTGCATTGCTCATGCGCGATCCGTCCGCCATACAGAACCCCTTCTACCTGATGATCACGCCGGGAGCGATGTCCGCCATGATCATTCTGGCCACGCTGGCCACTGTCATTGCCTCACAGGCGGTCATCTCTGGCGCCTTTTCGCTGACCGCCCAGGCTATTCAGCTGGGATTTTGCCCGCGTCTGAATATCCGCCAGACATCGGAAGCGGAGCGCGGCCAGATTTACATCCCCTTCATCAACGGGGTGCTGCTGATCGGCGTCATCGCCCTGATCCTCGGCATGCAATCGTCCGCCCGATTGGCTTCCGCGTATGGGCTTGCGGTCACCGGCACGATGGCGATCGACACCTTGCTGGCCTTTGTGGTGATGCTGAGCTTGTGGAAATGGAATCCACTGATCGGCAGTTTGACCGGTCTTTTTTTCCTGACCGTGGATCTGGCTTTCTTTGCCGCCAATATCCCCAAGATTCCTCTCGGCGGCTGGATTTCACTGGTCATCGGCACTGTCGTTTTCCTGTTACTAAGTACCTGGCGCCGTGGACGTGAACTTGTGCAGCAACGGTTGCAGGAAGAAGCCATGCCGGTCAGCGACTTTTTGGCGCACCTTCAGAAGAATCCACCAGTCAGGGTGGACGGTACCGCGGTTTTTCTGTCCAGCAGTCGCCAGGGCATCCCGCTCGCGCTAGTGAACAACCTCAAGCACAATAAGGTGCTGCATCAGAATGTGGTGATCATGACCATCATCACCGAGCCGGTGCCCCGCGTGGCACCCGATCGTCGGCGTGAGGTGGTGAAACTGGCCGATTCGCTCTTCCGCATTTACCTCCATTACGGATTCGCGGAAAAACCCAACATCACGAAAACCTTGAAGACCAGCAGTCGGGAATTCGATATCGATCCCGGCGACACTATGTTCTTTCTCAGCCGGGAAACCCTGATTGCCCAGCCTTCAAAAAAAATGGCGCTCTGGCGCATCCGGTTATTCATTACCCTCGCGCGAAATGCAGGCAGCGCGGCGAGCTACCTCAACATACCGGCCAATCGCGTCGTGGAACTGGGAACTCAGGTCATTATCTGAAGGCTTTTCGGCTTTTCGCGCCCGCGCTTCACAGCGCCGCGATCGCATCACGAAGACTTTTGACTGGTATGACGTTTAGCCCGGGATTCTGGCCTTTGACGATATTCTTGGATGGCGCGAGTGCATGGGCGAACCCATGCTTGGCGGCTTCACGCAGTCGCTCTTCACCGTTCTGTACCGGCCGCACTTCGCCGTTCAGTCCCAACTCACCAAAGACCACCCAGTCACGCGGTATCGGCCTGTCTCTGAAGCTGGAGACTATCGCCAGCACCACCGCCAGATCCCCCGCCGTCTCGCTCAAACGTAATCCGCCCACCAGATTGACGAAGACATCCTGATTCAGGATCGGCACACCGCCATGGCGATGCAGGATTGCCAGCAACATGGCCAGGCGGTTGTTGTCCATCCCCACGGCGACGCGGCGCGGGGTCGGCAGATGCGATTCATCCACCAGCGCCTGCACTTCCACCAGCAAGGGACGACTCCCCTCGCGCATGACCATGACCACGCTGCCGGCAGCGTCCTCGTCACCCCGGGAGAGAAATATGGCCGAAGGGTTCTTGACCTCCTTCAGGCCGGTTTCAGTCATGGCAAACACGCCGAGTTCGTTGACAGCGCCAAATCGATTCTTGAAAGCACGAATGACACGAAACCGGCTGCTGGTATCGCCCTCGAAATAGAGCACGGTATCCACCATATGCTCCAGCACCCGTGGACCGGCCAATGCGCCTTCCTTGGTGACATGGCCGACCAGAAAGACCGTGGTCCCCGTCTGCTTTGCAAATCGCACCAATTGCGCCGCACATTCCCGGACTTGAGCCACCGATCCCGGAGCAGACTGCAAGGCTTCGCTGTAGACCGTCTGGATGGAATCCACCACCAGATAAGCCGGCTTATGGCGGTCCGCCGTCGCCAGGATTCGTTCGAGCTCAGTTTCGGCCAGAATCTGCAGCGAATCACAGGGTAGATGCAAACGCCTGGCCCGCAGACTCACCTGGCTGATGGATTCCTCACCCGTGATGTAGAGCACACTATGATGCAAGCTGAGCGCGGACACCGTCTGCAGCAACAAGGTGGATTTGCCGATTCCCGGATCGCCACCGATCAGCACGGCCGAACCGGGCACCAATCCTCCACCCAAAACCCGATCGAATTCCTCCAGCCCGCAAGGCGTCCGCTGGATATCCTCAGCTTCGACCGTGGCGAGCGAGACCGGCGACGTCAGCGGGCCTGCCGCCCCGGCATACCCTAAAAATCGACTCCCACCCGCAGACGGGCGATCCTCGACGCTCTCAACCAGGCTGTTCCACAGTCCGCAACCGGGACATTGACCCGCCCACTTGCTCTGGACGTGACCGCACTCGGTGCAGCGATAAACGCTCTTCCGATCCTTGCCACGGGCTACCGCCATGGATTCACTCCACTCACCAGGGTGTTCACGCCATCACGGTAATGAACCGTCACTTCCCCGAAGCCAAGCAAGGCCATCTCTTCCAGCACCGGAGTCAGCCGCATGATGTGCTCCTCGGACTCGTCGCCAAAAAGGTGCACCACCCATTGCTCGAGGAGATCGGGACGCTTCATCTCGCCCAGAAAGACGCGAAAATAGCCCCGGAGCTCTTCCTGGGTAGCGGCCAGATGGGCAGCGGGATCGTCCAGTGCATAACGGTCTCCATTGACAAAGACCCCACCCGGCTTCAGGACCCGACGAATTTCCGCGAGCACCTGATGGCGATAGCCAAATAGAAAGTTGTGCAGCGTATAAGCACTAGCGACGATATCGATGGAGTTGCTCTCGAGGGACTGAAGAGCACCCAGCGCATCGATCTGACGCAATTCAAGACGACCTTCGGAAATCGACTCTGCCAGATGGGCCCGTGCCTGCGACAACATGGCGGGAGCGTTATCAACGGAGAAGACCCGGATATCCGATCGGCTCCCTAACAAGGCACTGGTGGTGATGCCGGTGCCGCAACCAAGCTCAAGCAAGGTCAGCGGGCCTGATGGTTCCGGGGACTGCCAGTGCGCGACAAAGTCTGCCACGCGCCGACTCATCTCCGCAGCCGGGGGGCAGATGCGATGCAGGAGCTGATATTCCTCTGCAAAGCTGCCGTGAAAAAGATGTTCTGCCTGATGTTGCTGGCTCATGAATCAATGACTCGTTGATGAATAGCTGATCCGGTAAATGGCGCCCGCCTGGTCATCCGAAACCAGCAAGGCCCCATCGGGCATGGTCAGGACATCGACGGGTCGGCCAAGCACCTGATCGTCGGCCTTCAGCCAGCCCTCTGCAAACGCCTCCTCGGACACCGGCTTACCGTTGTTGAAGCGCACCAGGGCTACTCGATATCCCAGCGGTTTCGTGCGGTTCCATGAGCCATGCTGGGCAACGAACAACTGGTTGCGATAATCGGCGGGGAACTGGGTTCCTGTATAGAAACGGATGCCCAGCGCGGCGACATGGGCGGGAAACTCCCAGTCCGGCGGCGTGAAGCGGCCACATGGCGCCTCCCGCCCAAACTCGGGATCGGCAATGTCCTTGCCAAAGCAGTGAGGGAAGCCAAAATTCAACCCCGGATTGGGCGCATGGTTGAGTTCATCCGGCGGCACATCATCGCCCAGATGATCGCGCCCGTTGTCAGTCAACCATAGTTCGCGGTTATCGGGGTGCCAGTCGAAGCCCACGCTATTGCGCAAGCCCCTGGCATGAACCTCGAAGTGCTGTCCGTCCGTGTCCAGCCGGGTCAGCGTGGCATAGGGGTCCTTCTCCGGCTTGCACACATTGCAGGGCGCACCGACAGCTGTATAGAGCTTTCCATCCGGCCCCACACGCAGGTATTTCCAGCCATGATGCTTGTCGCCGGGATATTGGTCGTAAATCGTTTTTAATGCGGCAGAGCCGTCAAGATGCGATCGGATGTCGGCAATCTTGCTGATGCGAGAAACCTCCCCGATGTAGAGATCGCCATTCAGCCAGGCAACGCCATTGGGCGCATTCAGCCCTCTTGCCACGGTACTGACCTGCTCGGCCTTGCCATCCCGGTCAGCATCACGGAGAGCATAGACCTTGCCCTGCCCCAAGGTCCCGACATAAACGGTGCCATCATCCCCAACCGTCATGGAGCGAGCACCAGTAACCTGATCGGAATACAGCGTGAGTGTGAATCCCGGAGGAAGGCGGATCATGCCTGGATCGATCGACTGATTGGCCCCACTCTCCATGCAGGCGGCCAACAGGGCGAGACAGATCATCCCGAGGGGATACAGAACCGGCTTGACAAGCTTCATCACAGATCTCCTTGGAGCCAGGAATTCAGGAAATACGGCTAACCCGCAGCCGCGCGACTTGATTTTTCGTTAGCCTGATCCAATTATGGCATCTCTGACTTTTTTACTGGGGATTGAACCATGCGCATTTTGCTCTTCCTGCTGACCAACGCTGCGGTATTGCTGCTGATCAGCATCCTCTTTCATGTGCTGGGTCTTGGCGATTACATGCATCAGCGCGGCGTGCCGCTGAGCCTCGATAGTCTTCTGCTGTCCTCCGCCGTGATCGGCATGTCTGGCTCGTTTGTTTCGTTGGCAATGTCCAAATGGATGGCTAAAAAATCCATGGGCGTCCATGTCATCGACCAGCCGGCCAATCAAACCGAGGCTTGGCTGGTAGGCACTATTCGTCGTCAATCACAGCGGTTGGGCATTGGCATGCCGGAGGTGGGTATTTTCAATACGCCCGAACCCAATGCCTTTGCAACCGGGATGAGCAAGAACAACTCATTGGTTGCTGTGAGCACGGGCTTGTTGCAGCGCATGAATCCGGATGAGATTGAGGCCGTGCTGGGCCACGAAATGAGCCACGTGGCCAATGGCGACATGGTCACCATGGGGTTGCTGCAAGGCGTGGTGAATACCTTCGTCTATTTCTTCGCCTCCATTGCCGGTTATGTGGTGGATCGCGTGCTGCTACGCTCGGACGACGATGATCGAGCCGGTTATGGACCGGGCTACTACATCACCCAGATGGTCGCTCAACTACTGCTGTCGGTAATCGCCACCATGATTGTGATGTGGTTCTCGAGACGCCGTGAATTCCGTGCCGATGCCGGTGGGGCCCAATTAGCGGGTCGTACCAAGATGGTTGAAGCCCTCCGTGCACTACAGCGGGCGCATGAACCTCATGATCTGCCCGGGGAAATGGCCGCCTTTGGCATCAGCGGGGGCATGGGATCCGGTTTCAGCAAGCTGTTCCTCAGCCATCCGCCCCTGGAGGAGCGGATCGCTGCACTCCAGAATCAGCGCTGATTGATGATTCATGACAGCCCGCGAGCGCATACCGCTCGCGGGTTTTCTTTACTCCCCGATACCCCACCATGACTCCGACGAACCCGCCGATACCTGAACCCTCAACCGGTCTGCCACATGTCGTGGACACCCCTTCGTATTGTCGACTGAGCGAATGGGGATTGCTGCGTGTGTCGGGTGAGGATGCGGCGGGCTTCCTACAAGGCCAGGCGACTTGCGACATCAATGCTCTTGGGGATGGCGGACTCGGCTCTGGAGCGTTTTGCACACCCAAAGGCCGCGTCATCGCCAGTTTTCGCATCGCAAAGTCGGGAGATGCTTTCTATTTGCTGCTGGCGAACGAACTGGTCCCCGTCATTCACAAGCGTCTTCAGCTTTACGTGCTGCGCTCGCGCGTCATTCTCGAAAACCTCTCAGACCAATACATCCTGATCGGTGTCATGGGTCCCGGCATCGAGACGGCACTGGACAAGGGGGAGCAAGAACTCCCGGAAACCCCGGGACTAGGGTGGTCCCACGACATGGGGCTCGGGTTCATGAAAATCAGCGAGGATCCGTCTCGTTACCTCCTGTTGCTTGCCGCCAATCACGACGGGGCACAGGGATCAATCAGCCAACTGCCATCATTCCAACCGGACGCGTGGAAAAGGGAAGAAATCGCAGCGGGATTTCCCTGGGTGACGGCAGCCACGAGTGAAGAATTTCTTCCGCAGATGCTCAATCTGGATTGCCTGGACGGTATCGGCTTCAAGAAAGGCTGCTATACCGGGCAGGAGATCGTGACCCGCACCCACTTTCTTGGGCAACTCAAACGCCGCATGTTCCGGCTCTGCTGCAAAAGTGACAGCCCTATTGAAGCGGGAGCGGTGGTTTACGCCGAGCTTGATGGTGAAAACAAAACGGCAGGACAGATAGTCAATGCGTGTCGAAATAAAGAGGGGAATATCGAGTGTCTCGCCGTACTCAGCCTGGAACTGGCGGACAGCCCCAAGTTACGGGCCGCTGACCCGCAGCAAGGTCCCCTGCTGCAAAAGCTATCCCTCCCCTACTCGCTGGCACTCTGAGCCTTGGGTTTGGCCCCCGGCGTGAGGCATCCATGCAGAAAAAGCCTGACCACGTCGATGGCCCAGCGATCCACCTCCTGCCTGGTGGGTGAGCTGTCGAGTCCGAGCTGAAGCCTCTGAAATCGCTCGCCGCGGAGCGCGTTCACAAACTGCCCAGCGAGAAAATCGGGATGGTTGTCCGCGATGACACCCTGTTTCTGCTGTATCTGGAAAAACCGGGCCAGGTGCTTCAATGTTCGCTCGGGCCCTTGGCTATAGAACTCCTGCGCCAATTCGGGAAACCGATGGGCTTCCGCCATGAACTGGCTGCGCAGACTTATCAACTCGGGCCGAGTGAGGCGATAAAGATACTCTCTGGCAAACTCCACCAGAATCGCATCCAGGGTGGCCGTGTTGACTCGGTCAACCGGCAATGCCGCCACGAAAAAATCGCTGTATCGTCTGATTGCAGCACTGAACAATCCCGCCTTGCCACCAAACTGGCTATAGATCGTCCGGAGCGAGACCTGGGCTTCGCGGGCAATGGTTTCGAGACTCAGCCCACCGTATCCATATTCACCGAAAAGGCGCACCGCCTGTTCCAGCAGTTGTTCACGCCGACTGTCCTGTTCGTCTTTGCGTGGTCGACCGGGACGGCTCATGGATTATTTTTACCTGGCAAGCTTTTCAAAACTCGCGCAAGCATATAATGAAAAGGGTACTTACCGTTTCAAGACATCCTCCAGACACATCCCGATAGACAGCTCCATGACCGAGCTTCAATCATCGCCACGCAAGCCCTGCATCAAGCTCATCAGCTTGAGCCTGGGACTCTGGCTGGCCATCAGCCTGACCGGCTGTGACCAGAACACTCAGCAGCCCGCATCCAAACAAGGCAATCAGCCCAACAAGCCTGCAGAGATGCCCGCCATTCCGGTCAAAACCGTCCTGCCGATTCATAGGGAAGTCCTGGAATGGGACGAATACACTGGCCGGATCGAGGCAATGGAAAGCGTGGATATTCGTGCTCGCGTCAGCGGGTATCTTGAACAGGTCCTGTTCAAGGACGGAGAGAAGGTCAAGAAGGGCGACCTATTATTTGTGATAGACCGCCGCAATTACGAAATCGATCTGAAACGCGCCGAAGCAGAGCTTCAACGCACCCGCACCAAGCTGGAACTTGCCGAGAATGACCTGAAGCGGGCGGAAAGGCTGCGCCTCTCCAAGGCTATTTCCGATGAGGAATATGACCAGCGCAGCAAGGGTCTGGCCGAGTCCACGGAAACGCTGCATTCTGCTGAAGCCGCCGTGTTGATGGCGAAGCTGAATCTGGACTACACCGAAGTGCGCTCACCCATCAACGGAAGAATTGGTCGCGAACTCATCACCGTCGGCAACCTGGTCAACGGCGATCAAACGCTGTTGACGCGCATCGTCTCGACTGATCCGATGTATGTCTATCTCGATGCGGATGAACGATCCGTTCTCAAGTACCGCCGATTGACAGCGTCCGGCGAACGCAGCAAAGGGAATAATGGCCGCATCGTCGTCCAGCTCGGGTTGATCGACGAGACAGGCTATCCGCACCAAGGCTACATCGACTATGTCGATCCACGCATGGATGCGACCACGGGCACGCAGCAGGTCCGCGGCCTATTCCCCAATCCGGTAGAACTGCTCAGCCCCGGGCTGTTTGCCCGGGTGCGCATCCATGGCGGGAGCCCACACCCTGCACTGCTCATTCCGGGCCGGGCCGTGGCCACGGACCAGGATCAGAAATATGTCTGGGTGGTCCAGTCCGATGGCGGCGTGGATTACCGCAAGATTACCTTGGGCAGTCAGTTCGGGAGCTTTCGGGTGGTCAGCCAGGGCCTTGCCCCATCCGATAATGTAGTGGTCGATGGCATCGCCAAACTACGACCCGGCGTCAAGGTCAAGCCTGAGCCGACAATCGTTCCCTATGACGGATAAGACCTCGCAATCGCTCCGCACCGCCGGATGAATCGTTTTACCCATTTCTTCATTGACCGGCCGATCTTCGCGTCGGTGATCTCGATCTTTATCGTGCTGGTCGGCATCATCGCGCTGCTCAGCCTGCCGATTGCCCAGTATCCGGAAATAGCCCCGCCCAGCGTCCAGGTCAGGGCGGTCTTTCCGGGTGCCAGCGCCAAGGTCCTTTCCGAAACCGTCGCCACTCCACTGGAGCAGGAAATCAACGGGGTCGAGGACATGCTGTACATGTCCAGCCAGTCCTCGAATGACGGGGTGATGCAACTCTCACTGACGTTCAAGCAAGGCACCAATCTCGACAAGTCCCAGGTCCTGGTGCAGAACCGCGTCGCCCTCGCCGAGCCAAGGCTGCCTGAAGAAGTCCGCCGACAGGGCATCGTCGTCCGCAAGCGCAGTCCCGATCTCAGTATGGTCATCAACCTGACCTCGCCGGACAAGCGCTACGACAACGTCTACATGACCAACTATGCGTTGCTGCAGATCAAGGACACCCTGGCACGAGTTCCGGGCGTGGGCGACATCACCCTGTTTGGCGGTCGTGAATACAGCATGCGCGTCTGGCTGGATCCCGGAAAGGTGGCCTCGCGCAATCTGACAGCCACGGATATCGTGCAGGCCATTCGCGAACAGAATATCCAGGTGGCTGCCGGCGTCATCGGCGGACCGCCGTTGAAAGGCGCCAGCGATTTTCAGTACACCGTCATGACCCAGGGTCGGCTGAGTGAGCCCTCTGAATTTGCCAACATCATCATCAAGACGGGCAAGGACGGGCAGATCACCCGCTTGCGCGATGTCGCCCGAATCGAGCTGGGTTCCAAGGATTACAACTCCGAGCTCTTTCTGGATGGCGAGCACAGCGTGGGACTAGCCCTGTTCCAGATGCCGGGCTCGAACGCCATCGACACCAAGAAAGCCGTCATTGCCGAGATGGAAAAGCTCAAGCAGCGTTTTCCGGAAGGGCTGGACTATCTGCTGTCCTACGACACCGTCGTATTCGTCCAGCAATCCATCGAGAAAGTCATGACGACCCTGTTCGAGGCCATTCTGCTCGTCGTGATCGTGGTCATGCTTTTTCTGCAAACCTGGCGTGCGACGATCATCCCCATGCTGGCCGTGCCGGTCTCGCTCATCGGCACCTTTGCCGTCATGTCGGCCATGGGCCTTTCGCTGAATACCCTGTCCCTGTTCGGGCTGGTCCTGGCCATCGGCATCGTGGTGGATGATGCCATCGTCGTGGTCGAGAACGTCGAGCGCAACATGGCGCTGGGAATGCGGGCGCGCGAAGCAACCCGGCGAGCCATGGAAGAAGTGACAGGCCCCATCGTCGCCACCGCCCTGGTACTGGTTGCGGTGTTCATTCCTACCACTTTCATCACCGGAGTATCCGGCGCGTTTTACAAGCAGTTCGCGCTGACGATTTCGGTCTCTACCGTCATTTCCGCTTTCAACTCGCTGACGCTGAGCCCCGCACTATGCGCGCTGTTACTGGATCGGGAACATCACAATCCGGACTGGCCCACCCGATTGATTGATGGGGTCTTCGGGGGATTCTTCCGTTTGTTCAATAAACTGTTCGAGGGCCTGAGCACCAGCTATGGCTGGCTGGTCAGTCGTCTCATCCGTATCGGCGCCGTCGTCATGCTGCTCTATGTGGCGTTGAATGGACTCAATTTTCTGGCTTTCAACAAGGTTCCGACCGGCTTCATCCCGGCACAGGACATGGGCTATCTGATCGTCTATGCCCAGTTGCCGGATGCTGCCTCTCTGGACCGTACGCAAGCGGTCATTCACGAGGCCAGTCAGATCATTCGTGACACGCCGGGCGTGGCGCACGTCAATGCGTATGCCGGATTTTCCGTGTTGGGCGGGGGCAATCAATCGAACGCCGGCACCCTCTTCACCCGCCTGACCAACCCCGAGGAACGCGCCGATCACCCCGAGTTACAGGCTGAGGCTCTGGTCAACACCCTGCAGAAACGTCTCTCGGTGATTGATGGCGCGTTCGTCGCCGTATTCGCGCCGCCACCCGTCCGGGGGTTGAGCACCGTCGGCGGTTTCAAACTGCAAATTCAGGATCGCACCAATCAGGGGCCTCAGGAATTGGCGAGGGTGACCAATGACCTCATTGCCAAGGCCAGCAGCCTGCCCGGCATGGCGCGGGTCTTCACCACCTTCCGAGCGAGCGTCCCGCAGTTGTTCGTGGATGTCGATCGCAGCCTGGCCAAATCCATCGGCGTTCCGCTCGCCAATGTCTTCCAGACCCTGCAGATTTATCTGGGATCGCTTTACGTCAATGATCTCAACCTGTTTGGCCGAACCTATCAGGTATCGGCACAGGCTGAATCCGAATTTCGCGCCACACCCAAGGACATTTCCGCGCTGAAGACACGCAACGAGGCGGGTGAGATGGTGCCGATGGCGACGCTACTCAAGGTCAACGCCATCGCCGGGCCGGACAAGATCTCTCACTACAACATTTACCCGTCCGCGGAAATCAATGGCATCACCCTGCCGGGTATCAGCACGGGCCAGTCCATCGAGACCATGGAAACGCTACTCAAGGCCGAATTGCCGCCGACCATGGGATTTGAGTGGACTGAGTTGAGTCTTCAACAGATTCTGGCCGGCAATACCGCCGCCATCATTTTCCCGCTGAGTGTGGTCTTCGTGTTTCTCGCCCTGGCCGCGCAATATGAAAGCTGGTCCCTGCCCTTTGCGGTCATCCTCATCGTCCCCATGTGTTTGCTGAGTTCCATGGTGGGTATCTGGCTGCGCGGCATGGATAACAACATCTTCACCCAGGTCGGCTTTATCGTGCTGGTCGGACTGGCCAGCAAAAACGCCATACTCATCGTCGAATTTGCCAAGCGCCGACAAGAGGAAGGATTGGGTCGACGTGAGGCCGCCATCGAGGCCGCCCGCCTTCGACTGCGCCCCATTGTCATGACCTCGCTCGCCTTCATCATGGGTGTGTTTCCGCTGGTGATTTCCACCGGCGCCGGGGCGGAAGTGCGCCGCATCCTCGGTACCGCCGTGTTCAGCGGCATGCTGGGGGTCACCTTCTTCGGTCTGTTGCTGACCCCTGTTTTCTATGTCGTGGTGCGTTATTTCGCCGAACGCGGGACGCCAAAGGCCAGGAATTTGCCCTCGTGAGCCTGATGCTGATCCGCTGGACCGCCCGGGTATGGTGGCTGGCTCTGCTGCTTTGCCTAACCGGCTGTCCGGTAGGTCCCACCTATGAGCTGCCAAAGACCAATCCAGGCAAGGCATTCGGTAATCAGCAACAGACCGAATATGACATCAAGCCCGCCGACAAGAACTGGTGGCAACAATTTCGAGACCCGCAACTGACTCAGCTCATCAAGTTGGCGGTCAAGAACAATTACGACCTCAAGGCGGCCGAAGCCAATCTTCGTGAGTCACGCGCCCTGTTTCTGGACGCCGGGTTGAATCTGCTACCGCATGTCAATACGCATGGGAACTACACGGCGATACGTCGCAGTTTTGATGCGCTGAACCGCCGTGATTTCGTCCCGCGTGACCTAAATCTTTATAGTTTGGGATTTGATTCCTGGTGGGAAATCGACATCTGGGGCCGCATTCGCCGTAGCGTGCAATCCAAGGAAGCGGAAATCGAGTCAGCTGAGGCCGACCGCCGCTACCTGACTCTGAGCGTGATCGCCGAACTCGCACGCAATTACCTGGAGCTTCGGGGCCACCAGAACCAAATGGCCGTCGAGCAGCGCAATGCCGCCAACCAGAAATCGACCTGGGATCTGACCATTGCCCGTCAGGAAGCCGGCATCGGTACCGACTTCGACACCCAGAGAGCCAAGGCGCAGTACGACACCACTCTGGCACTGATTCCACCCATGGACAGCCTGATCCATCAGGACATCCACCGGATATCCGTGCTGACCGGGCAAATCCCCTCGGCATTACTTAAGACACTAACCGTCCCTGCCCCGATCCCCGAAGCTCCGCCCGTCATTCATATCAGCAAACCGGCGGATCTGCTGCGGCGCCGGCCAGATATCCGCGCCGTCGAACGTAACCTGGCGAGTGCGACGGCGCGTGTTGGCGTCGCCATCGCGGATTTGTTCCCACGGGTGAGCTTCGTCGGCAGTTTCAATCTCGAATCCAATTCCCTGACCGGTTTGGCTGCACCCGGAACCGGCGCCTACAATATCGGCCCGCGCATCACCTGGCCCGCATTTGAACTGGGTCAGGTTTACGCCCGCATCAAGGCAGCCGAGGCCCAAGCCGATGTTATGCTGGCTGAATACCAGCAGGTCGTATTGAATGCGCTGGAAGAGACCGAAAATGCCCTGGTCATCTATGACCGGTTACGCGATCGACAGGCTCTGCTCAAGACGGCCGCCGAGGCCAGCACCAGAGCCTATGAGGTCGCCAACATCCGTTTCGAGGAGGGCGTGGAGGATTTTCTTAACCTGCTGGATACCGAACGCCGGCTATTGATGGATCAACGCGAATACGCGCAAAGCCAGACCGCCACGGCGGCTGCGTTGATCGGGATTTACAAGGCCCTGGGCGGCGGCTGGGAAGTCTTCCAGACCCCCGAAGATGCCAAGCGTCCTGTTGAAGAAATCTTCACACCATAAATGACATGGAACACGAACGGCTGAACGAAGTCGACGAGAAGGATCAAGTCATCGGCACACGCAGCCGTGACGAACTCCATCGGCTGGGGCTGAGGCATCGCGCCGTCCACATTCTGGTCTTCAACTCGCGGAACGAACTGTTTCTGCAGAAACGTTCTGCCAACAAGGACATTAACCCCGGCTTGTGGGATACCTCCGCCGCCGGTCATGTGGACCTGGGCGAAAGCTATGACGAAGCCGCGCAACGTGAGCTGTCCGAGGAACTCGGCCTCGATGACTCACTCCCACTCCAAACCATATTCAAGCTTCCCTCCTCCCCCGAAACCGGTTGGGAGTTCATTCAGGTCTATACCGTAAACCACGAGGGACCCTTCCAGCTGAATGCCGATGAAATCACCGAGGGCCAATGGATTCCGACTACGGAACTGGACGACTGGATTCAACAAGGCGGCAGGGGATTGACCTTGTCCTTCCAGTCTCTCTGGCAAACCTTTCAGCAAATGAAAAGTTACAAACCCTAACCATCGAACGCCAAGCCGGACTTGCAAGCGGCACGCCCACCCTCGCATTTATTCAGTAAAAGCCTCGACGTCGCTCTTTCTCACTCAGGCTGACCGCCTATTGAAGCAACCCGCCGTTCCCGTCAGGGGCAATATCAATAGTAATTTGGCCCAGTCGGTCATTGCTGGAATAGGATTGGGCGGTGGTGGTGTCGCTGTGACGGTGATACTAACGAAGGCCGAATCGGCTGACACGTTGGCTGCTGGAAGATGAGATTTTTCCGCGTCTCCGACTGCCTTCCGGGGTTCCATTCGCGATTAGCATGGTCGTTCGCTATGTACTCCTGGCGGCTGGGTTGGTCCTGTCCTTGTTGACCCTCGGCATTGATGTCTCGAAAGTGACGCTTCTGGCCGGCGCCCTCAGTGTCGGGATCGGCTTTGGTCTGCAGAACATCGTCAACAATTTCTTTTCGGGATTGATCCTGCTGTTTGAACGCCCGATTCATCAGGGCGACGTGGTCGAAATCGGTAAGCTGCGGGGTACCGTGACCAAAATAGGGATACGTTCCAGCTTGATCAAAACCAGCGAGGGTGCCGAGGTGATCGTCCCGAATGCCGATCTGATTTCCAAGGAGGTGGTCAACTGGACGCTGTCGGATCGACGCCGGAGAATCGAGATTCCGGTCACGGTCAACCGCTACGTTTCCGAGGAAGTTATGATGGCTCTGCTCTTGGAGGTCCCCCACGAATCCGATGAAGTGCTGGCGGAACCCCTACCCGAAGCCATTCTTCGCGAAACGAACGCCGACTCACTGGATTTTCAGCTGACCTGCTGGATACAGCGTTACGAAGATCAACGTCGCATCACCAGCCAACTGCGCATCGCCATCAATCACCGATTGGCCGATCGAGGCATTGCAGGGCCGCCACCGATCACTGAGGTGGAAGTCATCAGGCACGGCGTATAGGAGTGATCAGAGAGAAGTTCTGCACGATCAGCGTGCAACACACCATTGGTTTTTGTCTCCACTGGGCTCATCCAGCAGAACCAGATTGTGCTCCAGTTCGATCAGACTCTGCTGGCTGATTCCAACCAGACCCCGACGTGGTGAATCCAGATCGACCAGAATCGTGATGACGGTGGCGATCAGCAGCGGTAACAGGGTTTGATTGAACCACATGCGTTTCCCCGAAGCACCAGCGTCATATCCGGTAATGCCGACACCACAAAAGGCCACGAAGATCAGCAGCACCCAGACGGGCACAGGCACATAGTTGCGCATGGCGGCCAGCTGTTCGGTATCCTGATCAAACGTCTCATTGAGCGCGGTGACAAAGGTCGCTGTGAGCGGCGTGTTGTAAAGCTTTCCCGCATTCAATGTGTGAGCCCACATGGCCTGCTGAATGGCTGCCCCCTGTTGTTCCGCCGCTGCAATTTGATCAGCGTTTCGATCTGCCCTGTAAAACTCGAGTCTTTTGCCAATATATTGGCGCAGGAGCGCCCGTATGGCCTGTCGTTCCTTGTCGGGAAGGAGTGCGGCGCGCAGGTAGGTGGTGCCTATCGAGTTGGCTTCCGAGACGACCAAGTCGCGTCGCTGATCATAGCGATCAACCGCCATGGAAAAACTGAAGCCCAACAACAGAGCCAGGAGTCCAAGCACTGAAGCCTGAAGCGAGCTGAGCAAGCTGCGGGTTTTCTCATCGGATTTCTGGCTGAATCGTAGCCCACTCCGGTAACCGATCTCCGCCGCTAAACCCAGAATAGAAAGTACAAAGGAAAA
>DIVI01000007.1:11210-14491 GCA_002423305.1 Methylococcus sp. UBA6136 | reverse complement strand
CGAGGATGCCGGCAAGCTCAGGGCGCTGGGCGTCGATCTTATCTATCTTCCGGACACCGCCGAAATCTATCCGGATGATCCGGCTCACATGACTTTTGTCGAGGTGCCGGGTCTCTCCGATGATTTGTGCGGAGGATTTCGGCCGGGTCATTTCAGAGGCGTAGCTACCGTTGTTCTGAAGTTGTTCAATCAGGTTCAGCCGAATCTGGCTGTGTTCGGTGAGAAGGACTTTCAACAGTTGACCATGGTTCGGCGCATGGTGCGCGATATGGATCTTCCAGTGGAGATTCTGGGTGTGCCCACCGTGCGTGAACCCACAGGCTTGGCGATGAGTTCGCGTAATGCCTATCTGGCTGAAGATGATCGAGTCAGAGCCGGTCTGCTTTACGCCGGGCTTTGCAAGGCGGCGGAAACGTTACATCAGGGGTGTCGGGATTTTTCGGGGATTGAGGTGCAGCAAACATCGCTTCTGACCGAAGCTGGTTTCAGCGTCGACTATTTCGCGATTCGCCGTCAGGATGACTTGCTGGTGCCTCGCCTTGAAGATGAGCGACTGGTGGTGCTTGTTGCGGCGAGACTGGGCCGGACGCGGCTGATCGACAATCTCAAGGTTTGTCTGTATCACCCTTCCTGAGGTCGGCAAGTTGATGGCCGATGGCGGCTTCGATGATATCGTTCCGGACAAATCGATGAGCCTCTTGCCGAACGAACTCGGCAAACTGGGTGGCAATGGCTGACAGCCGCTTGCCCGCACGATGCACCATGAACCACTGGCGCATGATGGGGAACGACTCCACGTCCAGAACCACCAGTCTTCTGCCCTCGAGTTCACGTTCGAGCGTGTGTATCGAGACGATGCCAAGGCCCAGCCCCTCTTCGACCCCTTGCTTGATCGCTCCATTGGTATTCATTTCCATACTGACGGTCAGGTGGACGCCACGCTCGGCTAGAAATCGTTCAACGGAATTGCGGGTTCCGGAGCCGATTTCGCGCATGATGAATGTTTCATTTGATAGCTCTTTGAGGGCGATGTTCTTTTTGCCGGACAGGGGGTGACCCGCTGGCGCGATGATCACCAGTGGGTTTTTCAGGAAAGATTCGGCTTCGAGATCCTGGGTGTCCGGTGGTTGTCCCATCAGCAGGAGGTCGGCTTCGTTATCCTCAAGATTTTGCAACAGTCCCTTGCGATTGGTGACCTTGAAGCTGACTCGGACCTTGGGGTGTCGTCGGCAAAATTCACCGAGCAAGCGAATGGCAAAATAGTGGACGGTATTGGCCACGGAGACATTCAGGCGGCCGGTTTCAGTTCCTTTCAATTCCTCGATCAGTTGCTCCGCCTCGTCCAGTTGTTGGGCGATGTTTCGACTCAGTTGGTAGAGCTCTGCGCCGGCTTGGGTCAGATAGATCTTTTTGCCCAGTCGTTCGAAAAGCGGGAGGCCAACGGCCTCTTCGAATTGCTTGATTTGCATCGAAACAGCGGGCTGGGTGAGGAAAAGTTCCTCGGCCGCACGGGTGAAGCTGAGTCTTTTTGCGACCCGCTCGAATACCTTGAGCTGTCTTAGGGTGATGTTCATGGGGGAAGCTCCCGTAAAATCATCAGTGATTATTTATCTTATCGGTAAAGAAGTTTGACTTCTTCTTATACGAGACAGGCTTTAGAGTGTCCACCCCAAAGAACGGGACACTGTGTTTCCGTGCGGAATGATTTCTATCAGAGGCCTTCCATCTGCGCCAATCGTTGCCCTTTGCGGTAGACAGTGACAAACCCGGTGCCTCTGATGGATAATTCTGCGTTCCATATTTATCAACAATCTTAAGGAGAACATCATGCCCTCGCGCCGAGAACTTGCAAACGCCATCCGCGCATTGAGCATGGACGCCGTACAGAAAGCGAATTCCGGACATCCCGGAGCGCCGATGGGAATGGCCGACATTGCCGAGGTTTTGTGGAATGACTACATGCGCCACAACCCGGTCAATCCCAAATGGCCCGATCGCGATCGTTTTGTCCTGTCCAATGGGCATGGTTCGATGCTGATCTATTCCCTGTTGCATCTGACAGGTTATGCCCTTCCGATTGAAGAATTGAAAAAATTCCGTCAGCTTCATTCCAAGACGCCGGGTCACCCGGAATACGGTTATGCGCCGGGCGTGGAGACGACGACCGGTCCTCTGGGGCAGGGCATCACCAATGCCGTGGGCATGGCGTTGGCTGAGCGCACCCTGGCCGGCCAATTCAACAAGCCGGGCCACGACATTGTCGACCACTACACTTACGCATTCCTGGGCGATGGCTGCCTGATGGAAGGTATTTCTCATGAAGCCTGTTCGCTTGCGGGTTCCATGAAGCTTGGGAAGCTGATTGCCTTCTACGACGACAACAACATTTCCATCGACGGCGAAGTGCGCGGTCATGGCGATGTGGTGGGCTGGTTCCATGACAACACGCCGAAGCGGTTTGAAGCGTATGGCTGGCACGTCATTCCCAAAGTCGACGGCCATGATCCGGAAGCCATCAAGAAGGCGATTGAAGAGGCGCGCAAGGTCACGGACAAGCCCTCCATCATTTGCTGCCAGACCATCATCGGCTTCGGCTCGCCGAACAAGCAGGGCAAGGAAGAGTGTCACGGCGCCGCGCTGGGTAACGACGAAGTGGCGCTGACCCGCGAGAACCTCGGATGGTCCCACGCACCGTTCGAGATCCCGGCAGAAGTCTACGAGGGTTGGGATGCCAAGGAAATTGGCGCCAAGGTCGAAGGTGACTGGAACGACCGTTTCGAGAACTATCGCAGTGAATTTCCCGAACTGGCCGCGGAATTCGAGCGCCGCATGTCCGGTGAACTGCCCCGCGACTGGGCTGAGAAATCTGCCGCGTTCGTGGCCAAGGTCAACGAGAAAGGCGAAACCATCGCCAGCCGCAAGGCCTCGCAAAACACCCTAAACGGCTACGGTCCCGTGTTGCCTGAATTGCTGGGCGGTTCCGCCGACCTCGCCGGTTCCAACCTGACCCTGTGGTCCGGTTGCCGCGATGTCTGCGCCCCGGGTCACAATGGCAACTACGTGTACTATGGCGTCCGAGAATTCGGCATGTCCGCGATCATGAATGGCGTTGCCGTTCATGGGGGCTTCATTCCCTACGGCGCCACCTTCCTGATGTTCTCCGAGTACGCCCGCAATGCGCTACGCATGGCGGCTTTGATGA
Source organism: Methylococcus sp. UBA6136 (assembly GCA_002423305.1). Taxonomy (GTDB): domain Bacteria; phylum Pseudomonadota; class Gammaproteobacteria; order Methylococcales; family Methylococcaceae; genus UBA6136. The sequence goes on along the minus strand of DIVI01000007.1, from coordinate 11,289 downwards.
AGATTCCCAGCATCTTCGTATACACCCATGACTCCATTGGTCTGGGCGAGGACGGCCCGACCCACCAGCCGGTCGAGCA
>DIVI01000007.1:0-11139 GCA_002423305.1 Methylococcus sp. UBA6136 | reverse complement strand
GAGGCCCAGAGCCAGGCTTACAAGGATTCCGTCCTGCCGCCTTCCGTCACCCGTCGTGTCGCGGTCGAGGCGGGGGTCACCGACGGCTGGTACAAGTATGTCGGCTTTGGTGGCAAGATCGTTGGTCTGGATCGCTTCGGCGAGTCCGCTCCGGCTGGCGAACTTTTCAAGGAGTTCGGCTTCACCGTCGAGAATGTCGTCAAGGCAGTCGAAGGGCTGTTCTGATAATCCGTGTTCCCCGGCGGGTTCGCCCGAAACCGCCGCGGAATTGTGAAACGTAACGAGAGGAACCTACATGGCGCTCATTTCACTTCGTCAGTTGCTGGATCACGCAGCCGAACACAATTACGGCGTACCGTCCTTCAACGTCAACAACCTCGAGCAGCTTCATGCAATCATGGAAGCCGCCAAGGAAACCGACAGCCCTGCCCTGATCCAGATCTCCGCCGGCGCCCGCAAGTACGCGGGTGAGCCTTTCCTGCGTCATCTGGTCTTCGCCGCTCTGGAATCCTATCCGGAGATTCCGATCTGTGTGCACCAGGATCATGGCGCCTCGCCGGCCGTTTGCTTCCGCTCGATCCAGAGCGGCTTCAGCTCGGTCATGATGGACGGCTCACTTCAGGAAGACGCCAAGACACCGGCCTCCTACGAGTATAACGTCGAGGTCACCGCCAAGGTGGCCGAGCTGGCTCATGCCTGCGGCGTTTCCGTCGAAGGCGAACTGGGTTGCCTGGGCTCCCTGGAGCACGGCGGCAGCAACCTGGATCATTCCATGCTGCTGACCGATCCTGAGGAAGCCGCTGACTTCGTCAAGAAGACCAAGGTCGACGCGCTAGCCATCGCCATCGGTACCTCCCACGGCGCCTACAAGTTCACCCGTCCGCCGACCGGCGACATCTTGGCCATTGATCGCGTCAAGGCTATCCATGCCCGCATCCCTAACACCCATCTGGTGATGCATGGTTCTTCTTCCGTCCCGCAGGACTGGCTGAAGATCATCAACGAGTACGGCGGCGACATGGGCGAGACCTACGGCGTTCCCGTCGAGGAAATCGTCGAAGGCATCAAGCACGGTGTGCGCAAGGTCAACATTGACACCGACCTGCGCATGGCTTCGACCGGTGCGATGCGCAAATTTTTTGCTGAAAATAAAAAGGAATTTGACCCACGCAAGTTCCTTGCTGCTGCGACTCAAGGAATGAAGCAGATCTGTAAGGACCGTTACGAAGCATTCGGTACGGCGGGCAACGCGGCAAAAATCAAGCCGCTGAGCCTGGCTCAAATGACTGATCTATACGCGGCCGGAAAGCTGGATCCGATCATCAAATAACGCATTCAGGTTAGTTCCGTGAACAGAGCGGGCTAGGCATTTAGGTGCCTAGCCCGCTTTTTTTGTGCATTGATTCAAGGATTAAACCTGTCTTGGCCGTTGGTCGCTTGGGCCGGCCGGAGCCTTGTGTTTCCGTGTTGATCGCTTTGAGGCGGCCTTTGAATAATTGAGATAGTGACGGACATAAAAAACCCGACTCCAATCTTTTGGAGCCGGGTTTTTTTGGTTGGATAATTATTCGTAGATTATTCGAGGTTTGCGTGTCGTGCCCGCATTTCTTCTTCCGCGATACCTTTCTCATGAATAATGTGAGAAATGGTAGCTTCCAGGAAAATGAGGGTGGACAGCTCGAAGACTGTTCCCATGGGCATGCCCACCACCTTGCCATACATGTCTGGATTTCCGATCGGAATCACTGAATTGGACATGTCAGCCAAGGTAGAGCTCGTTCTGGAGGAAATCAGTACGATTTCAGCGCCCAGATCCTTGGCCCGTTTGGCGAAGGCGATCATAGTTTCTGTCTCACCGGAACCCGAGATGACTATAAGAAGGTCTCCCTTCTTGAGGCTCGGTGTGACAATTTCGCCTACGACAAAAACATCGTAACCACCATGCATAAGCCGCATTGCAAAAAATCTTGCGACAAGGGCAGAGCGACCGGCGCCCGCAATAAATATGCGAGACGCCTTGTCAACCATGGTAGTCAACTGTTTATCATAGCTGACATCAGTGGCATCAAGGATGCCCGTGATTTTGTCTATGATGAGTCGACGATGGCCCATGTTATGCGGCCTCGATCAGTTCGCGGATTTCGCGTGCTGAATCTGCGGGTGAAGGAGCACCGTAGATTGCTGCGCCTACCACAACGATGCCGGCTCCCGAGCGGGCAACCTGCTGTGCAGTGGATTGCTTGATACCGCCCGCAACCGAGATACGGACCGGAAGGCCAAGCTTAGCTACCAGTTGCAGGTCTGCAAACGGGGTTTGGCCGGCGGCTTGAGCATCAAGGCCGGTGTGGACGCCAATAATCTGCGCGCCGGCTTGTGCTGCAGCACGTGCACAAGCAGCCTTGTCAGGAACGTTGATCAGGTCAACCTGAACTTCGGCGTTGTACTTGTTGGCTGCCTTGATGACGCCAGCAATGGTTGGGAGGCCGGAGACGCCCAGCACGGTCACAATGTCGGCACCGGCTTCGAAGAAGGGGGATGCTTCGTATTCGCCTGCATCCATGGTCTTCAGGTCAACCAGCAAGAGTTTGTTCGGGAACTTTTTCTTCAGTTCACGTACCAGCGGAAGACCATTTGCCTTGATGTTCGGAGTGCCGATTTCAAGGATGTCGACGTAAGGTGCCGCCAGGGTAGCGAGCTTGAAGGTGGTGGCGTTGTCTAAGGAGTCCAGAGCCAACTGAATTAATGGTCTTGCCATGTTATCTCTCCGATTGTTTTATGGTTAATTGATAGCTCGCGTGCGATGCATTTCCGAAATGCACTGTTCTCGAATTTAAGGCACAAGGCCGAAAGATGTCAACACACGTTTTTGTCGATTCATAAGAAGCGAGTCACACCTACGCCATCTCAATGATGGCGAGGATGATGCGAACCCGTGACTGATGAAGTTTGCTCTAAGCTGACAGGTGGCCGTGACAGCTATATTCAGGCTGCAATTCCTTGGCTTTTCAGGTATCTGGCAACGCCAGTTTCGCCCGCCGGCTTGGTGGCTTCAGGCAAATTGGCTACATACTTTTCTACACCCGTCGGCTGCTTGGTGCTGGAACCAGCAGTGCTCTCTGTGGCTGCTAGGGACACGACATACTTGGCTACGCCAGTTTGTGGTTTTGCCGGTGCGGACTCAGCCATTGATGCAACATAGCGGGCTACACCAGTTGCATTGCTGTCGATGGAAGCCGCCTGGTTGCTCACGTATCTCTCCACACCGGTAGTTCCGGTCTTGGCAGCGGGAGCACTTGCCACGTAAGACGCGTCAGCGGGTGCGCTCTTCCCCTTCCGGAGAAACCAGAACGCCGCTGCGGCAGCTACGGCAGCACCCAAGATCATCGGCAGGTTCGAATCTTCTTCGGTCTTTTTAGCTGAGGCGACCGGGGCAGGCGTGGCTTCAGTCTTGGATTCGGATTTGCTGACAGTGGCAGCAGCTGGTTTGGTGTCTGATGCGGCTTGAGTCTTGCCAGCTTCGGCATGCTTGGAAATCAACTCGGCATCCTGCTTGATGATTTCAGGCTGGAAGTCGGCGGCTGGATACTGTGTCTCAGCGCCAACCAACGGACTGGCGACCAACAAGGCTACGAGGACACTTTTCGTCAGATTATGGACTTTCACGTCTTTCCCCTCTGAAGGTTAGTTTTAGTGGTTATGGCCCCGAAAGGCTGGAAGCTGGTTTTCACCTTTCCGTAGTATAAGGGGGTGATGTGGCAAATGGAATATATTCGGCTGTGCGTCTGAAACGAGGCTCTTGGGAGGCAGCATTGTGAACCCTCCTAAAAAAGATCGGCGCTGGTTGTGCCGATCATCGGAGCAGGTCGTGCAGGGAGCTCATATCGGTGAAGGTTCGTGTGTCGCCGATTGCGAGACGCGCGTCGTCTCCGTCAGGTGTATATCCGAAAGGAGTCATGCCGGCTGAAAGTGCGGCTTGAATGCCCAAGGGGCTGTCTTCCACGACGGCACAGGCGCTTGGGTTCACCCCCATTGATCTCGCGGCGAAGAGGAAGATGCCGGGCTCGGGTTTCCAGCTCCCGCAATCGTAAGCGCTGTATATCCGACCATCAAAATAGGGGAGAAGGCCGGTCACCTTCAGGCTGATCTGCATCTTGTCCTGAGGGCCGTTGGAGGCGACACAAGCGGGGATGAGCAATTTTTGAAGCAGTTCATGCACGCCATCCATCGCCGTAAGCCGTTCTTCAAAGGCGAATGCCATTCTTTGTCGGATGGTGGGAAGAAACCAGTCGGGTACGGGTTTGCCCAGCCATTGCGCTATCAGATCAATGGTGTCGGCCATTTTTCGGCCTGCAAAATGTTCGAGTGCTTCCTCGATGGTGATGCTGAGCCCCAGTTCCTGGGCACAATCAACGATTACGGCGTTACCGACTCGTTCACTGTCCACCAAGGTCCCGTCGCAATCAAAAATGATGGCTTCAAATCGCATTTTTGCAACGATCAGCGGATATGTTTGAGATTGGCGTAAGCCAGCATCAGCCATTTCACGCCGGCATCTGAAAAGTTGACCTGGATGCGAGCCTGGGCGCCTTCTCCCTCGGCTTGCAGGATAACGCCTTCGCCGAACTTGCCATGAACCACCCGTTGTCCCATGCGGAAGGGTTGATTTTCGGTGTGGCTCGAAGAGGCTCGAGCGTCCGTTATCGAGGCTTTGCTGTTTCCGCCACGCAGGCGGACTTCCTCTAAATGCTCAGGCGGGATTTCTCTAAGGAAACGGGACGGTCGAGGATAGGTCTCCTTGCCGTAAAGACGCCTCGATTCAGCATAAGTCAGGTACAGTTTTTTACGTGCACGGGTGATGCCTACGTAGCAGAGTCGACGTTCTTCTTCCAGTCGACCGGCTTCATCCAGTGACTGAAGGCTGGGGAAGAGTCCTTCTTCGAGTCCGACGAGAAACACCATGTCGAACTCAAGCCCCTTTGCCGCATGAAGCGTCATCAATTGAACGCAATCATTATCCGCATTCGCCTGATTCTCGCCGGATTCTAGTGCGGCATGTGCCAGAAATTGCTCAAGCACAGGCAGTTCCGGGTCTAGTGTGGGCTCATGTTCGAACTGCCTTGCGGCATTAACCAACTCCTCCAGATTTTCGACTCGCTGCTCTGCCTGTTCGCTCCGTTCTTTTCGGTAATGTTCAAGAAGGCCGGAATCCGTGAGGGTTCTTTGAGTTTTTTCCCAAAGAGTCAATCCATGAGTGGTTGAGCGCAGGTGGCCGATCAAGGACCTGAATTGTAGGAAAGGATTCCGGGTTCGCGTTGGCAAGGTTTCATCCAGACAAAGTCGTTCCATGCCTTGCCAAAGAGAGCATTGTTTCTTCCTCGACAGATCGCGGATGAGGTCGACCGATTTGGCGCCGATGCCTCTTGTTGGCGTGTTGATAATGCGCTCAAAAGACGCGTCATCCTTAGGGTTGGCGATGATCCGCAAGTAAGCCAGGGCATCCTTGATCTCGGCCCGCTCAAAAAACCTCAGGCCACCATAGACTCGATAAGGCACACCCATGGCCACCAGTTTTTCTTCAAACTGCCGGGACTGGGCATTGGAACGGTAAAGAATCGCCGCATCGCGTCGTGCATGGCCGGTTTGCGACCAGGCCTGCAGTCGATTAACGACAAAATAGGCTTCATCTTGCTCGTTGAAGGCGCTGTAGAGTGAGATGGCCTCACCCGTGCCCAACTCTGTCCAAAGGTCCTTGCCAAGGCGGTTCTCATTGTGAGTGATGAGTGCATTGGCGGCTGCCAGAATGTGGCCAGTAGACCGATAGTTTTGTTCCAGTCGAATCAGTGTATGACTGGGATAGTCACGCTGGAAATGCTGAAGATTTTCCACCATGGCCCCGCGCCAGCTGTAGATCGACTGATCATCGTCACCGACGGCAAAGAGGTTTTCACTGACCTGTGACAACAGACGCAGCCAGGCATACTGAATACGGTTGGTGTCCTGAAATTCGTCAACCAGGATGTGTTCGAATTTCTTTTGGTAGAAAGCCAGCAGGTCAGGGTGGTCGCGGAGTAACTCATGGGCTCTCAGCAATAGCTCGGCAAAATCGACCAGTCCGGAGCGTTCGCAGAGTTCTTCGTAAGCTTGGTAAATGCGGAGCATCTGGCTTTCAAAGGGGTCATGCGGAGTCGGCATGTGGCGAGCCCGCCGTCCTTCTTCCTTTTGTGCGTTGATGAAGCATTGCGCCTGGCGCGCTGGCCAGCGATTTTCGTCAAGCTGCAGGCCTTTGATGAGCCGTTTGATGATCCGATGCTGATCGTCCGAATCGAGAATTTGAAATGTGTCGGGCAGTTTGGCGTCGCTGGCATGGCGACGCAGCAGGCGGTGGGCCAGCCCGTGAAAAGTGCCTACCCAAAGATCGCGGGTGGGAATACCAAGGAGCGACTCTATGCGTCTTCGCATTTCACTGGCGGCCTTATTGGTGAAGGTGACCGCCAAGATGCGTTGTGGGGTGACCGCTTCGGCCTTGATCAGCCAAGCGATTCTGTGAACGAGGACGCGGGTTTTTCCGCTCCCGGCACCCGCGAGCACTAGTAGCGTTGGGCTGGGGGAGCAAACAGCAAGACGCTGTGCCGAATTCAGGGGGTCGATGATCGGAGTGACGTCCATGCGTCCCATTCTAACGGAATCTTCCTATCAATCGCCTTGCGTGGCTGGCGCGAAGTCAGCACAATTGCCATGTTAAAAAACTTAAATCAGGAGGACATCTCAATGAACTTTGATATCAAGCGCGCCATGACTCGCGAGTTCAACGTGGGTGGCAAGGAACAGCGCATTCGCTATGGCGTAGGCATCGGTATGCTCTTGGTGTCTGTGTTTTTGGCCAATATCCCTTTGTTGCTCATGGGTGTCGTTTTGGTCGCGACTGCCAAACTGCAGTGGTGTCCAGTCTATTCTGGATTGAGCAAATCGAGTGTCGAAGCGGGTGATGAGCCGCCTGTGGCCAGTCATCACTGATTCACAGTCTAAATAACGCGAACTCTTTCGTGGTCTTCAGTCGGTGACCTTTTTGGTCACCGGCCTGTTCCTGTGGGGTCCCAGTGATCTCCCGTGTTTCTTCCGGCCGTTTTAATTTCCCTTCCTGACTGACGCCGACCAGCGCCTTCGGTGGGTCGTCAGATTTCCGGCGCCTAGCTCCTTAGCTTGCGATATTTTGAATTGGCTCAAGCGCATCCTGAATGAGCCGCTCTCGCTTGTTTGCCTTTGATCTGCCTAGCCGCCCTTGTGGGCCGGCTAATCCGAGATTCTTCCCTCTCTCGATCTAACCCAACTGTCCCCGGTTCTTGGGAGGTCGCCGCTTGACAAAAATTCTGATGGGCTTGACTTGTTTGTGCAGGCTTCCTATATTCGCGACCAGAGTGGTGAAAAGTGGGGGATAATGGAATGAAGTGGGCTCGGGGGGAATAAGTGTTTCGGGGCGTCAGTGCAATCAATCTAGACGACAAAGGCCGGTTGGCAGTGCCGACCCGCTATCGCGTCGAACTGGGTGATTGTTGCGACAACCAGATTGTCGTGACTGTCGGTCTCGACAAATGCCTGCTTCTCTATCCCTTGCCTGAGTTTGAGGAAATTGAGCGAAAACTGGTCAAGCTCCCTGCACTCAATAAAAAGGCAAAGCGCCTTCAGCGACTTTTGATAGGGCATGCCACCGAAAGTGAGATGGATGCCCAGGGACGTTTTCTGATCCCGGAACCCCTCCGCCGTTTTGCCGGACTTGAGCGGAAGGTTGCCCTGATCGGTCAGGGCAACAAGTTTGAGATCTGGGATGAGGAAAGTTGGGTCAATGCCCGGGATGCATGGATAGATGAGGAGCAGTCGGACGAGGATGAGTTATCTCCCGAGCTAGGGTCCCTCTCGTTTTAATGAAGTCCGCGGCAGTTCCCACTCATCAGTCGGTATTGCTGGCTGAGTCCCTGGACGGGCTTCAACTGACCGCAACCGATTTCATAGTGGATTGTACTTTTGGGAGAGGCGGTCACAGCTTGGCGGTACTGGAACGATTGGGGGCCGCGGGGCGTTTATTGGCCATGGATAAGGATCTTGAGGCTACCCGTTCGGCAGAGGCATTGGCGCTGTCAGACGATTCTAGATTCAAGCTGGTGCATTCGAGCTTCGCTAACCTGAAGGTCGAGGTTGATCGTCTTGGCTGGTTTGGCAAGGTCAGCGGCATTTTGATGGATCTGGGAGTTTCCTCGCCGCAGCTCGACCGGGCAGAAAGGGGGTTCAGTTTCCTGCGAGAGGGTCCATTGGACATGCGTATGAACGCAACCCAGGGGGAGACCGCCGCGGAGTGGCTCGAGAGCGTTTCCGAGCAGGAATTGGCTGATGTGCTCTATCAATATGGGGAAGAGCGCTTCGGAAGAAGGATCGCTCATTCGATCGTGACTCAGCGGGTCAGGAAGCCCATCACTTCAACTGGTGATCTGGTGAGGCTCATCGAGGAGGCCGTACCCACGCGTGAAAAGGGCAAGCACCCGGCGACGAGAAGCTTTCAAGCTATTCGAATCAAGATCAATCGCGAGCTGGCCGAATTGGAATCGGGGCTGACCCAAGCGCTGGAGGTGCTGAAACCCGGTGGTCGACTTGTGGTGATCTCATTCCACTCGCTCGAAGACCGAATAGTCAAGCGCTTCATGCGTGATCAGGAACGGGGTTGGTGCGCTGGGGATTCGCGTTACTTGATTCAGCAACCCGAAACAACGCGGTTGCGCCGGATTGGTAAGGCACTTAAGCCGGGCGAGACGGAATTGAGAGCAAATATCAGGTCACGTAGTGCGGTGTTAAGGGTCGCGGAAAAAAAAGGATGATGAAGGTGTTTTTGTTCTTGGTTGTCGTCGCTGTTGCATCAGCTTTGGGGGTGGTTCATATGAAATACCGTACGAGACTTTTATTTTCCGAGGTGCAGAGACTTCAGCAGCTTAGTGAAACGGCTGACGAGGAATTGGTGCAGTTGCAGTTTGAGCAAAACAAATGGTCCGAGCGCGAGCGCATCCAGAAACAGGCAAGCGGTCGGCTCGGCATGAGTGTGCCGGATGCATCGTCCATTATTTCCATACAGCCCTGATGCGGTAACGGTCATGCTCATTATTCGTCCCAAACAGACCTTTCCGGACTACAGCATGCGTTGGCGCGCATTGCTGGGCATTCTTCTCACATCGCTGACAGTCTTGATAGGGCGGGCGGGTTACCTGCAAGTTCTGGATAAGCAGTTTCTCAAGCATCAGGGTGATTTGCGCCATGTTGGTGTGATGCCTATTCCCGCGCACCGGGGTCGTATTACCGATCGAAATGGTGAGTTATTGGCAGTCAGTACCCCGGTCAAATCAATATGGGTCAGTCCCAAGGAGTTCTTGAGCACTGAGATTCCCTCGGACACATTGAAAGCCTTCGCCGCGCGTTTGGGTTTGAAGGTAGATGAGCTTATGCGTCGAGTCGGTGAAAACGATAGCCGAGCCTTTGCCTACCTAAAGCGCAAGATGAGTCCTGAGCAGGCTGATCTGGCGCTGGGGATGGGGTTGCCTGGTGTCCATGCGGAACGTGAGTACAAGCGTTATTACCCGACCGGAGAGGTGGCCGCTCATTTGGTGGGATTAACCAACGTCGATGGCAAAGGGCAGGAAGGGATGGAGTTGGTGTTCGACAGTTCCTTGCGGGGAGTGGATGGTGCCAGGAGGGCCGTCAGAGATGGCAAGCGCCGTATCATCGAAAAGACCGAGGAGGTACGTCGACCTGTTCCTGGTCAGGATCTAGCACTCAGTATCGATTCAAGATTGCAATACATTGCCCATCGTGAATTGAAGGCAGCGGTGGCGCATCATCGGGCCCGTTCGGGCACCCTGGTGATGATGGATCCCCAGACAGGTGAAGTGATGGCTATATCCAATCAACCCGCCTTCAATCCGAACAGTCGCGGAAAGATTTCGCCGGATGTCTCAAGGAACCGCGCCATTACCGATCTTTTCGAGCCCGGCTCGTCCATGAAACCATTTGCTGTGGCTTGCGCGATTGAACTGGGACTGACTCATCCTCATACCATGATCAACACCCAAGGGGGCATCATGCATGTCGGGACCAATGTGGTCAAGGATGTGCACAGCTATGGCGTAATGGATGTCTCCAAGGTCATACAAAAATCCAGCAACGTCGGCACCAGCAAGATTGCGCTCAGCGTGCCACCCAGAAAATTCTGGGCTTTCTACCACAATCTTGGTTTCGGGCAGCCATTGGAAACGGGTTATCCGGGAGAGGCTAAGGGGCGGCTGTCTGACTACCATGGGTGGAGTGCATTTGATCAGGCCACGCTCTCTTTTGGATATGGGGTTTCAACCTCGGCGCTGCAGTTGGCAAGGGCCTACACCGCAATTGCGAATGAGGGTGTGATGCCCATGGCCAGTCTCGTCAGTAAAGATCAAGGGGGCGAGGCTCACCGCATCATGTCCGAGAGCACCGCGACCTCACTGGCGGGTATGCTCGAAAAGGTGGTTTCGAGGGAGGGGACTGCGATCCAAGCGGCGGTACCGGGTTACCGAGTGGCGGGCAAGACCGGAACTGTCAAGAAATTGGGTGCTCGTGGCTACACGACTTCAAAATATAATGCGGTCTTTGCCGGTTTTGCTCCGGCCAGTCATCCCCGATTAGTCATGGTGGTGATGATTGACGAGCCTTCGGCAGGCGAATACTACGGGGGGGCGGTAGCGGCTCCAGTATTTTCCAAGGTCATGGAGGAATCGCTGCGTGTGATGAACATAGCCCCCGACCAACCCGAGGCCCCAATGATTGCGGCCCGTTAGGAAAGACGTTTCATGATTCCGACAACCAGTCCCGAATCAGCGCAGCATCAGTGGTTGAGCGCGCTGCTTTTAGGGTTTGGCGATTTGTCCGGAGTGCCGGATGTTCCGGTGAGCGGTCTGCAGTTGGATAGCCGAAAAGTGGTGCATGGTGACCTCTTTGTTGCGCTGCATGGTCACCAATCTCATGGTATTGAGCATGCCGAAGAGGCCATTAGTAGAGGGGCTGTTGGGATCATTTACGATCCGGAGGGTACGGCATCTTTTGCGGACAAAATTGGGTGGGGCGTTCCTG
>DIVI01000186.1 GCA_002423305.1 Methylococcus sp. UBA6136 | reverse complement strand
CATACCAAATCCGTCAACAAGGCGGCGTTCTGATCCCGGCACAGGCGATAGCAGATGCACTTCAATGCCCTTCTGGAAATCATGGCCCGCAACGAGGCGTCGGATATGTTCATCACGGCAGAGAGGGAACCCTGCATCAAGGTCAACGGAGCCATGCAGCCCATCACTCGCAATAAGCTGACCAAGGACCAGGCCATGCAGGTGGTCACCAGCATCATGAGCACGACCCAGCGCGAGGAATTCGCCAAGACCCATGAGTGCAATTTCGCCATTGAGGCGGGAGAACTGGGGCGATACCGCGTCAGCGCCCTGATGCAGCGCGATTGTGCGGCCATGGTGTTGCGCCGCATCCAGACCAACGTGCCGACCTGGCAAACACTCGGCCTGCCCCCCATCCTCAGCGAACTGGTGATGAACAAGCGCGGGCTGATTTTGTTCGTCGGCGGCACGGGCACGGGCAAATCGACCTCGCTGGCTTCGCTGATCCGGCATCGCAATGAAAACTCCAGCGGCCATATCATCACCATCGAGGATCCACTCGAGTACGTTCATGAGCATATCGGCTGCATCGTTACCCAGCGTGAGGTGGGCATCGACACAGAGTCCTTCGAAGTGGCCCTGAAAAATACCTTGCGCCAGGCGCCAGATGTCATTCTCATTGGCGAAATCCGGACGCGGGAAACCATGCAACAGGCCATCACCTTCGCCGAAACCGGCCATCTCTGCCTGAGCACGCTGCATGCGAACAACGCCAATCAGGCCATTGACCGCATCCTGCATTTCTTCCCCGAGGAAATGCATCCACAGTTGTTCATGGATCTGTCGCTCAATTTGCGCGCCATCATTGCCCAGCAGCTGATCCGCAGCCCGGATGGAAAGCGCCGGCATCCCGCCATCGAAATTCTGGTCAACACCCCACGCGCTGCCGATCTGATTCGCAAGGGCGAGGTGCACAAGCTGAAGGATTTGATGAAACATCACCGGGAACAGGGCATGCAAACCTTCGACCAATGCCTGTTCGATCTCTTCCAGGCCGGAAAGATTTCTTACGAGGAGGCTCTGCGCTCGGCGGATTCGCAAAATGAAGTCCGCCTGATGATCAAACTGGCCCGGGAGGGCAAAGATCCCAATGAGAAGATGGACGACGGCATGACGCTCATGCCTGAGGATGAGCAGTGATAGTCCGCCGCAGACCCCGGCTTCCCGTATAATCGCGCCTCCCCCGTCACCCCGGAGATCCTGACCTTGTTTTATGTGCCCCCGAATCGCCCTGCCCATTCGGACTTGTCGGGGAGCGCATGAACTGGATCAGTGCTGCGGTGGCCGCCGCCATCCTGTTGGGCTTTCTGCTGTTGCTCAGAGTCATCCGCTCGCGGCGATCCGCCCGGGCCAGCTACACTCGCCAGGATTTTCTGCTGTCACCGGAGGAGCGGCTGTTGTTTGCGGCCCTGAAGCAGGCGGTTGGCGACCATTACGCCATCTTTGGCAGAATCCACGTGACCGATATCATCGCGCCTCGGGATACGGCGGGGACCGATGCGGCCTGGGACGCATTGGATGAAGCGGGTGAAGTCTATTTCCCGTTTGTGCTCTGCAAACTATCGGATCTGTCCATTGCCTGCGCGATTCAACTGGTCCAGCACAAAGTGCCCGGGCGCAAGACCAAGAAGACCGCCGATCATCCTCTCAAGGATATTTGCGCAGCAGCCGGCCTGCCCCTGCTGCGGATGGAGGCCAGCCCGTTCTATGACCGGCATGATATTCGCCAGGCGATCGCGGAAGCGGTCCGCAAGGAACCGCTTTTCATCAGCGAGACCGATGGCCGCAAGGAGCCGACCATCGCCGAACTGGAAAAACTGGATCTCTCGTAGACAATGCTCGCCCTTTACGGATTGAAAAACTGCGATAGCTGTCGCAAAGCGATTGCCTGGCTGAAGGCGCATCAACGCGAATTTGTTTTTCATGACCTGAGGATCGATGGCCTGAACGCCGAAAAACTCCTGAAATGGGAGACTCAAGTGGGCTGGGAAAATCTCCTGAACCGCAAAAGCACCACCTGGCGCGGGCTCACCGAATCGGAAAAAACTGGCCTTGACCAAGCCAAGGCGATTGATCTCATGCTGATCCACCCTGCCCTCATCAAACGCCCCCTCCTGGAGGTGGGCGACACTGTGTGGCTGGGTTTTACTCCGGAACGCTACTCAGAACTGCCATGAGCGAAACCCTCGACCTGACCTGTGATTTCATCCGCTGCCGTTCTGTTACGCCAGAGGATGCCGGCTGCATGGAATTGATTACTGCGCGGCTAGAGCCTGCGGGCTTTGCCACAGAGAGGCTGGATTTCGGCGATACGCAAAACCTTTTCATGCGTCATGGCACGGCGGGGCCATTGCTGGTTTTTCTCGGCCACACCGATGTCGTGCCGACCGGCCCCGAATCCGACTGGTCTCACCCGCCCTTCGAGCCGACGATCACAGACGGATTGCTCTATGGCCGGGGGGCCGCCGACATGAAAAGCGGCGTGGCGGCGATGGTCACTGCACTGGCCCGTTTTGCAGAAAAATATCCTGATCATCGCGGCTCTGCTGCAATCCTCATGACCAGCGACGAGGAAGGCGCCGCCACGAATGGCGTCGTTAAAGTTGTGGAGACCTTCAAATCACGGGGCGAACAGATCGATTGGTGCGTGATCGGTGAACCCTCCAGCTTTGACCGATTGGGCGATGTCATCCGGGTCGGACGACGCGGGTCGTTGTGCGGTGTTCTGACCGTGTATGGCATCCAGGGCCATGTGGCCTATCCGGACAAGGCCGATAACCCCATCCACCGCTTTGCGCCTGCCCTGGCGGAACTCAGTGACGAGGTGTGGGATCAGGGCAATGAATTCTTCCCACCGACCAGCTTTCAGGTCTCCAATATCCACTCCGGCACAGGTGCGGAAAACGTCATCCCCGGCCGCATGGAAGTCTCCTTCAATTTCCGTTACTCGACCGCACTGACCGAGACCGATATCAAGCAGAGGGTCGAGGCGATCCTGAACAAGCATGGCGTTCGCTACGATATTGCCTGGCGCTTGTCGGGCGCTCCGTTCCTGACCACCGGCACGGAACTGATCGATGCCACCCAGGCCGCCTTGGTCAAGGTGATCGGCCAACCGGCACGACCCGATACCGGCGGCGGTACTTCGGATGGCCGGTTCATCGCCCCTACCGGCGCTCAGGTGGTCGAACTGGGGCCACTCAACGGCAGCATCCACAAGATCGACGAGCATACCCCGGTCGCTGATATCGATGTGCTCTCCGAAGTGTATGAACAGATTCTGGTGAATCTTCTGGTCATTGCTCCGTAATCCATTGCCGAGGTGTTCATGGACAGCGCAACAAAATCCCCCCTGATTTCGGCTGAATGGCTGGCCGCGCGGCTGGATTCGCCCGATCTGGTCATTCTCGATGCGACCTTTTTTCTGCCGAATCAGGGCCGTAATGCGCGGGATGAATACCTCCATGCTCACATTCCCGGTGCGCATTTCTTCGATATCGATGTAGTCGCCGATCACACCACCGATCTGCCGCATATGCTGCCGACGGAGTCCGATTTCTCGACGGCAGCGGGACAACTGGGCATCGAGGAATTCACTACCGTGGTCGTCTACGACCGCAACCATTTCATGGCCTCGGCGCGGGCCTGGTGGACTTTTCGCCTGTTCGATCATGATCATGTGCTGGTACTCGATGGCGGGCTGGAGCGTTGGCTGGCGCTGGGCCTTCCCACTCGATCCGGGCCGGAAGCGGTGACTTCCGGCACCTTCAAGGCGGTCCGTCGACCCGGGCTGGTGCGAAATCTTGAACAGATGCAGAATGCCCTGGGACATCCCGGGACACAGATTGTCGACGCCCGGCCTCCCGGACGATTCAACGGACAGGAGCCGGAACCCCGGCCGGGCCTTCGCTCCGGACACATTCCTGGCAGCCATAACGTCTTCTTCAAGCTGTTGATCGATGAAGAGTCCCATTGCCTCATACCCCCAGCCCAACTGAAGCAGGCTTTCCAGGAGGGCGGAATCGATCCGGACAAACCCGTCATCGCCACTTGCGGCAGCGGTGTCACCGCTTCGGTGCTGGCTTTGGGACTTTACTGCCTGGGCAATGAATATGCAGCGGTTTACGATGGTTCCTGGTCGGAATGGGGCCAACGGGATGACCTACCCATCAACGCATCCTGAACCTCCATTGAAGGTCAGCTTTGACGGATCAATCACTGGCATCAAAATGCCCTTAAAAACCCCAGTATTTTTATCAACTAAAAAGATTTGCGATAATGCCGCCTTGTCTCTGTTTTGGAGACTTCGTTCTGAACAATTTTCATGGCAAAGAAACCGCCTCCATTTGAAGATTCGCTGTCCGAGCTGGAGCAGTTGATAGAACGTATGGAGCAGGGAAACCTTCCACTTGAAGAGTCACTGCAACTGTTTGAAAGAGGCGTTCAGCTGACGCGCAGTTGCCAGAAATCCCTGAAGGAAGCTGAACAGAAAGTAAGCATTTTGCTGGAAGAAAACGGCGAACCTACGTTAAAACCATTTACTGATGACGTCGAATAACGCTCTGCAAGAATTCATGGGAGTCTGTCAGGCGCGGGCTGAAGCGGCCCTGGCTGCCCGACTGCCCGCCGAGAACCGGATGCCGGAACGTCTCCACCAGGCCATGCGCTATTCCGCGCTGGGAGGTGGCAAGCGGCTGCGTCCCCTGCTGACCTATGCCACCGGCCAGGCACTGGGCGTGTCCCTTGACCTCCTGGATGGACCCGCCGCTGCGGTGGAAATGATTCATGTCTATTCCCTGATCCATGACGATTTGCCGGCCATGGATGACGATTCGCTGCGTCGCGGTAAGCCGACTTGTCATGTCGCTTTTGATGAAGCGACCGCCATCCTCGCGGGCGACGGTCTCCAGGCGCTAGCCTTTCATGTGTTGGCGCAGGACCCCACCATCAACGTCCCCGCCGAAAACCGTATTGCCATGATCGAGTGCCTGGCTACGGCCAGTGGCTCGCTGGGCATGGTCGGCGGTCAGGCCATCGACCTGCATTCCGTAGGCAAGGCACTGGATCTGCCCGCCCTCGAGAACATGCACATTCGCAAGACGGGCGCCCTGATTCGCGCCAGCGTGAAACTGGCCGCGCTCGCCAAGACTCCGATCGAAGCAGTCGTCGCGGACCGTCTTGATCATTACGCCAAATGCATTGGTCTTTCGTTTCAAATCAAGGACGATATCCTCGACGAGGAAAGCGACACCCAGACGCTGGGCAAGACGCAAGGCAAGGATCGCGACAACAACAAACCCAATTATCCGGCTCTTCTGGGCCTGGCCGGGGCCAAGCAGAAAGCGCAGGAGCTGCATGAAGATGCGCTGGATAGCCTATCCGGGCTTGGGCCCGAGGCTGAACTGCTGCGCGAACTGTCGAGATTCATCATCGACCGCCAGCATTGATTGTGTCCGCATTACACCAACACCCCTGGCGCTGCGCCGGGTTTGGATCACGGGAAATGCCCAAGGCATCCCTCACTTTAGACGACTACCCACGAACGGGGCCTCTTGCCCGTTACGCCAGGAAAACCCTCCATGACTGAATCCAACACTTCATCATTGCTCGACAGCATCACTGATCCGAATGACGTTCGCGCGCTTACGGAAGATCAGTTGCCCCAATTGGCGGAAGAGTTGCGGGAATTCCTGCTGCACAGCGTAAGCCAGACCGGCGGGCATCTCGCGGCGGGACTCGGCACGGTCGACCTGACCATCGCCCTTCATTACGTCTTCAACACGCCTGACGACAAACTGGTTTGGGACGTCGGCCATCAAGCCTATCCGCACAAGATCCTGACCGGGCGTCGTGATCGCATGCCCACCATCCGCAAAAAGGATGGTCTGTCGGCCTTCCCGACCCGCGACGAAAGCCCTTACGATACCTTTGGCGTCGGTCATTCCAGCACCTCGATCAGTGCTGCGCTGGGCATGGCCATCGCGGCTGGCTTGGAAAACCGGGGCTCCCACGCGGTGGCCATCATTGGAGATGGCGGACTGACCGGCGGCATGGCATTCGAAGCCCTGAACCATGCGGGTGCGCTCGACGCGAACCTGTTGGTGGTGCTGAACGACAACGAGATGTCCATCTCGCCCAACGTCGGCGCGATGAATAACTACCTGGCCAAGCTGCTTTCGGGCCGTTTCTACTCGACCATCCGGCAGGGCAGCAAGGAACTGCTGAAAGACCGCATGCCGTCCGTCTGGGAACTGGCTCGCCGAGCGGAAGAGCATGTCAAGGGCATGGTGGCCCCCGGCACCCTGTTCGAGGAACTCGGATTCAACTATATCGGCCCGATCGACGGGCATGACATGGACACCCTGGTGACCACCCTGCGCAACCTGCGCAATACCGATGGGCCCCGGTTCCTCCATATCGTCACCAAAAAGGGCAAGGGTTATCTCCCTGCCGAAATGGACCCGGTTGCCTATCACGGCGTGGGCACCTTCGACCCCAGCAAGGATCACCTGCCCAAGGCCAAACCCAGCACCCCGACCTACACGGAAGTGTTCGGCAAATGGCTCTGCGACATGGCGGAAAAGGATCCTCGCCTGCTTGGCGTCACGCCTGCCATGCGCGAAGGTTCCGGCCTGGTCGAGTTCGAACAACGCTTTCCGGAACGCTATTTCGATGTCGGCATCGCCGAACAACATGCGGTGACACTCGCCGCCGGTCAGGCTTGTGAAGGCTTCAAGCCCGTCGTGGCGATTTATTCCACCTTCCTGCAGCGGGCCTATGATCAGCTGATCCATGACGTGGTGCTGCAGGGATTGCCCGTCCTCTTCGCCATCGACCGTGCCGGCCTGGTCGGACCGGATGGCCCGACGCACGCCGGCAGCTTTGATTTGAGCTATCTTCGTTGCCTGCCGAACATCGTCATCATGGCTCCGGCCGACGAAAACGAATGCCGCCAAATGCTTTACACCGGCTTCCAGCATGAGGGTCCGGCGGCAGTACGCTATCCACGCGGCAAGGGTCCGGGCACAGCGGTTGCCGAGGAAATGACCGCATTGCCGATGGGGAAAGCGGAAATCCGGCGCAAGGGCAAAAAGATCGCTCTTCTAGCCTTCGGTTCCATGGTGACGCCGGCGCTGGAGGTCGGCGAAAAGCTGGACGCCACGGTAGTCAACATGCGCTTCATCAAGCCGCTGGATGAGGAGACGATTCTCAAAATGGCTGAGAGTCACGATCTGCTGGTCAGCATCGAGGAGAATGTCATTGCCGGTGGCGCCGGGAACGGAATCAACGAAATTCTCAATGCTCACGTGTGCAAAACACCTTTGCTGACCATCGGCTTGCCCGACAGCTTCATCGAGCAGGGCACCCGCGAGGAAGTTCTGACCGTTGCGGGCCTTGATGTTCCAGGCATCATGTCCAGCATTGAAGCGTTTCAGAAGAAATTGTCTGGTGGCACCAAAGCCGGCAAGAAGCCTCACTGATGGAGCGACTGCGAGCCACGATTCGGGACATCCCCGACTTTCCCAAGCCGGGGATTCTCTTCAAGGATATTACCCCGGTGGTACAAGACCCCGCGGCCTTGCGCCTCGCGGTGGATCACCTGCAAAAGCCATTCCGGGACCAAGGCATCACCGCCGTAGCCGGCATGGAGGCACGCGGTTTCATCTTTGGTTCCCTGGTGGCTTGGGAACTGGGCGTGGGCTTCGTGCCCCTGAGAAAACCCGGAAAACTGCCCTATGACGTCAAGTCCATCAGCTACGATCTCGAGTACGGCTCGGCGACGCTGGAAGTCCATACGGATGCGCTCAAACCTGGCGATCGGGTCCTCATCATTGATGATCTGCTGGCCACTGGCGGAACAGCACTGGCAAGCTGTGAACTGGTGGAATCGCTCGGCGCGGAGGTAGTCGCTTGCGCCTTCATGGTAGAGCTGGACGATCTGGGTGGCCGAGAAAAGCTAGATCGCTGGAATATCCACTCCTTACTGCACTTCTGATTTCCAGATACCCCCGCCAGACGCGCCAATACGTCAACATTTGCCTCTCGTCCCAGACATGAACTCAGAATTCAGCATGGTCGAGGAACGTTTGGGTGATGTAGTCCGGATTCTTCAGATCACGGATTTTCATATTCGCAGCCAGCCCGACGAGACCTTGCTGGGCGTCAATACCAAGCAGAGCTTCGAAGCCACGCTCGCAGCGGCTCTCGCCGAAGCTACGGAACCGGACCTCGCCCTCCTGACCGGTGATCTTGCCCAGGACGCCAGTGCTTCAACCTATGAGCGTCTGAGAGAGGGCCTCGCATCCCTGCCCTGTTCCGGCTACTGTCTCCCCGGCAATCACGACGATCCCAGTCTGATGGCCAGCGTACTGGCTCGTCCGCCCATCCATTATCAGAGTCATATCCTGCTGAAGGGATGGCAGATCATCTGCCTGGACAGCACCATCCGGCATTCGCCCTATGGAAAACTGGCAGACGACCAGTTGGCTCTACTTGAACAATACCTGTTGGAATATCCCGACCATTTCGCCCTGGTCGCGCTGCACCACCATCCAGTCGCCAGTGGCAGCGCCTGGATGGATACCATGCAACTGGAAAATGCCGACGCATTTTTCGATTTGCTGGACAGACATTCCCAAGCTCGCGGCGTCGTTTTTGGGCACATACACCAGACACTGGAGTCCGAATATCGGGGACTTCGCATTCTGGGAACGCCTTCAACCTGTTTCCAGTTCAAACCCGGCCAAGCGCAGTTCGCTCTGGACGTGCTCCCACCCGGCTACCGCTGGATCGAGTTACACCCCGACGGACACATCACTACTCAGGTGAAACGCCTGAATACCATCCCTTCGGGCCTGGATGTGGAGTCGGGTGGCTATTGATCAGGTGTGAGAGAACTATCTCTCGATTAAGGGAGTCGCTCAGGGTTGGCTTTCGACCAATGCCGGCTCGTCTTGCCGGGAAGCTTGTGCAGGGGTGCCCAGATGATCGCTCAGTTCAGTCAGCGCCCGCTGATAGACATCCCGCTTGAAGTAGACGACATCCTCGACAGGATGCCAGTAGTCAACCCAGGTCCAGGTGTCAAACTCGGGCTTGCCGGAGCAATCCAGACGAATGCGAGACTCCGGAGAAATGAGCTTGAGCATGAACCAGAGCTGCTTTTGGCCAATGCAGAGGGGGTAGGACCGCCGGCGAATGTATCGCTCGGGCAAGTTATAGTGCAGCCACTGACTGGTGCGCGCGATCAGCTCAACGTCCTTCACCCTTAGCCCCACTTCCTCGTAGAGCTCGCGGTACATAGCCGCTTCCGGTGCCTCGTTGCGCTTTATCCCGCCCTGGGGGAACTGCCAGGAACGCATACCCAATCGCCGTGCCCAGAATACACGCCGCTCATCGTTCAAAAGAACGATCCCGACATTCAGGCGATATCCATCGCGATCTATCATGTTTAGGCAGGGACTCTGCTGGGTTGTCGAGTGTATAATCCGGCGGCCTTGAATTAGCGCATCGCTCGCCATGGGCGGCTTTTTCACTTTCAAGAATCAGGGGCTTTTGCGCTCCCTCCGGCTTGTTCCAATTGACTAACGAATTTAAAGGAAACTCGTGACTCTGGCAATCTTTGACCTCGATAACACCCTGATTGCCGGCGACAGCGATTATTTATGGGGGCAGTACCTGGTCGATCAAGGCATTGTCAATCGAGGCGAATATGAAACAGCCAATGCCCGGTTCTATGAGGATTACAAACAGGGGCAACTCGACATCCGTGAGTTCTTAAACTTTGCCCTGCAACCCCTGGCCCAGCATGACCCCGAGCAGCTTTACGCATGGCGGTCCGAGTTCGTCAGGACGAAAATCGAACCCATCCTGCTACCGGCTGCCCGCCGACTGATCGAAGAACATCGATCCATCGGCGATACCCTGATGATCATTACGGCCACCAACCGCTTTGTCACCGAACCCATCGCCCGGCTCTATGGCATCGAGCACCTGATAGCCACCACCCCTGAATTTAAGGAAGGTCGCTATACCGGCCATTATGAGGGAATACCCTGCTTCCAGGAGGGCAAGGTCACGCGACTGGATGAGTGGCTGAATCAGCACGAGCGTTCTCTGGAAGGCAGCTGGTTCTACAGCGACTCACACAACGATCTGCCCCTGCTTGGTCTTGTCTGCCACCCAGTGGCCGTAGACCCCGACGATATTCTTAGCCAACACGCCAATCAACAAGGTTGGCCCCTGCTGAGTCTGCGACACGGAACCTGCCCGGACCAGCATCTTGAACAGGTTCGTCGCGTCCGGCTCTAGATTTCGAGCCTTGTCGGCAAGCATGGCCTTCAGGCCTCAATCTTCTGCCGAATCAACGTATCGGCGAGTGGCCTCACGCCAGTACTCTGGGTAAGAGAGACGTCCTCTCTTATCGGGAATTTCAGCTTTCGCTTCCCCATCCAGGTCCCCAGGCTTGCGATCGTGGGGCCCCTGCTTAATCCAGCTCAAAGCCGGCTGTGCGCCAGGCGGCTGTTCCACCCTCGAGGTTATTCAGGTGCAGATATCCCATGGCATACAGTGATTTCGCCGCTGTATTCGCCATGCGACCGCTCTCGCAGTAGAGGTAGATAGGGGCGCTCTTGTCCTGGGGCAAGCGGTCCGTGAACTTATCGACCTGATCATAGGGGATGAAGGCATCCGTTCCCTTGATATGCCGCTGTTGGGGCGTATGAACGTCGACCAAAAAAATATCCTGCTGCTGCATCAGACTTTTCAGATCATTCGGCGTAATCATCGTCACGTAATCCGGCTTCTGCGACTGACACCCCAAGATCACCAGTGACACCAGCAAGCTGGCCAAAGAAAAACTACTCCTCAAAGTTACCATGCCTTCTCCATTGATCCATGTTTACAAAAAAGCCATTGGACCCATCCAGTGGCGGGATGCCCAGTTTAACCGAGAACCGATGGCTCCCAAGCCCTTGTATCATTGCCAATGGCCGCCATTAAAAGATCCAGATCGGCGGGTTCCATGATTCACTGGGGCTGGGTCAGAAAGCGATCGCCATCAGTGGCGAATATGAGCGAAATCGACCAGAAGTCGAAAACCCGGCATCCATGACCGGTAACCCGCAATCAGACAGACCCCATCAGGCTTGGCTCTGCGCCCAGCGAATGATGTCCTGGGCACCCATCGCACCGGATTGGCGAGCAATTTCCCGACCGGCGCGAAACAAAACCAGGGTCGGGATACTGCGGATGCC
>DIVI01000131.1 GCA_002423305.1 Methylococcus sp. UBA6136 | reverse complement strand
AGATACCGCTCACCCGAGTCCGGCAGCACCACCACGATGGTCTTGCCGGCATGTTCCGCTTGTCGGGCCAAACGCAGCGCGGCTGCCGTGGCCGCCCCACAGGAAATCCCCGCAAGGATGCCTTCCTCCTTCGCCAGTCGCTGAGCCACCTCGATGGCTTCCTCGTTGCTCACCTGTTCAATCCGATCCACCAGATCGAGATCGAGAATCTGCGGCACAAACCCGGCACCGATGCCCTGAATTTTATGCGGCGCCGGTTGCAAGGGCTCACCCGCCCGTGACTGGCTCAGGATCGGACTGGATGCCGGTTCCACTGCCACCGACAGGAACGGTTTGCCCTGCACCTGCTTCTTCAGGTAACGGGTCACCCCGGTAATGGTGCCGCCCGTACCCACCCCCGCCACAAAGATATCCACCTGGCCATCGGTATCGTTCCAGATTTCCGGCCCCGTCGTCTTCTCATGAATCGCCGGATTGGCCGGATTCTTGAACTGCTGCAACAGTACATAACGGGACGGATCCGACGCCGCGATCTCCTCCGCCTTCGCAATCGCCCCCGGCATCCCCTTGGCACCCTCGGTCAGGATCAGCTTCGCACCATAAGCCACCAACAGCTTCCGCCGCTCGATGCTCATCGTCTCCGGCATGGTCAACGTCAAGGGAATCCCCCGGGCTGCCGCCACAAAAGCCAGGGCGATCCCGGTATTGCCACTGGTCGGTTCCACCAACTCCTTGCCCGGCCCCAACAGACCCCGCTCCTCCGCATCCCACACCATCGCCGCCCCGATGCGGCACTTCACCGAATAAGCCGGATTGCGGCCCTCGATTTTCGCTAGCACCGTAGCCCCCGCACCCTCGGTAATCCGATTCAGTCGGACCAGCGGCGTGTGGCCAATGGAGCGGGAATTGTCTTCGTACCAGTGGGGCATGAGGGTCTCCTGAATGATGTGTTGACTTCTGTCTTGTGTATGAGCGCACCCAGACGTTCGGAACGGGCCGGGCTTTTTCAAGGGGCGTCGAGAGGGGCACATCTTAATGAAATATTCGAGCGAAGTCCTGACGGGCACGGCATTTCCCCAGTCCATCGATGCGGTCGATTGCACTGTTTACGTCAGTTCATTCAGGAGGCCTGCCCTGTGGTTCATCAAGTTAGCCCGCGGCTGCCGGGTTTGGGGCAAAATGTGCCGTCGGAAGATTTCTGGCACTTCATTTCCATTTCATTGCGAGGATTTATCCATGCGTCACCTTCTTTTAGCGACTGCCTTGCTGGCCACTTTTTCCGTTTGCGCCGATGAGGAAAGTGACGTGCTCAAGAGCACGCCGGCGCAACGAGCCGGCTTCCAGTCGCAATACATGACCGAGCATCTGGGTTTGTCTCCCGATTTGGCCGCCAAGGTTCAGGGCATCAACCTGAAGTATGCCGAGCAAATGGATCCCATCCTGAAGGGTGCAGGCGGCAGGCTCGACAAAATACAGAAAAGTCGCAGCGTGATGGCAGCAAAGGACAAGGAACTGCGGAGCGTCCTCACCCCGGCGCAGTTCGAACAGTATGACGACATGAAGGGCGAGATGAAGAGCGCACTGGAAGCCAGTCTGGGTCAGTGAATGGTCATCACGGGGTGAATGTCATCGGCTCAAGTGTGGTGGAGTATTGGGCGCTTGATTGATCCAGGCACTGCCCATGCCAGAGTCCCAGCAAAGCCTTTGGATTCTCTTGAGATCAATTCAACCCGGCGGCAGGTGGTGCGTGCGACCGCCGGGAGGTCTCTGTTTAACCCGTGTTGCGCATGCCGGCGGCGATCGCGTTGATGGTTCGGAGCAGGGGTTTCATCCAGGGGCTGCTGGTCGTGTCATCCAGACCCGCTGCCCTGACTTTTCTGATCAGATTAACCTGCAGGTAGTTGAGCGGGCCCAGATAGGCGTCGCGACGCTGCAGTGAGGCCGCAAGGGCAGGATTCTCCTCAACCAGTTGTTCCAGTCGGGCGACATCCAGCACCCAGTCCACGCTGCGTTGATATTCCCCGGCAATCTGTTCCCAGATGCGCTTTCCGGTCTGTGCGTCCGGACAAAGGCCGGCGTACTCCCGGGCGATGTTCATGTTCGATTTGGCCAGCGCCATCTGGGCGTTACTGAGCAGATTGCGAAAGAACGGCCACTCACGGTACATATGCCGCAAGGTTTCCAGCCGTTCCGGCTTGCCCGCGCACCAGGTGGCCAGGCTGGAGCCAATCCCGTACCACGCGGGAAAAGTCTGGCGGGACTGGGCCCAGGCGAAGACCCAGGCTATGGCCCGAACCGAGTTTTTGGAGCGGTCCTTTTTTTTTCGATGAGATGGGCGGGAGCCAATGTTCAGCTGACCGATTTCGCTGACCGGGGTGGCTTCATAGAAATAATCGAGGAAGCCCTCGCTTTCCTCGGTCAGGTTGCGGTAGCTGCGTTCGCCGAGGCGAGCGATTTCGCCCATGATGTCCAGATGTTCGGCCGACGGCTTGGGCACGGTTTGAATCAGGCTGAGACTGGCCTTGATCAGCCCGGTTACGCCCATGGTCAGTTCATAGACGGCTGTTTCCATGTTGTTGTAGCGGTAGAAAAGGACCTCGCCCTGTTCCGTGAACTTGATCTGGCCGCGGACCGTATCCGGTGGCTGGGCCAGAATGGCTTCATGCGTGGGCCCGCCACCGCGGCCAACGGTACCGCCACGGCCATGGAAGATGCAGCACTGCAGACCCCGCCGTTCGATAATTTCGGTGACCAAACGCTGGGCACGGTAAAGACCCCAGGCTGACGCCATGATGCCGCCGTCCTTGCATGAATCGGAATAGCCGAGCATGACTTCCTGTCGCTCGCCCGAGGCTTCCAACAAGGCACGGTAGACCGGTTGATCGAGCAGATCGGTGAGCACTTCCTCGATACGGTTAAGGTCATCGATGGTCTCGAACAGGGGGCTGATACCGATGTGACAGTACCAGCGACCACCCAGTCGGCCGGCCAGTCCGCATTGAACGGCAAGTAGTTGTACCTCCAGGATATGGCTGGCGTGGTGAGTCATGGAGATGACGTACTTGCCAAAACAATCCCCGCCGATTTCCCGTCGCATTCGGGCCATCGTTTCGAAGACGTCCAGCGTCTGGCGTGTAGCCTGATTCAGGACCGCCCGTTCGTACATGAGTCCACCCGGCGCGGCAATGGCTTCCCCGAGCAGTTTCAGTCGCTCATCTTCAGCCAAGGCGAGATAGTCGATTCCGAGCGCAACCGACAGCATATCGGCCACGGCCTCGCTGTGGCGGGTGGATTCCTGACGGACATCCAGTTGCATCAGGTGGAAGCCATAGGTTTCGGCCAGTCGGATCAGATCGTGCAGCTCCTGCCCGGCGATGTCGCTATCGCCATGCCCACGGAGGGAGTCATCGATGAGATGCAAATCCTGAAGGAATTGGGCGATGGACGGATAGGCATGACTGTCCGGCGGCTCAGACTCGCCGGCAATCAGTCGCTGCAGGCGGTGGAGTGCCCGTTCCATCCGGTACTTCATGAGCACCAGCTTGTGACGATAGGGTTCTTGGAGATAAGGCCTCTCCAACTCGGTGATGCCATGACCTAGCTCATCCCGGTCAGCCTCCAGGCAAGCGATGAATTCCGGGGAGAGTTCACAAAAGCCATGCGAGTGGGAGAGTTGTCCTCGCAGATCCTCCAATCGTTGAATGTATTCCTGAAGGATGGTCTGCGCCTGCAATCTCAGGGCAAGTGCGGTGGTTTCCGGCGTTACATTCGGATTTCCGTCCCGGTCACCGCCGATCCATGAGCCGAAGCGAAGAAAGCTAGGGATGCGGACTTTCCGGGCCACTGCTTCGCCATAAACGTCCTGTAGCGAGCGCTCGAAGTTACGGTAAACCCGGGTCGTCGCTCGAAACAGGGAGAGAGGGAAGTAGAACAGTCCGGTGTCGATCTCGTCTGCCACGCCCATACTGCGGATGCGGACCTCATCCGTTTTCCATAGCAACTGCACCTGGCATTGCAGGCGCTCTATGGCTTCCTTGCGAAAATAGCCTTTCAGTCCTCTGTGGGCCAATGTTTCCTGAGAAACAAAGACATTTCGCAGCGCGCCCTTGACCGTTCTGCGCTTGGCTTCCGTTGGATGAGCTGTCATGACAGGCAGGTAGAGCAATTGATCCAGCAGGACTTTTAGCTGGTCACCTGTGACGCCTGAAGACTTCAGTTGCATAAGGGTGTCATGGAAGGAACCCGCCCAGTAATGTCCACCGCGCTCGGCCTGTCGGCGGCGGACATTCAGGTAGTAAGACTCCTCGGCAATATTGAGCAGGCTGAAGTAGTGGTTGAAAACACGGACTACTTCGCCGGTGGTCTCGGGATCCAGCGAATTGATGATGTCATGCAGTTGTTTGCGCCGGGACGGACTGCCATCACGGAGAATGCCGGCAAAGTGGCGCTGGAGCTGCTCGACGGTGGTGGCTATTTCCCCCTTGCCTTGTGACTTCAGGACGCGGGTGAGGACTGAAATTAGTACCCGCAATGAGCGCCGCAGTTCTTTTTCATCTATGGCTGAATGCATCGTGATGTTCCTGAATCGTTAGGGTGGAATTTTGGGCTGTTCGGATGGGTCCGGTTCGTGTTGGGTTTTATCTGGGTCCAAAGCGATGGCTGGCCATCAGGCATAATCAATGCCCCGATCATCTCAGCGACTGCGGTTAAGACGATCAAAGGACTGTTTCGCGCTTATATGGTGACGGTCAGGCGTGGACGCTCCTCATGATCGGGCTCGGAGCGGTTTTCCGTCAGCCTTTCGAATTGGCTGTTCCGGGTTTCATAGCCAAATACTTCGCCGGTTTCGATCTTGTAGACCCAGCCATGAAGTTTGAGGTGACCCCGCGCGAGTCCCGAAGCCACTACCGGATGTGTGCGCAGATTTTCCATTTGAGCCAGAACGTTCTCCTGGATGGTAATGTTCAGAAGATCATCCGCGCTGCGATCGCTGTAGGTGTCTTGAACCACTCGCCTAGTCAATTCCGCATGTTCAAGCCATTGATTCAGCGCGGGGAAGTCACGATGGGGTGGCGGATCCAGCAAGCCTTTCATGGCGCCGCAATGGGAGTGCCCACAGATGATGATGTCCTTGACATTCAGTCCTGCCACGGCGAACTCGATCGTAGCTGCTTCACCCCCTTGCGATGTTGAATAGGGAGGCACGATGTTACCGGCATTACGCAGGATGAAGAGTTCTCCTGGCTCGGTTTGGGTCAACAGGTTCGGATTGATGCGGGAATCCGAGCAGGTAATGAACAGCGTTTCCGGTGTCTGGCCATGAGCCAATCGCTCGAACAGTTCGCGCTGAGTGCCAAATACCGAATTCTGAAATTGATGTAGCCCCTCAATCAGTTTTTGCATGATCTGTCTCCGTTGGTCGATGGGTGAATGGCAGCGGATGTAGACTAGCCAACCATGTAACAAATAGTAAATTTGAATGTCATTTATCTATCCATAGATTTAAGCTATAAACACCGGCTTGTATGCAACGCATCAACTACCATCACCTCCATTACTTTTGGACCGTCGTCAAGGAAGGAAGCATTTCTCGTGCCTCGGAGAAACTTCATTTGACACAACCCACCATCAGCGCCCAGATCGGACAATTCGAAGAGGCTATTGGAGAAAAACTGTTCGATCGTATCGGGCGGAGTCTGTCTCTAACAGACACAGGTAGAGGGGTTTTTGAGTATGCGGAGGAAATTTTTGCGCTGGGGCGGGAGCTGACGCAATTCCTCAATGGACGCGATGTGGGTCGGGGTACACGTCTGACCGTCGGCATTGCGGATGCTTTGCCCAAGCTGGTGGTCATGCGATTGTTGGCGCCAGCGTTTCATATGGCGGAGCCCGCTCAGTTGCGCTGTTATGAAGACAAATCCGAGCGTCTCCTGGCCGAACTGGCCTTGCACAGGGTAGATCTGGTGCTCTCGGATGTGCCGGCCGCGCCCAATTCAGGTGCGGGGGTCTTCAATCACTTGCTGGGTGAGTGCGAGGTGTGTGTCTTTGCAACTCCCGCGCTCGCTGAGCGTTATCGGCCCGATTTCCCAAAATCGTTGAGTGGAGCTCCATTTCTCTTGCCCACCAAAAATCTGGCGCTAAGGCACGGGCTGGACCAATGGTTCGACGCCAAGAATCTCTTCCCCAACATTCGTGCCGAGATAGAAGACAGTGCATTGATGAAGACTTTCGGAAGCGAGGGACTCGGCCTGTTCGTCGCGCCTGCCATGATCAGTGATGCGGTGTGTGCCCAGTATGGCGTGATGAATATTGGTGCCTTGGAGACGGTGCATGAGCGTTTCTACCTGATCACGGCACAACGCAAGGTCAAGCATCCGGCAGTGGGAGCCATTCTGGATAATGCTGACGTGTTTCGGTCACTTGGCAGTGACCAAGTTGCTCCCTGACAAGCACAAACTGATCGCTGAGGTCGGACAAGACAGGCCAATCAGAGGCTCTATTGCCAGGGACGACAGGGATAATAACCCGATGTTGGAAGAGGGAGCGATCCCGTTCAACAACGACTTGGAGTTGTAAAATGGGAGGTGCGTCAGTTAGAATATTCCTACTTCAAACAAGCGGTCACCGCTTTCAGAGAAATTTCCGGGCCTAACGGCCTGCGAAAAAGGGTCAATGAGATGACACCGAACCTTGTGTTTGGAAATCGTCGAAAGACCCGAATCAACAGCCTAGCGCTGAAATCCTGCAGTATCCTTCAATTCAGATAAGGCTTCGGCCTGATAGGAATAGATCCATGGATCTGCATCAACCCGTGTGAACCAAAGTCTTATCGCGGTTCTACACAACCAAGATCGAGGTAAAAATGATCAAAGCAATCATGTTATGTGTCACGTTCTTTGCCAGCAGCGAGGCCATGGCTTATCAAGCCACCGGTCATGCTTCCTGGTACGGCCCCGGCTTTCATGGCCGCAAGACGGCCTCCGGAGAGCGTTTCGACAGACATGCCCTGACCGCCGCACACAAATCCTTGCCGCTACACTCACATGTTCGGGTTACTAACCTGGCCAATAACGAGTCAGTCGTTGTCAAGATCAATGATCGCGGGCCTTTCGTGCGTGGGCGTTTGATCGATCTGTCCCAGGCAGCTGCCGAGGCGATTGGCATTCACGGTACAGGTAAGGTAGAAGTCACACGCTTGGATTAGGCAGTGAGTGGGGTCAATCAAGCCTCTTCGGCTCGAATGGCGCCACGGGATGAGCAGGGAAAGCCTGTTCCAGAAGACAGGGAACACACTGACGGGATGTCACGTGGATAGCGGGATTGGCGATTTGATACAGAAAAAGGCGAATTGACGCATGGTTCTGGAGTTATCAAGGCAAAGCCACCAATCCCGGTATCATCGAAAAATTGAAGGGTTGGCGCCATACCTCGGGGTGCCAACCCTTTTTTCGTTGGGGCTTTCACACGTATTGCTGCCGCAACATTTCAGCCGCGCCCTCGTCCAGTAGTTCGCGGCGCCGGATGTTTTCAAAGATGGCAAGTAGGTCGTCGGTGCCTAGCCGTCGTTTTTTCCTCGCGTCAAAGTCGTGCAGTACGCGTCCCTTGTGCATCATGACAATGCGGTCACCCAGATTTACGGCTTGCTGCATGGAATGGGTGACCATCAGCGTGGTCAGATTTTCCCGATGAATGATCTGGTCGGTCAGCGCGATGACCTGATCCGCGCTTTTCGGGTCCAGCGCGGCGGTATGTTCGTCCAGCAGCAGCAATCGGGGTTTCAGCCAGGTGGCCATGAGCAAGGTCAAGGCTTGGCGTTGACCGCCTGAGAGACTGCCGATAGCGGTGTCCAGGCGATTCTCCAGGCCCATTTTCAGATCCCGTACCCGATCCCGTAATTCCTCCATGCGCTGGCTGGAGGTGGCCCAACCCAGTCCACGAAACAGCCCGCGCCGGGTCGCCAGGGCAAAATTCTCGGCAATGGTCATGTTGGGCGCCGTGCCGGAAAAGGGGTTCTGGAATACGCGACCGATCAGCGCAGCACGCTTGTGTTCCGGCCAATCGGTGACGTTCTGACCATCCAGTTCGATCTGTCCGCTGTCTAGCAGGAAACTGCCGGCAATGGCGTTGAGCAGGGTCGATTTGCCCGAGCCGTTGCCTCCCAGGACGATGACAAAACTGCCCGCGGCAATCTCCAGATCCACATTTTGCAGCGGCCGCACCTCATTCACTGTGCCGGCATGAAAGGTTTTGCTGGCCTTGCCGAGGCGGACCATCACGGTGGATGGGCTCATGCCACCTCCTGTTGGCCTCTCGGGCGTTGCACGGATAGCCGTGACAATGTTTCCGGCAGCACCAGCGCGACAAACACGAAGGCGGCGGTGACCAGTTTCAGATCATTGGGATTGAGACCGAAGGAGAGAGCGATGGCGACCAGTTCGCGGAACAGGATGGAACCCAGGATAGCTCCGGTGATGGCCAGTCCGACCCCGGCGACCCCGGTCATGGCTTCACCAATGATGACACTGGCCAGCCCCCAGACGACCATGCCGATGCCCATCTGGGCGTCGGCAAAGTTCTGATATTGAGCCCATAGCGACCCGGCCAAGCCAACCAGTCCATTGGCCAGCGCCAGTCCCACCACCCGAAATGCCTCCACGTTGCCCCCCATCGCCCGCACCATTTGCGGGTTATCGCCCGAGGCACGCATGGCCGTGCCGAGGTCGGTTTTCAGAAAAGCCCAGAGCAGGATGGCCACCAGCGCGACAAAAAGCAGCATCAGCAGCAGCACGGTGACATCGCCGCTGGCGACTTCCCAGCCGAACAGCTCGATGCGTTCGCCACCCAACCAGCGGACGCCGAGTTGTTCACAGAGGGTGGAGAGCGTCGTCGCGCCCAGAAACGGCAGATTGCTCCGGCCCATGACCCGCAGATTGACCGAGTAAAGCGCGGTCATCACCAGAATCCCCGACAACAACGGGTTGATGCGAAAACGTGTCTGCAGGACGCCGGTCACCATACCCGCCACCATGCCGGCCAGAAAGCCAGCACCCGTGGCCAGCAGCGGATGCAGGCTGCCCTGGATCAGCAGAACGCCGGTGACCGATGCGCCCAGGGTCAGCGAACCGTCCACGGTGATGTCGGCGATGGCGAAAATCCGGAACGAGAGATACACGCCGATGGCCAGCAGGGCAAGGATGGTGCCGAGAGTCAGGGCGCCAATCAACAGGGTCATGAGTGGGCCTCCGATTGGCTTGAGGTGGAATCATCGAAACTGACCGGGGCACACCAAATGGCCCCCCGGCGCAGATGACTTTCGCCGGCACCGATGCCTTCGCGCTCATCGTTCAGCAGGTGCAGCACGCCCCGAAGCAGCTGGCTTTCAATGAACGTCCCCAGTGTGGCTGCCAGGTCGATCAAGCCCTTGCTGACGGGCCGATAGGGCACCACCGCGGCATGGCCATGCAGATAAATGTTCGAGTCCCTTGTGACGGGGCGCAGAAATGACGCCAGCCGGCCACCCGGTGCCCGCGCAGCAAGGCCAACGATCAGGCAGGTTTCGCTAGCATGGGCGGGCTCGGCGGTGAACAACATTCGGTCGCGCAGCGCGGGGTAACCAAACCAGTCCTCGCCCAGCGCATCGGGGGGCGATTGCAACGCCGCACCCACCAGGCTGGCCGTTTCAGCGACGATGACGAAGCTGGCGAGTTCGGTCTTGCAACGGGCCAGAACCGCTTCAGCCAATGCGCTCATCGCGACGGGCAGGGTGTCCGGCTGGGAGCCGAAACGCAACAGATAACGGAAAGGCCCTTCGGTACTCAGGCCATAGTGAAGCCGAATTTCAGGAACCAGGGCGCCCTCACTGGCCATCCAGTCGGGATGACCCGGATCATTACCCGGCAGGCTGATAGCCATTCCCTGGACCGCCAGCAGTTCCCCCGCCCGCGCCGGGCTGATCTCGGTCCCGATTGACCCCAGTCCGATGGCCAGCCGCTCTGCGGTCATCCTTAGTGGTGTGGCCGTCATCACGGACAGGGGATCTCCGATCAGTGCGCCACGCTGGGAGGCACCGGCGGCCAATTTGTAGACCTCGAATTCCAGTTCATTCCAGCACCAGGCTTGCTCCTTGATGATGGGCGGGCTGTTTGCCGGGGCGGTCGGCGGGGGCTGGGCGGAAGGCCCATCAATCAGTCGGTGAAATCCGACCATCTCCAATACTTCCCGCACCTGGTGGGATTGATCGCTGATTTGCAGCCGGCCACCGATGCCTTTCAGTTGTTTGGCCAGCAGCATCAGCACACGGATGCCGGCAGAACTGACGTAGTTGACCTTGCCGAGATCGAGAATGACGCTGTGACAACCGACCAGCAGGGTCTCCTGCAGTGTCTTGCCGACGGTGCCGCTCCATGCTGCATCCATGCGGCCCTCCAGTTCCACATGCATGTCTTCGCCTTCCAATCGGGTTCGGATTTCCATGGCAGCTTTCCGGATCAGTGAGGGCTTTCCAGCCGGACATCCGCGCGCTGGACCAGTTTGGCCGGCAGTGTTATGCCCAGTCGCCGGGCATTTTCTTCGCTGACGATAAGGCGAACCTGGCCCGGTCGCGCAAACGGGATGGTCGTGGGTGATTCACCCCGCATGATGCGAGCGACCATCATCGCCGCTTCATATCCGGCCTGGTGATAGCTCATGGTGACGCCGACCGCCGCGCCCTGGCGAACGCCGGACTCGATGAAGCTGAACAGGGGTTTTCGGGCCCGCACGGCGGCGCGGGCAATGGCGGTAAACCCGGAAGAGGACTGGTTGTCGAGTATCTGGACGATCGCGTCGATGGGTTTGGCGGCAATCGCCAGGGCCGCATCCGGCAGTTCCCCGGCCGAGTTGACCGGGATGCTGGTAACCGTGATTCCGCGTTTGGCCGCTTCTTTGATGAAGATATCCTTGTTGTGAACCGAATTGTCCTCGGCGGGGGAAAACAGCGTTCCAATCCTTCGGTATTGGGGAAAATCCCGCGCCAGCAGTTCCACCATTTCGGCATAAGGGCCGAGTGTGTAGATGCCGGTGATGTTGGGCAGGTGATGCTCGTTGTCCTGCCCGGCGCCGGCCACGACGGGGTCGGCCACGAAGGTAAAGACCACCGGCAAATGCCTGATTTTCTGCACGGCCGTTTGCAGGGTGGGCGTGGAGAAGGTGATCAGCAATTCCGTGCCGTCGCTGACTGTGGCATCAGCCAGGGCCGGAAGGATCGACATGTCGCCCTGAGCAGAAGCGCCGGTGAGCACATAGTCGCGACCAGCAACCAGACCGGCCGCCTTGAAGCCCGCATCCATGCCCTGCACGGCTTCCTCGGCCGGCGGCGATTCGATGTATAGGATGCGTTTCAGCTTCCAGGGGTGATCCCGGGCTGTCGGGACCGGGGGGGTGGATGGCGTGATTGCGGTGGGTGTTACCAACTGGCCCGGCCGGATGGAGCCATCGACACCGACGATTTCGGAAGCACTTGCCCTGAGTGCATCATCGAAACGCCAGTCTCCTCGCAGATTCTGTCTGACCTGTTCATTCAGCAGAATGTGACGCGGAACGAAATTCCGAACCGCTATCCGGGAGGGATCCTTTCCAGCCAGAATTTCGCTGGCGATCCGCGCTATTTCCTGGCCGACTTCAAAGTAACTGGCGCCCAGGTCAAACAGCCCGCCCCGTTTCACGTGTCCGGCCATGTTGGAGAAGACCGGAATACGGGCCGACCGGGCGACACCCATCAGGCTATCCACGGCGTTGCTGACGGTTGCATCGCCCCCGGTCCAGAATGCCTCCACCCCTCGGGACACCAGGGATTCCGCCGCTTCACGAATGTCCTTGGTCTGTTCGATGGGCGCCTCAAGCAGCGTCAACCCAAGTTCCCTGGCAACATCCCGGGCCCTTTGCGTACAGATTTCTGAGTTGATCTCGGCTGGATTCCAGACCACGCCCACGGTCTTTAGCCTGGAGTTGATTTTTTTCGCCAGCCGAAAAATATCCGCCACTGGCTGCGGCGTGCCGATGCCGGTCAGCTGGGGCGGTTTGTCCAGGCTATCCAGCGCCTTGATGCCGACGCCGGCACCGACCGGTGAGGTCACTGCGCCAAAGACATGGGGAATGCGTCCGCTGCGATTGGCATTGGCCAGCGCTTGCAGCATCACCGTGGAAATCGAGATGGCGAGCCGGTCATTTCCCCCAGCGATTTTCTGGGCCATGAGGTTGCCGATCGGAAGGTCACCTTCCGGATTGTAGGTGGTGATGCTGATCGTCTCACCCTCCCTGAAGCCATGCGCCGCCAAGCCATCCAATACGCCCTGACGGGTTTCATCCAGGACCGGGCTGGAGCTGTGCAGCAACAAGGCGATGGGAATATGGCTGGAGACGCTGGTCGGCGGTCGGCTATCCCGATGGCGGGAATGCCGGTCAGACCATAGCAACATGGCGGCCGCAAAAAGGATCAGCGACAGCGCAAGGGCCAGGCGTTTCAGGGAGTCGGAAAGGATATTCATCCAGTCTCGGTGGTTGGATTAGGAGAGCAGCCTGTTGTGACAAGGCTGAGGATTGAGGTCAGTAGCGGTCCTCATCCCCGCCATCCATGATTCCCTCCTTGGGAATTCCGTAGAGTTTCCCCTGGTCATCGAAGCTGAAACTTACGCGCTTCAGGTGGACATTCAACGGATCTGCCGAGGAAAATAGCCAGACCAACTTGCCATGGTCGCCGCCCTCGATGTCTGATGGCGCTGAGCCCATGATGGCAATGACTTCCTCTCGCGTCATGCCGTTCTGGATCTGGCGCGCACGTTCAAACTCAAAGTCTTCCCCGATGGTGGAACAGGCACTCAACAAGAAGCTGAACAGCGCGAAGACCGGGAGCTTCAAGAGGCTTGCCTACTCACAGAGTTCAGTCACAAACAGGGGAAATTTTGCCGCAAGGCATCCAGCACAAGTTGATGCGCGGGTTCATGAAGTCTTTCGGGATGGGCGATGAGAAAGCGCTGCAGGGCCTCGCGCTCGAAGCTGGGAGAACGTTCGGCGGCGGTTCGCCGGCAATAACCCATGCCATTGTTTGCTTCGGAGATGGCCGTGATGTAACCCTCGCAGAAGGCAATTTCCGGAGCACGGGAGGGATCGGCGGAATTTTCTGCGCCGCTTCCGCGGTGATCTTTGCAATACGACTGCAAGCGTGTGCCATTGGACGCTCCCAACACGGTTAGTGGCAATAAGGTCAACACAAATGAAAACCGCTTGTGTAAACAGGGTCGCTTCATTGGATTTCCGGCGAGTAGCGGTGATGATGGACTACTGCCGGGTTTCACTGCGTATTTTATGGCCCGTGGGTGATGATCGCCGTTTGCTGGTAAGCAAGTATCAGGGCTGAGCTGATTCATTTGGCATTTTCTCTACCCGGTAGATGTCATAGGGCAGGGCGGCGGTATCCACCAAGGTTGAAAAGGGAATGTCGCCCAACAGAATGGGGATCACCATGGCGGCCGTCCAATCGGGTCCTCTGAGTTTGCCGGCAAAGGCATCATCCAGATCCGAGAAGTCGCGCCGAACTCCCGGGTAAACTTTCCAATCGTCAGCAGCCATGTCGGTGCGTGAGCGAACACTGGTGCAGCCAGCGAGCATCAAGACAAGCAAGGCCACGGCGACGGGTTTGAAACAATATGTAGTCATGTGTCGCTCTCAGGAAACAGGGTAGGATGGGTTGAATCAAGTGCATGGGTTACTGAAAGCCCTGCCTCAAAACTTGTATGTATGAAGCTATGGGAAAACCGCACCTCCGTCAAATCCAATCGACATTCAGCGGGCACCTTCACAATATTCCATTACCAGGGCGCCCTGATTTTCAATGGGAATTCCGGTTTTTAAAATGTCCAGACGAGTGGTGTCCCCTTTGTCGAGGTAGGTTGCCTCCATGGTGCCGGATTCGAGAAAGGAGCCGGATAATTGGTCGCCGATGCGGGGCTTGCTCCAGCCGAAAAGAAAGGGCTCCGTCGCGATGCCGACCACGCCCTTCCACAGCACTGTGAACATGATGTATTCGCCGTGACCGCATTCCCTCAAGTCCTTGATGATGAGGGCTTTCTGGGTGTCATTGTCCATGTTTGCCTGTGCGCCGGTGAATAGCCCGATGAGTGACAACAGCAGCGGCATCGTGGTCGCAAGCCGGGATTGTAAGGACATAGGGTTTGAGCTGGGTTTCAATAGGGGCGTGGGATGGCCATTCAGCAACCTTTCGGCATGGGCCCGTGTGTCGCAGAATATATCCACTCATAACGATGCGTCATCAATTTTTTAGTACCCTCCGCTGCCACGATTTCCCTCAAGCCATGCCTGATTTCCTGCCATGCCGTCTCATCTTGAGAAGCGGACTACCCTTGGCCTTTTGTCTGATTTTCTGCAGTTGTTCATGGTTAGGCCCGGCAACCGAGCCGGATGAAGAATCCAAGGCTGCGTGCGGTCACCAATGTCTTAAAAATGGGGAGGTCTGCAGCCAGTTTTTTGCCAAAAAAAATCGGGAGCAGCGGTTGACTTTCGAGCAGGCCAAACAGAATTACTGGATTTGCCTACGTAAGTACCCCGGGTTTGAGTCCTCCCCCAATAATCCCTGCATTGCTCCCTCGCCGCCAGTAGAGGAGTTTGATAGTTGCGGGCAGCAGTTGGATGAGTGTCTCGAGTTATGTCGGACCAATCTAGATGAACTGGCTCAAGCGGCAAAAAAGGAGGAGACACGTCCAATCAGCCCGCTACCTTTCGAGGTGGCACCCATTGAGTCCGAGGGACAGTGAGCGGAGACCTCTGTTGAGGAGGACTTTTGCATCAAATTGTCGATGATAACGAACTGGCCGGGCAGTCCAGGGTCCGAAGATGGCATCTTCTACTTCGAAAATAACTGATTGAGGTCACGGAATGAAACGAGATCACTGGCTTAAATTGATCGCTGTCCTGCTGTTCGCGGGGAGTCTCTATGGGGCAGGCGTTGGGGCAGAGCCCCTGGCGGTTGGCCAAAAAGCACCCGGTTTTCAGCTGAAAAATCAGGAGGGTCAGGAGGTCGCCCTGGTCTCACGAGCCGGCAGGGGTTGGACGGTGCTGTACTTTTATCCTAAGGCCGGCACTCCCGGTTGTACCACCCAGGCTTGCGCCTTTCGTGATTCCATCCAACTAATTCGGAATCAGAACGCTGAGGTGTATGGCGTCAGCACCGATGACGTGGCTGCTCTTGCGGATTTCCACAAAAAACACCGTCTCAATTTTCCGCTATTGTCTGATCCCGATGCCCTCGTCACAGAAGCTTATAGCGTGAAAATACCGGTCATGAAAATGGCCAAGCGCTGGACATTCATCATCGACCCTGAACTAGTTATCCGCGATATTAATGATGATGTCGATCCTGCACTGGATGCCGCTGTGGTGGCCGAACGCCTCAAAAAACTGAAGGGGGCGGGGTGATCCGTTTGTACCTCCGTTTGAGCCGGATTCGTTGATGGGTAAAGATCTGGTGCATGGATTTTCTGGCTTTTGTGACGATTTCAGGCGATTTGCCCGCTTAGCCTTTTTGGCTAGCCTCCTGCTATTCTCGAATTCGGTTCTTGCGGATGGTGAGTTTGGTCAGAGGGTCCTGGGGACCATTGGTCTGGATGCCGGCTCACAGCCGGATGAAGGTATCTATTTTGGTAATCGATTCATCTACCTGACCGGAGACCGATTGAACGATCGGAGAGGGAATCCTCTCCCCGTCAAGGGATTTAGTAGCAGTGGCTTTGCCAACGTATTTGCGATTGCAGGGACCTGGAAACTGGGGGAGGGCCCCTATCTGACGGCGGCCTTTGGTGTTCCGATTTCCGGGATCAGTGTCAAATCCGATCAACCCTATACATTCCTTGATCGCGAGGGCTTGGGGGATATCTTCATCGAGCCCCTGAAACTGGGTTGGCGTTTGCCCCGCGTGGATATCACCTCTTCCTACAGTATCTATGCGCCCACCTCACAGCTGAATCGAAAGGGTTTGAATCAGCCGCAGTGGTCCCAGCAGGTATCGGCTGGAGGCACGGTCTTTTTTGATGATGAGCGCTCACTTCGCTTGTCCGCACTGACCAGTTACAACATCTATGAAAAGAAACTGAACCTGGACTTAAAGCGCGGGGATGCGGTGCAAATCCAAGGTGGCTTGGGAGGGCGTTTCTTCAAGATTCTGGATGTAGGTTTGGCGGGGTATGCGATGTGGCAGGTTGCAGCGGACACCGGGTCTGCCCTGCCCACGAGCGCACAGGGGTTGAGTGAATTTGCGGTGGGTCTGGGCCCGGAAGTGGGCGTCCTAATCCCGCAACTGAGGGCCAAGCTGACCGCCCGCTATGAGTGGGATATCGAGGCGCGTTCCCGTCTCGACGGCCAGGTCCTGATGGTGAGCCTGACGATGTTGGGTTGGAAGCCCGATCAGGAATAGCGATTTCGCATGGAAACCCACTCATTCAAGCCAGCCTGGTGGCTGCCCGGGCCGCATCTTCAAACGCTGTGGCAGCCGCTGTTTCGACGTCGGCCCACCCCGGTGACCCGCCGCGAGCGGCTGGCAACGCCCGACGGCGACTTTCTCGATATTGACTGGCTGGGTCCGGACGAGGGGCCTATCGTTATTCTGTTGCATGGTCTTTCCGGTTCTTCCCGTTCACCTTACATTCGCGGCATGCAGTCGGTACTGGACAAATATGGCTGGCGCAGCGCCGCGATGAATTTTCGGGGTTGCAGTGGCGAGCCAAATCTCACCGCGCACGGCTATCACTCGGGTGATACCCGTGATCTTGATTTTGTCTATGACACTTTGCGCCGGCGACACGAAGAGGCCGTCATTGCGGCCGTGGGTTATTCGCTCGGCGGGAATGTCCTGCTGAAATGGTTGGGGGAGCGGGGCGATCAAGTCGAGTTGATGGCCGCAGCCGCGGTCTGTGTCCCGCTCAGGTT
Organism: Methylococcus sp. UBA6136; assembly: GCA_002423305.1. Lineage (GTDB taxonomy): Bacteria > Pseudomonadota > Gammaproteobacteria > Methylococcales > Methylococcaceae > UBA6136. The sequence goes on along the minus strand of DIVI01000131.1, from coordinate 1,117 downwards.
GGATCTTTGTGCGGAACGACTTGACCAGGGCGCCTCCCGTCTCTACCGGAACCAGCTGTTGCTGGAACTGAAGGACTATGTGCGCGATAAACAGCGTCACCTGGAAACGATCGGCCGATACGAAGAAGCTGACAAACTCGCCGGACTGGGCGACCTGTCGCCGATCCAGTCGTTCTGGGGGTATGACAGTCGGGTGGTGGCGGGGCTTTATGGGTTTCGGGATGCCCAGGATTACTACGATCAATCCAGTGCGCGACAGTATTTGCAGCACATTCGCCGACCGACACTGGTGATTCAGTCGCGTAACGATCCCTTCATGACACCGGCCGTGCTGCCCGAGCCCAGCGAGCTTTCACCTGCTGTGTCACTGGAAGTAGCTGATTCCGGGGGGCACGTGGGTTTTGTGGGTGGCCGTGTTCCCTGTCGCCCGGAGTATTGGCTGGAGCGGCGCATCCCGGCATTCTTTCTCGAAGCCCTTCAGTCCGCCGCAGCATGATGTGCACTTCTGCATCGAAGTGCTGATGGGCGGCTGTCCGACGTCATGATAGCCGCTCGACCCTGACGGCGCCGAGCAGCGATTCAATCTCGTGGGAGATAATCATTGCCACATCAGCCCGCAGAGCGTTAGCCGCGCCCGCCGCGGAAGCCATCCGCAGTCGCTCTTCGAGCGGCCAGCCCAGCAGCCAGCCATGGGCCAGGCCCGCCAGGTAACAGTCGCCACATCCGACAGGATTGCGCTGCTGAATCGCTGGGGGGGTGACCTGCCATTGGCCTTCGCCGGCGACGCTGATTTCCACGGGCGCATCGCCATCCGTGACGTGAACTTCCTTGACCCGATGCCATTGATCGGTCTGTGCGTATTCTTCTCGGTTGGGCTTGGCGAGTAGCGGGGGATGACCGCTCTCCAGAGCCCGATTGAGGGCTGTGCCATGGGCATCCAGCCAGCATGCGATGCCGGCAATATCACAGAGCGCAAGAATATCGGCATAAAGTCCATTTGCCGCCGGGTCAGGAACCGAACCGCTGATGATGACGAGGCGGGTTCCTGGTAACAGGGCATCGACCTTTCTCAGCAATTGGTCGCATTCCTCGCGACTCACCGGAAAGCCATTCGGCA
>DIVI01000097.1 GCA_002423305.1 Methylococcus sp. UBA6136 | reverse complement strand
CGGTGACCCACGATTTTGAATTGATCGAGGCGGCCTGAGCGTGTCGCCCTTCCCCAAAGAATCAGCCTTCACTGCTTATCCATGCAGTGATTTTTTTGCCATCTACCTGCCCCTTGGCAGTCCCACCATTTGACGGGGTATCGTTAACTCGATGGATATCGAAAAACTTCAATTGCATGGCTTCAACAACCTCACCAAGTCGTTGAGCTTCAATATCTATGATATCTGCTACGCCAAGACCGAGCAGCAGCAACGACGCTACATCGAGTACATCGACGAGATGTACAACGCCGAGCGACTGACCCAGATATTGACCGATGTGAATGCGATCATCGGTGCGCAAATTCTCAATATCGCCCGCCAGGACTACGAACCGCAGGGTGCCAGCGTGACCATGCTTATTTCCGAGGGGCATGAAGTGCCTTCAATGGTGGGTAACATGGAAGAACCTGGTCCTATGCCAGACTCTGTGGTTGCGCATCTCAACAAGAGTCACATCACCGTTCACACCTACCCGGAAAGTCATCCCTATGGTGGCATCAGCACCTTCAGGGCCGATATCGATGTGTCGACCTGTGGCCGCATTTCTCCGCTAAAGGCGCTGAATTATCTGATCCACAGCTTTGAGTCCGACATTGTCATCATGGACTACCGCGTCCGCGGCTTCACCCGCGACATCAGCGGCCAGAAGCATTACATCGATCATGAGATCACTTCGATCCAGAACTACATTTCCGACGTTACCGCCGAGCGTTATCAGATGATCGACGTCAACGTCTACCAGGAAAACATCTTCCATACCAAGATGATCCTGAAGGACTTCGTACTCGACAACTACCTGTTCGATACCGACAAGGACGCCCTCACCACGGACGAGCGCACTACCATCCAGCGGCAACTCAAGCATGAGATGGCGGAAATTTTCTACGGAAGGAACTATAAGCTGCGCCGCTGAGGGAGTAGCAATAGGATTGTGTTTTTCCAATATAAAAAACCGGCGTTATGCCGGTTTTTTATATTACGGGAGTTGCCTGGCGAGCAGTGTCACGGGGTGAATGACCTCAATGTCACCCAGGCCACGTTGTTTAAGACCGGCGCGCAGATGCATGGCACAGCCCGGGTTCGATGTCAGCAATAGAGAGGGTTGGCTGGCAGCGATGAGATCCAGTGCATCGTCTCTCAATGCAGCGGCCATTTCCGGGTGATCCACCATATAGCTGCCGGCGGCACCACAGCAGCGGATTTGGGCAGGAAGCGGGATTACCTTGAGTCCTGGGATACGTTTCAATAGCGAGGCGGGATGCTGATCGGCCCGCAGTACATTCCTGAGGCTGCAGGGCGAGTGCAGGCAGACGGTTGTCGGCAAGGGCTTAAGCGCCAGCTCGTCGGGCCATTCCTGTTCTGCAAAGAACTGACTGATGTCACGAACGCGCCGGCTGAATGCCTCGGCGCGATTGGAGCTATCGGTCTTGCCGTATTCGCTGAGCATCCCACCACAGCCACTGGCAAAGCTGACGATGGCTGGAGCTTCGGTGCTCTCAAACGCTGTGAGATTCTGCTCGATGTGCTCGCTGGCGGATGGGGTATCGCCGGCATGCTGGTCTAGTGCGCCACAGCAGGTCTGGCGTACGGAAATGTCGACGCGGATGCCCAGGCGATTCATCACGGCCATGGCCGACGCCACTGTTTCACGGTCCAGCAGTTCGGCGGTGCAACCGAGATGGAGTGATGCGCAGGCCTTTTCTCTAGTAGAGGAAGGTGGGTAAGTGCCGGGTGGTGGAAGCGGAGCTGCCTGGCTGGAGGGCAGTCCGGCTGTCATTTCACCGGCGCCGGTCAGACTGGCGAGTGCTTTCACGGCGCCTGCGGCAGCCCCGCCCATCAATCGACCTGCCAGCGGGGCCATTGTTTCTCCCGTCAGGGCGCTGCGCATCATGGATTTTTTAAGGCGCTGCCCCAGCGAGCCCTCGCGATCCTGTGAGTGAGTGGCTGAACGAAACTGGTCGACGATCAGCCCATACGGAACATACGCCGGGCAGACCGATTCGCAGCTCCGGCACAGCAGGCAGTTGTCGATGTGTGCGTTGAGTTTTGGTGTGGCCTGGAGTTCATCTCTGGCCCAGCCCTGGATCAGTGACAGGCGGCCGCGCGGGGATTCGTTTTCGTCCTGGGTTTTCTGGTACGTGGGGCAGTGCGGCAAGCACAGGCCACACTTGACGCAGATATCTGTCTGGGCGGCGAGAAGGGCATCGCTCATGGTGTGGGTCGAGCTTGGATCGCTCCGGAGCTGGCCGTCAGTGCCGGAAATGCCGCATACCGGTGAAGACCATGGCCATGCCATGCTCGTCGGCGGCGGCGATCACTTCGGCGTCCCGCATCGAACCGCCCGGCTGGATCAGCGCGGTCACGCCAGCTTCCGCCGCCGAGTCGACGCCGTCGCGGAAGGGGAAGAAGGCGTCGGAGGCCACGACCGACCCAGCGACGGCCAGTCCAGCGTCCTGCGCCTTGATGGCGGCAATGCGGGCTGAGTAGACGCGGCTCATCTGCCCGGCGCCGACGCCGATGGTCTGTTGATCCTTCGCGTAGACGATCGCGTTGGACTTGACGAACTTGGCCACCCGCCAGGCGAACAGCAGGTCGGTCAGTTCGCGGTCGGTCGGGGGGCGTCGGGTCACGACCTTCAGGTCGGCGGCCTCAACTTGGCCGTTATCACGGTCCTGCAGCAGCAAGCCGCCTGTGACGCGCTTGCAATCCCATTCCTCGGGCGGCACGGCATCCCAAGCGCCGGTTTCCAGCACGCGAATGTTCGGCTTGGCTGCCAGCAGGGGCAGGGCGGCCGGATCGATACGGGGCGCGAGGATGACCTCGACGAACTGCCGATCGACGATGACCTGGGCCGTTTCCGCATCCAGCGTGCCGTTGAAAGCGATGATGCCGCCGAACGCGGAGGTCGGGTCGGTCGTGTAGGCCCGGTCATAGGCCTCGGTCAGGCTGGCGCCCAAGGCCACGCCGCAGGGGTTGGCATGCTTGACGATGACGCAGGCCGACTCCTTGCCAAACGCTTTAACGCACTCCAGTGCCGCGTCGGCGTCGGCGATGTTGTTGTAGGAGAGTTCCTTGCCCTGAACCTGTTGGGCCGTGGCGATCGAGCCTCGCGGGGCGTTGGGTTCGACGTAGAAAGCCCCCTGCTGATGAGGATTTTCGCCATAGCGCATGGCCTGGGAATGGCGGAACCGCAGCACCAGCGGGTCGGGGAAGGGTTCGCTGCCCTCGATCTTGCCCAGGTAGGCGGCGATGGCCGCGTCGTAGGCGGCGGTGTGGCGGAAGCTCTTGATGGCAAGGCGAAAACGGCTGGCGTCGGACAAGGTGCCGCCAGAGGAACGCAATTCTTCCAGCACGGCAGCGTAGTCGGTCGGATCGACCACTACGCCGACCGCGTCATGATTCTTGGCCGCGGCGCGAATCATGGCCGGTCCGCCGATGTCGATATTCTCGATGGCGTCCTCCAGCGAGCAATCGGGCTTCGCCACGGTCGCTTCGAATGGATACAGATTAACGATCACCAGATCAATCGGTCCGATACCGTGTTCCTGCATGACCGCTTCGTCGGTGCCTCGCCGACCGAGAATCCCACCATGAATCTTGGGATGCAGCGTCTTGATGCGGCCACCCATCATTTCCGGGAAACCGGTGTATTGCGAAACCTCGACGGCTTCGATGCCTTCTTCGGTCAGGGCCTTGTAGGTGCCGCCCGAGGAGAGAATTTCAATCCCCATTTTCTGGAGATCCCGGGCGAGTTCAAGCAGGCCGGATTTATCGGACACGCTGATGAGGGCACGTTTGACTCGGGTATTCATGGGGTCCTGAAGAATGGGGCTCGCGCTTATTCGATGCCGTAGAGGTTCATTTTCTTTCTCAGCGTGCTGCGGCTGAGACCGAGTACCTGGGCGGCTTTGGTTTGGTTGAATTCACAGTGTTCCAGAACGGTCTGGATCAGAGGTTGCTCGACTTCGCAGAGAACCAGTTCGTAAAGTTGGGTCGCGCCTACGCCGTCGAGTCGGGCGAAATAGTCCTTGAGCGCTGCCCGAACATGCTGGCTGAGGATGGAGTTATCCGGTGCGGCCTGTGTTGGATCGATCTTGGCGGGCGGGCGGGTCATGTCGGACTGGCCTGGGTCATCTGGTCAAACACTTGTCCCACGAAATCGAGTTGGCCGCGGGCGGTCGTTTGGATATTGAAGCCGGGTTTGTAATTCATGGTGCAAGAGAGATGATCCATATACCAGCCGAAATGCTTCCGAGCGATTCGTATGCCCTGATGTTCGCCGTAGAAGGCGTGAAGTTCCTGTATATGCTCCAGAATCAGCGCTTGTATTTCCTGATGTCCGGGTGGCCTGCAGTCGGGGGCATCGTCTCGGTCTTGGTTCATTGCCCGGAAAAGCCAGGGTTGTCCCAGCGCCGCCCGGCCGATCATCACGGCGTCGGCTCCGGTTTGCTGCAAAACAGTCAGCGCCTTTTGCGGGCTATCGATATCGCCATTAGCGATAACCGGGATCGCCACAGCCTTTTTCACTGCGCGGATTGTACGGTATTCGGCCTCCCCGGAAAACCCGCAGGCACGTGAGCGGCCATGGACGGTGAGTGCCTGGATGCCCGTGTCGGCGGCGATTTTGGCAATGCTGACGGCATTGCGGTTCTCCAGATCCCAGCCGGTGCGAATTTTCAGGGTGACCGGAATATCCACCGCGCGGACGACTGACGCCAGAATGTCGGACACGAGAGCCTCATCACGCATTAGGGCGGAGCCAGCGGCCTTGCTGCAGACTTTTTTTGCAGGGCAACCCATATTGATGTCGATGATTTGTGCGCCACGGTCGGCGTTAAAGCGCGCCGCTTCTGCCATGTCATGGGGATCGTTGCCGAGGATCTGCACCGAGCGCAAGCCGGTTTCGCCGAGGTGGTCTGTGCGCAACAAAGTCTTGCGGTCGTGACGCAAGGCCGGGTTTGCAGACACCATTTCGCTGACGGCCAGTGCCGCGCCGTAACGGCGGCAAAGGCGGCGAAATGGCCGGTCGGTGATGCCTGCCATCGGCGCAAGAATGAACGGATTTTCCAGAGTGTAGGGGCCGATTTGCATGGGTGTGGGTGGCTGGCCAATCATGACTTGGGGATGATTTGTAAAATCGACTCCAGCACGCTCTCGACCGTGTGTGCCCGCATGCAAGAAAATTCCCCGCCACAGGTTGGGCGGCGGTGGCAGGGTGAACACTCGCGGGGAACGTAAAACACACGGCTGTTCTCGCGAGTGGTGTCGAGGTAGGGCGCCGTGGAGCCAAACAGCGCCAGCGTTGGCGTGTTCATCGCCAGACCCAGATGGGTCAGGCCAGTATCCACGCCCACCAGCAGTCGAGCCTGATCGATCATCGCGGCACATTCGGTCAAGGATGTTTCGCCCACCAGGTTGATGACAGTTCCGCCCGCCATTTCGCTGATTCGAGCCGCTCGCTCCCTGTCTCCCGGTCCGCCCAGCATGACCGGACGGAGGCGGGGACTGATCCTACGCGCCAGCTCGGCCCAGCGTTCATCAAACCAGTGTTTTTGCGGTCGGGTGGTGAAAGGTGCCAGCACAGCATAATTGTCCCGAAGGCCGGCTTCTTCGGGCAGTCTCGTCGCCCGTTGCCTGGCCTCATCCGGCACTGCAATGTCCATCATGAAGCTGGTTTCCGTGGCGCCCAGCCGAACGGCAAGATCGCGGTATTCCTTGCCGATGCGCGGGTCGTCCATTTCGCGGGGAATTACCTCTGTCATCAGCCACTGGCTGCCTTCGCGGGAGCCCAGCCCAATCCGTCGCCGCGCTCCACTCAACCAGCTCCAGATGCCGCTCTTGAGCAGCCCCTGCAGATCAATGACGAGGTCGAAGTGCTCATCACGCAATGAACGGACGAACCCACGAATTTCCCTGGTCAGCGCCAAATGCTCACCGGATTTCCGCAGCGACCGCCAGTGCCGACGCGGGAGCAGATGTACCCGGTCCAGTCGGGGGTTGTGCTGGAGTAATTCCGCCTGTGCGTCTTCGGCCAGCCAGGCGATGTGGGCTTCAGGGTAGAGGCTGCGCAATGCGGGAATCAGGCCTGAGGCCATGATGATGTCGCCAATGGCGCTCAGCCGAATGATCAGAATGCGTTGGGGCGGAGGGGACATTGGAAATTGTCTCGTTGAGTTCGGGGCCTGTAGCAAACGGGAAAAGAATTTATGTTGAGAATATCAGGCAGCGTTAATCGGCGGTAACTGCCGGCTGGAGTGATGACTGGAATTCAGTCCGCAATGAACCTTGATAGTCGCTGAAATGATCCCAACATCTTTTTCATCTTCGGACTTACTCAGGATTCAATCATCATGCGAATGGACAAACTGACCGGCAAATTCCAATCGGCCCTGGCGGATGCGCAAAGCCTGGCGCTCGGCGGCGACCAGCAGTTCATCGAGCCCGTGCATGTCATGATCGCCCTGCTGGATCAGGACGGCGGCACCGTCCGTCCGCTGCTGACCCAATGCGGCGTCAACGTGGCCAGCTTCCGGACCGCCCTCGGGCAGCTGCTGGACCGATTGCCTAAAGTCGAAGGCACCGGCGGCGACGTGCAGATTTCCAGCGACCTGCTGAAATTGCTCAATCTCACCGACAAGCTGGCACAGAAGCGCGGCGACCAGTTCATCACCAGCGAAATGTTCGTGCTGGCGGCGCTGGAGGACAAGGGCGCACTCGGCAATGCCCTGAAACAGGCCGGCCTAAAGGCCGAACAATTGCTGCAAGCCATCGAGAAGGTGCGCGGCGGCCAGAAAGTGGACGACCCCAACGCCGAGGAGCAGCGTGGCGCCTTACAGAAATACACGATCGATCTGACCGCTCGTGCCGAGCAGGGCAAGCTCGATCCGGTGATCGGCCGCGATGACGAGATCCGCCGCACCATCCAGGTGCTGCAACGTCGCACCAAGAACAACCCCGTCCTCATCGGCGAGCCCGGTGTCGGCAAGACCGCGATTGTCGAAGGGCTTGCGCTGCGCATCATCAACGGCGAAGTGCCTGAGGGCGTCAAGGGCAAACGCCTGCTGGCGCTGGACATGGCCGCGTTGATTGCCGGCACCAAATTCCGCGGCGAGTTTGAGGAGCGCATGAAGGCGCTGCTCAACGACATCGCCAAGCAGGAGGGTCAGGTCATCCTCTTTATCGACGAACTCCATACCATGGTCGGCGCTGGAAAGGCCGATGGCGCCATGGACGCCGGCAATATGCTCAAGCCAGCACTGGCGCGCGGCGAATTGCATTGCATCGGCGCCACCACGCTGGACGAATACCGCCAGTACATCGAGAAGGACGCAGCCCTTGAGCGCCGCTTCCAGAAGGTGCTGGTCAACGAACCCAGCGTCGAGGACACCATTGCCATCCTGCGCGGCCTCAAGGAAAAGTACGAGGTGCATCACGGCATCACCATCACCGATCCGGCCATTGTCGCGGCGGCGATGCTGTCGCACCGCTACATCACCGACCGCAACCTGCCGGACAAGGCTATCGACCTGGTTGACGAGGCCGGCAGCCGCATCCGCATGGAGATCGACTCCAAGCCTGAGGCGATGGACCGGCTCGATCGCCGTCTGATCCAGTACAAGATAGAACGCGAGGCGCTGAAGAAGGAAACCGACGAAGCCTCGCGCCGCCGCCTGGTCGAGTTGCAGGAGCGCATCGACGAGATGGAACGCGAATACGCTGAACTGGAGGAAATCTGGAAGGCCGAGAAGGCCGCCTTGCAGGGCAATACCGCCATCAAGGAAAAGCTGGAAAAGGCCAAGCTCGACATGGAGGCGGCCCGCCGCGCCGGCGATCTGGCGCGGATGTCGCAGCTTCAGTACGGCGAAATCCCGGATTTGCAGAAACAATTGGAAGCCGCCGACCAGGCCGAGGCCCAGGAAGCCACGCTGGTGCGCAACAAGGTGACCGACGAGGAAATCGCCGAGGTGGTTTCCAAGTGGACCGGCATACCCGTGTCCAAGATGCTGGAAGGCGAGCGCGAGAAGCTGCTGCAGATGGAGGCCGAACTCGGCAAGCGAGTGGTCGGCCAGCAGGAAGCCATCGCCGCTGTGTCCGATGCCATCCGCCGCTCCCGCGCCGGATTGTCCGACCCGCGCCGGCCCAATGGCTCGTTCCTGTTCCTCGGCCCGACCGGCGTCGGCAAGACCGAGCTCTGCAAGGCGCTGGCCACGTTCCTGTTCGATACCGAGGAGGCCATGATCCGCATCGACATGTCCGAGTTCATGGAAAAGCACTCCGTGGCCCGGCTGATCGGCGCGCCGCCCGGCTATGTCGGCTACGAGGAAGGCGGCTATCTGACCGAGGCCGTGCGCCGTCGGCCCTACGCCGTCATCCTGCTGGACGAAGTCGAGAAGGCCCATCCGGACGTGTTCAATATCCTGCTGCAGGTGCTGGACGACGGCCGCCTGACCGACGGCCACGGGCGCACGGTGGACTTCCGCAACGCGGTGATCATCATGACCTCCAACCTCGGCTCCGACCGCATCCAGGAACTGGCCGGCGAGGAAAACTATGCGCTGATGAAGGAATCGGTCATGGCCGTGGTGCGCCTGCACTTCCGGCCGGAATTCATCAACCGCATCGACGAGGTGGTGGTCTTCCATCCGTTGCAGAAGGACCAGATTCGCGCCATCTGCAAGATTCAGATCGGCTATCTGGAGCAGAGGCTGGCCGAGCGCGACATTACGCTGGAGGTCACCGACGCCGCCCTCGACCTGCTTGGCGAGGCCGGATTCGACCCCATCTACGGCGCCCGCCCGCTCAAGCGCGCCATCCAGCAGGATCTGGAAAACAGCCTGGCGCAGGACATCCTCGCCGGCAAGATCGGCCCCGATGATGTCGTTACGGCGGATGCCGAGGACGGCCGGATCAGTTTTTCGGTCGTAGCTTCAACACGCTGATCTGAGAGGTTCAGAGAGGGGCATCGTGGTTGACGCCTCCCCTCTGGCGCAAGGACGTGCTCCCTGTATTGACGGCATCTTCCATATGTAATGAAGAATCGAAACTCAGTCGGTTGGATTCTCAGTCTGATAGTCGGCACGGCCTTGAGAGCCTGCGCCGGCCGGGAGCCACAGCGGCTTGATCTGGATGACCTGTCTTTCCTGAGGCCATCATTGACCTCATATGAGGCCATGATCTTCCAATACGGAGAACCCCTGCGAGTTGAAGAGTCAGGCGGCGAAATCAGGGCGACCTATGTGGTAGAGCAAGAGGCGGCGTCGCTATCCAATATCGATGGCAAGGGGTTCGTTCGGGGAGTCGGTGGCTTCGTCAATACTTACCCAACGGGCTTGCTACGAGACGTGATCCTGGTATTTGATGCAAAAACCCGACGATACAAGCGACTTCACTGGCAATGAGCAAGTTCTCTGCCAGCCCTTGAGCCAGTCCGGGGTGATCTGCTTTTTCATGTCACACCCAGTCGCCTGTTGGCATCAATTTATGGGCGCTAATGACCTGATTATCCCCAAACACCGAAACTCTCTTTCACCGCCGATTTCATGGGCTGCGGTGCCGGCCTTTATCGTTCGTGAATCAGCGAATCGGTCTTTGAAAATGCTAATATTTTCGAGATGCTGGCTAAGTATATGCTGCGATCTTAGAACAGCGTGGTCACGAGAGTGAGGCGTTTCGGGGAGTCACGTCGGCTCTTGGGCTTCCTTTTTTCTGAACCGGGTGAACGGCTTGCCTGGCATAAACATGGAAATCAGTGATGGATACCCGTAAATGCCTTTTCTATGGGGCCTCCGGAATAGATGAGATGCTGCTGCAGAGTCTCCGTCAACATGGCTGGATGGTGGATCTGGCTCGAGATGCAGGGGAGGCGCAGTCACTCAAGATTCAGGCAGATATCAGCGTGGGTCTGGTATCCATTGGTGAACACGATTGGGCGGACTGGGTTACGATTCAGAACGTAGTCAGTGGCGGAGGGATGCCTTGGGTGGCTTTGGTCCATCCAGGCCTGACGGTTTCACGCGAGTTGCTCCAGTGGCTGGCCAGAGGTTTCCACGACTATCACGTGATGCCGGCCGATGCTGGCCGGGTGCTGTTCAGCCTCTACCAGGCGGAGGCGACCCACATGGGAAGATCTCCTGCCGTGATTCAGGCTATGGCCCATAGCGAGGCGGGCTTGGGTGGTTCCAGCCCGGTATCGCTTCAGTTCCAGGCGGCGATTGACCGGGCGTCTCAATCCGATCAGTCGGTACTGATTCAGGGGGGGGCGGGGGCCGGCAAGGAAGCGGTGGCCCGCGCCATTCATCGTCGTTCATGGCGCGGTGTGGCCCCTTTTATTCCTGTCACTTGCGCGGAAGTCCCCGGGGTTCAGCTGCGGCTGGAGTTGTTTGGCCTGGGCGATGGGGGGTATCCCGGTGATCAGGCCTTGCGGCGGGGGCGTGTCGATGCGGCTCAGGTCGGCGTTCTTTTTCTTGATGGGGTGGAAGCGCTGTCCGCCGACGCGCAGGACGATCTCCTTCAGCTGCTGCAGACAAGAGTTTTTCGGCGTGTCGGTGCCGAGCATCCCATCCCCGTCGATTTGAGGGTGATGGCGTCGACCCAGGTGGATCTCAGGGATATGGTGGCCGAAGGGCGCTTCTGCGAAGCGCTGCTGGCCGCTTTGAGCGCGCATACCGTCACGGTGCCCGCGTTGAGCGAACGCAGGGATGATATCGAGTGGCTGGCCCGCTATTTCCTCAAACAGCAATGGCCGGATGTGTCCTGTTCATACGCTGAATTTGCACCCGAGACTCTGGAGACGATGCGGCGGCATGACTGGCCCGGCAACATTCGGGAACTGGTGAACCGGATCGGTAGGGCGGCCAGTCTCAGTGAGGGGCAGCCGATTACACCTCAGCATCTCGGGTTGGTTCAGCCACGGCGGTCGGCGGGTTCAGTGGTCAGCGATGGCATGACGCTGGGCTCGGCCAAATCGCAGGCTGAAAAGGAAGTGATTGAAGCGGCCCTGGAGGCTTACGATCATAATATTTCGCGTGCGGCCCGACAGCTGGGCGTCTCCCGCATGACGCTCTACCGGCTGATGGACAAGCATAAGGTGCGCGGGGCGGTCTCCAGGCAATGCTAGGCGACGAGCCGGCGGGTCACCTTCAGAAACCTTGATTCACAGCCAGCGCCAGTGGCGAAAACTCGCCGCTTGGCCTCGGTAAATTCCGCGTTCGTCACGCAGGTTCCAGACGAGGGCATTTTCGATTTCGAATCTTCTTCCGTGACGACCGATGCGGATGCCTTGGTAATTATCGGCATAACCTTGGTCGGCCACCGTCTTCAATAGCGCCGAGCGGGCCTCCCGGTTGGGTTCCTCGGCAGATAGCCGCGACGGGCAGGCCGTCATTTCCACCCAGTCCATGCCGAAAAGGCTGAGCGCCGTCTGGTTGGCATAATTGAAGATCGGGTCAGCCTGGGTGTCGTGCGAAAGCAGGGCCAGTGGCGCCGTAAAGAGGTAGCGCGCAGCTTCCTCCTCGCTCATGCGGGGATTCACCAGATCGCGCCCGGTCCAGTGACGGTAGCTCCGCAGGATCAGTCTGATATGTTCGGCCATGAAGTGGTTGTCTTCAGCGGGAATGGGCGTGGCGGTCATGGTGATGGCTTTCGACGGATGATTGATGGCGATTATAGCGATCGGGACGCCAGGATAATTCGCTGGTGTAGCTTGCCGGCCCCCTTGGTCTCGCCTAGTATCGAAGCGATTATTTTTCCGGGGGGATGGTATGGGCAAGTATGGCGGGAGGGTTATCCACTGCTGTCATGACAGCGAGGGTCCTATAGAGGTGGTGGAGTCTCATGGCGTTCGCTCCCTGCATTTTGGTTCTTCCGCACGGCAAAGCGCCATGGCGCTGGCAAATCCCGACCATATCGAACTTCCCTATCTTCGCGCCATGCTGGTCGGTCTTGCCTTTGTTCCAGCGCCGGCACGGATTCTGATTCTGGGGCTTGGGGGTGGTTCTCTGCCCCGGTTTCTTCTGCAGCACTATCCTGATACGGTCATCGAAGTCGTCGAATCGCGTGCGGCCATGGTGGATGTGGCACGAGACTATTTTGGCCTGTCGGACTGTGCTGGCTTGAATATTCGGATCGCCGATGGCGGGGAGTATCTGCAGCAATGTCTGACGGAGGGCCAATGTCGATACGATCTTATTTTGGTGGATGTCTTCGATGACCAGGGCTTGGCGCCGATGGTCATGCGTCACGACTTTTTTGCGGCATTGGCCAGTCTGGTCAATGTCGGCGGCGTGTCGGCGGTCAACCTCTGGAGCGGTCATGAGGAATCCTTCCGCGCCGTGATGCGCCTGCTGAAGCTTTACTTCCCCAATGGCGCTTACTCATTGCCGGTGATGGGGCGAGGCAATGTGGTTGGAATTGGCCTGGAGGCGACCCTTGGTCCCCCAAGATCGAAGGTCTGCCTCGGCCAAGCCCAATCCCTGGAACGGCGCACGGGTATCGAGTTCAGCCGGCTAATACAGCGTCTGGCACCGCCCTTGGGGCGTTAGCGTCAAGGCTCTTTTTAGTCCGCAGAGGAGGGCGCATTCCGCCGCAGAAATCGGTCGAGCTGGTTGGCAAAGGCCTGCCGGTCAGTTTGACTGAGTGCGGCGGGGCCTCCCGTGGACACGCCGCTGGCTCTCAGTGTCTCCATGAAGTCGCGCATATTAAGCCGCGCCCGGATATTCTCAGGTGTATAGAGCTCTCCGCGAGGATTGAGCGCATGACCGCCTTGCTGAATGACTTCGGCCGCCAGAGGAATATCTGCGGTGATGACCAGGTCGCCGGGCGTGAGTTGTTGAAGGATTTCATTATCCGCCACGTCAAATCCGCGTGGGACTCTCTTTGCGGAAATCCAGCGGGAAGGCGGAGTAGCGACGGTCTGATTGGCGACCAGAATCAGCGGGACCTCGACTCGTTCTGCCGCCTTGAAAAGAATGTCCTTGATGACATTCGGGCAGGCGTCCGCATCTACCCAGATTTGCATTCGATGTGTCCCTTGTGCCTGTCCCGCTTCAATCCGCCAGGGTGCTGAAGGGGAGAGCCAGCGTGTCTACCATGACGGAGCCGGGCAGGCCCAGCATGATCAGCGGACTCATGGCCTGGATAGAGGATTGGTAGAGGGTATCCTGTTCAGCCTTGGGGTAATACAGCGCGAGACACGCATCGGCTGGTTTGGGATCGTCCGAGAATGCCCAGTCCAGTGCCGCGATGTCCTTGCGAGTCAGCGAGAATACCTTCGGACAGGATTCCCTATTGGCCGATTTGGGCTTGCCCTGTTTTTCGACCATCATGGTGGCGCATCCTGTCGCCGTTGCCCCAAGCAATAACAAAAGCAGAACTCTGCACATGCGTTTCATGCGCCGATCTCGGTGGGTTGGGAGGAAGTGAATTCCGAGCTCGGGTTCTGACATAAGGCCAGAAAGGCGGCCTCATCCAGAACAGGAATGCCCAATGCCTGGGCTTTGGTCAGCTTGGAACCCGGGTCCGCGCCGGCGACGACAAAGTTGGTTTTTGCCGAGACACTTCCCGCGGCCTTTCCGCCCAAAGAGTGAACCAGCGCCTTGGCCTCCTCGCGTGAAAGCGAGTCCAGCGTCCCGGTGATGACAAAGGTTTTGCCGGTAAAGGGCAATGCCTCCGCCGCAATCCGTTCAGGCATGGCATCCCAATGGATGCCGGCGTCGAGCAAACCTTGCAATACTTCCAGGTTATGCGGTTGACGGAAGAAGGTGAAGACATGCCTGGCCACGGTCGGACCAATATCAGGTGCCGTCTGCAAGGTGGCTTCATCCGCCGTTTTCAGGGTGTCGAGATCACGAAACTGTTCCGCCAACGTGCGTGCAGTGACTTCTCCGACTTCCCGAATGCCCAGCGCAAAAAGAAACCGGGGTAGCGTGGTGTAGCGACTGGCGTCAATGGCATTGATCAGATTGCTGGCGGATTTTTCGGCCAGTCGATCCAGACCGGCGACTTTCTCGACAGTCAGTCGATACAGGTCGGCGACTGTTCCGATCAGCCCCGTTTCGAGCAATTGATCCACCAGCTTGTCACCCAGACCGTCGATATTCATGGCTTTGCGCGAGGCAAAATGCTTGACTGCTTCCTTGTGCTGAGCCGGGCAATAGAGACCGCCGCTGCAACGGGCAATCGCTTCTCCCTCGATGCTTTCCACATCCGATCCGCAGGCGGGACATTGTGTTGGCATGACAAAGAGGCTGGCATTGTCTGGCCTGAGTTCCGGGAGACTTTTGACTACTTCAGGAATCACATCGCCCGCCCGTCGGACGATGACGGCATCGCCAACCCGGATGTCCTTGCGATGGACTTCATCGGCGTTGTGGAGGGTCGCGTTGGTGACCGTGACTCCGCCCACGGAGACGGGTTCCAGTCGCGCAACCGGAGTGAGCGCACCGGTTCGGCCTACCTGAACGTCGATCGCTGCGACGCGGGTAGTCGCTTCTTCGGCCGGAAACTTGTGGGCAATGGCCCAGCGTGGGGCGCGGGCGACAAAACCCAGCGTCTCCCGATCTCCAAGATTGTCCAGCTTGTAGACCACACCATCGATTTCATACGGCAAAGCCTGGCGCCTTGTCAGCAGATCGGTGTAATAGGCGAAGCATTCGCTGATGCCCTGCACGACATGCAATTCAGGATTGATCGGGATGCCCCAGGTTCTGAAGCGGGTCATGACGTCGCTGTGGGTCTCGGGGAGTTCCTCGGCGGGATACAGTCCATAGCCATAGCAGTAAAAGTCGAGCGGTCGAGTGGCGGTGACCCGTGGGTCCAGCTGCCTAAGGCTGCCCGCCGCCGCATTGCGGGGGTTCGCGAAAGCTTTTTCTCCAGCCGCCAGTGCTCGCTCGTTGAGTGCCCGGAAACCCTGCTTGGGCATGAAGACCTCGCCCCGGATCTCGAATTGCTCCGGCCAGCCCTCACCATTCAAACGCAGGGGAATGACGGGCAGGGTGCGAATGTTGGTGGTGATGTTTTCGCCGGTCTGGCCATCGCCTCGAGTCGCTGCCCTCACCAGCAGACCCTGCTTATAGGTCAGGCTGACGGCGAGTCCATCCAGCTTGGGTTCAACGACAAAAGAAAGATCCTCACGCCCCAGGCGCTGGCTGATGCGGCGACTAAAGCCGATCAGGTCCTCTTCACTGAAAGCGTTGTCCAGAGACAACATCGGCACGGGATGCCGTACTTCGGCAAAGGCGGCGGCTGGCGGGGCGCCGACGCGCTGAGTCGGTGAGTCGGGAGCTTGCAGGGCCGGGTGCTCGCGTTCCAGTGCGAGCAATTCCTGCATCAGACGATCGTATTCCGCGTCAGAAATCAGCGGATCGTCCAGCTGATGGTAGCGGCGGTTGTGGAACTCGATGTCCCTGCGGAGTTGGGCAGCACGCTGCCGGACAGGCTCCGGTGTGGTCACGGTCAGCTTTCGATGGGCTGTTTCAGAAGATTCCGCATGTGGGCAATTTTGCTGGCACTGAGCGGTTGGCGTGACTCATCCCATTGAATGCCATGCAGACGCTGGGCGAGTTCGCGGCTGGTATTGACGAGGTCGTCGTAGGTTCCGAGCGGGTCCGAGACGCGGGCAGTCTGGAAGAACAAGACGATGCCGGGGCATTCGAAATCGTCCATGTCGTCGATGGGGAAGGTGCCGGGTTCTACCAGGCTGGCAACGCTGAACAGCGTTTGGGTCAGGTCGGGGTCGTAGCGGTGGAAAATGCCCATGTCGCCGAACAGCAGGTCCACATCCATCAGTGCCTGCTTCAATTCCGCCCCATGAAAGAAGCGGCCCGGACCGGCGACGACGCTGACTTGAATCAGAAAAGGTGCGCCGCCTCCGCCTTCGCTGGAGGTTTCGCCCGGAGCGCTGATCTCTGAAACTGCCGCGGCTTCGTGAGTCTCGGGGATGATCTCGAGTTCGAAGTCATCCGTTTCCTCGTGAGCGTTGAAGTCGAGGCCCGACAGTTGCGGCTCCCTGCGGGTATCCGTCCAGGGCGTGATCACACGAACCCCGTCCTCGAAGTCGTCGGAGGCTGCTTCGGACTCATCATCTTCAAAATCGCCCGAAGGAATTGCTTCGCGCTTCCGGCGGCTGAAGAGGGTATTTTGGATGGGTTGTCTGAACCGTCCCCAAGCATAGATGCCCGCCAGAACGATGACGCTGGCGATGATCAGAAGCAGCCGAACGGTATCTCTATCCATCTTGAATTCTCGGGTTTCAGGCGATGGCCATCTCGACGGCCGCATCGATGTCCACAGCCAC
>DIVI01000156.1 GCA_002423305.1 Methylococcus sp. UBA6136 | reverse complement strand
CCACAGAAGCGCAAAAGGTCATGCAACGTTATGCCGATCGTCTGCAACACTATTGTCGAAAGGCTCCATACAACTGGTTTAATTTTCATGATGTCTGGCAGACCCATGAGCCCTGACCCCCGCACGGCCCCGGGGCGGGCAAGTGCGTGGCTCATCGGTCTTGCACTGGCCAGGCTGTTGCTTTACTGCGAAATCGCACCGGCTAGGGATGCAGTTCCCCCCACGACCGGAGTCCCGACCCTGCCAACCCTGTTCTCCCGACTTGCCCATCGCCAGCAAACCCGGGTGCGTTTTGTTGAAACCAAAACGCTCAGCGTGCTTACCCAGCCGATCAGGCAAGAAGGGACGCTTGAATTTCGGCCACCGGGGACCCTAGCCAAGCACGTCGATAAACCACTGGAAGAGCACTACGTGATCGAGGGATCCAGTGTGACCATCAGCAAGCCCGGCGAAGCATCCCCGTTACAGCTGAATCTCGGCGACTACCCGGCATTACAGGCATTCGCTGAAGGGCTCCGCGCACCACTGGCCGGTGATCTTGAGACTCTGCAGCGCTACTGGACACCCAGCCTGGGCGGTTCATGGCGGCGGTGGGTGCTGATTTTGACGCCCGCAAGCCCCGAACTCGCCACCCTGATCCGCAGCGTGCGACTGGAGGGGCAGGATGACCGCCTGACCCGCATGACCCTGGAGGAAACCGGCGGCGACCGCTCGACACTGGACTTCATGCGGATGCCATGACATCGCGCTGGATGGCAATCCCCTGGCTGCTCTGGCTGGCGGTGGCCAGCTGGGTATTGCTTTGCCGCACACCCATCACGACCGACCTGACTTTCTTCCTGCCAAGCAACGCCGGAATGCTGGACAGTATTCTGGTTCAGCAGATGCGTGAAGGGCCGGCCTCGCGGTTGTTGATGATCGCGATTGAAGGAGGCGAAGAAGCCAATCGCGCGAAGGCCAGTCGGCAACTCGCCGAGCGTTTGCGATCCAGTCCGGAGTTTGAATCGGTCACCCATGGCGCAGAACCCCGACTGTTGGCCGATCTCGAACAGCGACTGCTCCCTTACCGCTACTCGCTGAGTCCGGCTGTCCAGCCGGGACATTTTGACCCCCCTGCCCTCCGTTCGGCCTTGATGCAACGACTGGATGAACTGGCGTCGCCCGCGGGAGCTTTTCAGAAAGCCTGGCTGACACGTGATCCAACCGGTGAATGGGGCCATCTTCTGAGCCGGTGGATGGACACGGCCGGCCCCTCGCTCCGGAAAGGTGTCTGGGTTTCCAAAGATGGGCAGCGGGCGCTGCTGCTGGCAAAAACCCGCGCCTCAGGCTTCGATCTGGATGCCCAGGCCAAGGCCCAGCAACAGGTACGGGAAAACTTTCAGGCGCTGGCTGATCACCCTGAACTCCGGCTGATCCTTGGTGGTCCGGGCGCGCTCAGTGTGGAGGCCAATGCCCGAATCACTGGGGATGCGACCCGACTGTCATTGATCAACGGCGTGTTGATCACGGCGCTGATTTTTGCCGTCTACCGTTCATTGCGAGTGCTGGGCCTGGGCCTGATCCCGCTGATTACGGGGGTCATGACCGGCGCCGCTGCCACCAGCCTGATCTTCGGCCAACTGCATGGCATCACCCTGGGCTTCGGCGCCACGCTGGTCGGTGTCGCAGCCGATTATCCCAATCACTTTTTCACGCATCTGAATCGCCACGAATCACCGGAACGGGCCATGAACAGGATCTGGCCCACCCTCAGGCTCGGCTTGCTGACCAACATCGCCGGTTTTTCCGCCATGCTCTTCTCCGGGTTTGCCGGCCTCAGCCAACTGGCTGTTTTTGCCAGTGCGGGTCTGTTGGCCGCCGGATTGGCGACACGCTGGGTGTTACCGCCCTTGTCGGGCACCGGCGTGCAACTTCCCGCCTGGGTTGAACATGGTTCCAGCATCAAGATGGCAGCCCACTGGCCGTCATGGGGGCGCGGAACACCCCTGGTCATGACCGTGATGCTGATCGGGATTTTTCTCGCTTCGGGCCGTCCGCTCTGGAATGACGATGTCGCGGCGCTTAATCCGGTGCCAGCCGCGAGACAGAAACTGGACGAGGCCCTGCAACGGGATTTCAACGCGCCCGATCTTGGAAAACTGATCGTGATCACATCCCCCGATATGGAATCGGCGCTGCAGGTTTCCGAATCACTGACCCCGACTCTGGAGGATTTACAGCAGCAAAAGGCTTTTGCCAGCTTTGATCTGGCGGCCCGCTACCTGCCCAGTCAACCACTTCAGCGGCTGCGTTTGGCCGCACTGCCCGATGCAGACACCTTGAAATCAAACCTGAGGCAGGCTCAGCAAGGACTGCCGTTCAAAAAAGACATCTTCGACCCTTTCGTTCAGGAACTCACCGAAGCCCGTCAAAGAGGACCTTTGCAGCGCGGTGATCTCGACGGAACCCCGCTGGCTGACCGTGTTGCTGGTCTGCTCCTGCCATTGCAGCAAGGCTGGGCGGCGCTGATACCGTTGTCAGGGATCGCGAATGAGGGTGCCATCCACGAACGACTCGAGACCTTTCGAGACAAGGGTGTCCGTTTTGTCGATCTCAGGGATGAATCAAGCCGGTTGATGCGGGATTATCGACAGGAAGCCCTGCGCCTACTGGCGTTCAGCCTAGCGGTGATCGTGGGGCTGTTGGCACTCGGATTACGTAGTGGGCTGGAAGCCCTGCGTGTATTTTTTCCGGTACTGGCAGCCACCGTCTGTACGGCTATCCTCATGGCGTTGCTGTTTGATGGCCTGAATCTCTACCATCTGGTTTCGCTGTTATTGGTCACCGGGCTCAGCCTGGATCAAGCACTGTTCTTCAATCGGGATGCCGCAGAGCCTGAAGAAAGACGGCGAACCTTGCTCTCGCTGTTGGTCTGCAGTACCAGTGCGGTGTTGGCCTTCGGTACGCTGGCCTTTTCCGAAACCAACATCCTCCGTGCCATCGGCACGACGGTCGCGGTGGGCGCCATCCTGGCCATTGGCTTTGCCGCCTTGCTGGCACAAAGACCCCGGAGTTCGCGATAATCCCCCGTCTATGCTGCCAGCCAACCCACCCAGCGACTTGTCCGAATCCATCGGGGCCGTCCGTCCCATGAGCCCAGTCAACCTCCGCGCCTATACCCTCATCAATGCGCTGGGCGCCGGCCGTGAGGCCACGCTCACCGGGCTTCGCCAACAAACCTCCGGGCTCAGACCCTGCGATTTCCTGGACGTGGACATTCCCACCTGGATCGGTCGGGTTTCCGAGGTTGAGTCGGAACCGCTGCCACCGGCCCTGAAGTCGTTTGAATGCCGCAACCACCGGCTCGCCTTCATGGCGCTGCAGCAGGATGACTTCATGGCCACCGTGGCCGGGGCCGCACAACGCCACGGGGCGGGGCGGATAGCCGTCATCATCGGCACCAGCACTTCCGGCATCCTGGAAACCGAACGGGCTTATCGGGCCCGCGATCCTTCAACCGGCAGACTCCCGCGCGATTTTCGCTATCGGCATACGCAAAATACTTTTGCCCCGGCCGATTTTGTCCGCACTGCTCTCGGTCTCACGGGCCCGACGCTCACGATTTCAACGGCCTGCTCCTCCAGCGCCAAGGTATTTGCCAGCGCCGCCAGAATGCTGGAAGCCGGCTGGTGCGATGCGGCGGTCGTGGGCGGTGTGGATAGCCTGTGCAACACCACGCTGTATGGATTCAACTCGCTGGAACTGGTGTCCGATGAACCCTGTCGCCCGGCTGATGGCGACCGCAAAGGCATTTCCATCGGCGAAGCCGCCGGGTTTGCACTGCTTGAGCGCAGCCGTACCGATGACGAACACCCTGCCCTGTTGGGTTACGGGGAAAGTGCGGACGCCTATCACATGTCTTCCCCACACCCTGAGGGACTGGGCGCCGCCGCCGCCATGAGGCAATGTCTGGCACGTGCCGGATTGCATCCGGATGCCGTCGACTTCACCTTTTTGCACGGTACCGCCACCCGAACCAACGACAGTGCCGAGGATCATGCCCTTGTCAACGTACTGGGCGAAAATGCCCCTTGTGCGTCGGTCAAGGGCTGGATCGGCCATACCCTCGGCGCAGCCGGTGTCATGAACGCCCTGATGGCAAGCATTTGTCTGGAAGAAGGCTTCACGCCCGCAAGTCTGAACACGCGAACGGTCGATCCCGACTTCAAAAGCCGGATCATGCTTGAACCGGAACAACGAAGTCTGCGTACCGTACTCAGCAACGCCTTTGGTTTCGGCGGCAGCAATGCCAGCCTGTTGCTGGGATGGCCTGGTGGGTTACTCTGATGAATCCTGTGATCGTCTCAGGC
>DIVI01000244.1 GCA_002423305.1 Methylococcus sp. UBA6136 | reverse complement strand
TCGCCCAAACCGGTGCCAGCGTGGTGCACTGTCCGGAGTCGAACTTGAAGCTGGCCAGTGGTTTCTGCCCTGTAGCCAGACTCGTGGATGCGGGGGTGAATGTCGCGATCGGCACCGACGGGGCTGCCAGCAACAACGACCTCGACATGATGGGTGAGATGCGCATGACCGCACTGCTGGCCAAGGCCGTTTCCGGCGATGCCAGCGCCATTCCGGCGCGCACCGCTCTTCGCATGGCCACGCTGAATGGAGCCAGGGCGTTGGGGCTGGATGCGGACATCGGTTCCCTGGAACCTGGAAAGTGGGCCGACATCACGGCCATCCGGCTCGACCGCATCGAGACCCAACCCCTGTTCGACCCGGTTTCAGATTTGGTCTATGCCGCCAGCCGCCATCAGGTCAGCGATGTCTGGGTCGGTGGTCGCCGACTGCTGAAGGACCGGCAACTCACCACGCTCGATATCGAGGACATCAGCCAAAAAGCTCGCCTCTGGCGGGAAAAGCTGCTCGATTGAACCTATGGAAATATCGCCCAAATCCATTGCCCCCCGAACACTCAGGAAAATGCCATGAGCACCGCTGAAAACGTCCACGAACATGAGATCGAAAAATTCGGCGCGCTGGCCGATCGCTGGTGGGATCCCCGGGGCGAATTCAAGACCCTGCATGCGGTCAATCCCTTGCGCCTGCAATTCATCCGCTCCTACGCCGATCT
This sequence comes from Methylococcus sp. UBA6136, assembly GCA_002423305.1. Taxonomy (GTDB): domain Bacteria; phylum Pseudomonadota; class Gammaproteobacteria; order Methylococcales; family Methylococcaceae; genus UBA6136. The sequence goes on along the minus strand of DIVI01000244.1, from coordinate 8,680 downwards.
GTCCGGCAAGCGTGTCCTGGATGTCGGCTGCGGCGGAGGCATCCTCAGCGAAGGCCTGGCCCGGGCCGGCGCCGAGGTGACCGGCATTGACCTCGGCGGTGAATTGCTGGCTGTTGCCCGTGAACACGCCATCGAGGGAGGCCTTGCCATCGATTACCAGCAGATCAGCGTGGAATCCCTGGCGGACCAGCAACCCGCCAGTTTCGACCACATCACCTGTATGGAGATGCTGGAACATGTGCCCGAGCCCGCCTCCGTGGTGAAGGCCTGTGCCCACCTGGTCAAGCCCGGTGGCCGCATCTTTTTCTCCACCCTGAACCGCAAGCTGAAAGCCTATCTCCTGGCGATTGTCGGGGCGGAATACCTGCTGAACATGATCCCGAAAGGAACGCACGATTTCTCGACCTTCATCCGACCATCCGAACTCAGCCGCTGGACCCGCGAGAATGGACTGGAACTTCTGGGCCTGGAGGGCGTGGTCTACAACCCGCTGACCGGCCAGTTCAACCTGAGCCCGAAGGATATCGACGTCAACTATCTGGCGGCCTTTGAAAAGCCCGCCGAATGAATGCCTTGATGTCCAGCAAACCCATCGATGCGGTGCTGTTCGATCTTGACGGCACGGTACTCGACACCGCCCCCGATCTGGTGGCGTCCGCCAACTGGGCCTTGGTGTCGGAGGGCTTGCCCCCGTGCCCCCTTGAAGAAGCCAAACCCTATATCTCAGGCGGCGCAAGAACCATGCTGGGGTACTGGATCGTCAAGACGGTGGAGCGGCGTCCGGTTTTCAACTTCCCGCAGGTCAATCAGGTCAGCCCGAAAAACGACGACCTCTTTTCCCGGCTGATCGACCGGATGCTTGAGCATTACGAGGCGAACGTCGCCAACCAGACCGCCTATTTCTCCGGCATGGAAGCCGTCCTTGATGAGCTGGACGCCCGCAGGCTGCCATGGGGCATTGTCACCAACAAGCAGAGCCGGCTGACCGAGCCGCTGGCCGCCGCACTCCAGTTGTCACAGAGAACCGACTGCATCATCAGTGGTGATACCACGCCAAAAGCCAAGCCCCACCCGCTGCCCTTGCTGGAAGCCAGCCAGCGCCTCGGCATCCAGCCAGAACACTGCGTCTACATCGGCGACTCTGCGCGCGACATCGAAGCCGGACGGCGGGCAGGCATGACGACCCTGGCGGCGCTTTATGGTTACATCGCGGCGGATGAAGATGTCGATGCCTGGGGTGCGGACGACGCACTGGAATGCCCAAGCGACCTCATTCCCTGGATAGCGGCAGCCCGATGAACCACCCGTCACTGGAAGATCGGGTGATTCTCATCACCGGCGCTACCGGCGCGCTGGGATCAGTCGCGGCAAAAGCCTGCGCACAAGCGGGCGCGACGGTGGTTCTGCTGGGCCGTCACATCCAGAAGCTGGAAAAACTTTACGACGCCATCATCCACGACGGAGGCCGCACACCGGCGATCTACCCGCTCGATCTGGCTGGTGCCAGCGAACAGGATTACGCCGACCTCGCCGATACCTTGCGACAGGAACTGGGCGGCCTGCATGGGTTGATGCACTGCGCCGCTGAACTCGGCCATCTGATGCCCTTGTCCGAGATAGACGGCACCCGATGGCAACGACTGTTCCAGGTCAATTTGACAGCGCCCTTCCTGCTCACCAGCGCTGTCGGCAAACTTTTGATCGACAGCGGCGACGGGTCCGTCGTCTTTGTCGGAGATTCGGCAGTCGGCGAAGGCAAGGCGTTCTGGGGCGCCTATGGGGTCGCCAAACTGGGCCTAGCCGCTTATGCCCGCATTCTCAACTCGGAATCGGAAAGCTTCGGTCTGCGTGCTCATGTATTCACTCCGGGGCCAATGCGCAGCCCGATTCGCTTGCGGGCTTATCCGGGCGAGCATCCGGATGGTCTGCCAACACCCGAAATTCATGCCGAACCCATACTGCGCCTGCTGGGTTCCCATTCCGTCATCCACCCGCACTGATCTCACTGGAGTCTCATCATGTCCATGCTTGGTTACGGCCGCGAGAGCATCTGCCTGCAACGGGATGTCAACGTCGTGCGCATCCCCGACGGCACCCCGGATACCCTCCCCCAAGGCCACATCGTCACGCTCAGTCAATCCTTGGGCGGTAACTTCACGGTGCTCGACGAAACCGGCCATATGGTTCGCATTGCCGGCGAGGATGCCGATGCCATCGGCAAGGAGCCTCCCATCCACACTAACATCGTCAGCGGTACCGACGCCGAATCGGTTGAGAAAAACGTGTGGGAAGTGTTACGCACGATCTACGATCCGGAAATTCCAGTCAACATCGTCGAACTGGGGCTGATCTACCACTGCGGGGTGAAACCGCTGGACTCGGGAAACAACGATGTGCACGTCATCATGACCCTCACCGCGCCCGGCTGCGGCATGGGCCCGGTCCTGCAATATGACGCCGAGGCCGCCGTGAAAAGCCTGCCCGGCGTCAATCAGGTCCGTGTGGAAGTCGTTTTCGACCCGCCTTGGTCGCGGGATCGGATGTCGGAAGTGGCGCAGTTGCAATTAGGGATGCTTTAGGCGCCGGACCGGACAGAGGGTTCGGCATGAAGATTGCCGATGTGGTCCGATCAGCGACGATGCGTGATCCATAACATCTACCGACCCACTCTCGGCCAGGCAATCATCAGGGCCAATAAGCTGCAACCCGCAGCAGCCGTAAAAACCCAGGCTGGCCCCCAGGCCACCCAAAACTCCCCACTGTAAAGGCTGCCCAAGGCACCACCGAGGCCATAACAGATGGCACTGTAAAGCGATTGTCCCTTGGCGTGGTGAGGACCCTGAAAGTTACGATGGACAATATGAACGGCGGCCGCATGGGCACAGCCAAAGGTGGCGGCGTGCAACAACTGGGCAAGAACCAGCAGACTCAGACTCTCGACCCCCCAACCGATCAACAACCACCGCAGGATACCCAGCCATAGGCTGCCCAAAAACAGGGTGCGAAGACTGATGACGTGGTAGATCCTCGGCAAGGTGTAAAACAGGACAATTTCGGCCAACACCCCCAGAGCCCACAACTGCCCAATGGCCCGGTCCGAAAAGCCATGTTCATCGAGATAAACGGTATAGAAGGCATAGTAGGGACCATGCGCCACCTGTATCAGCATGGCCGCCAGAAAAAATCCGAGCACTTCTCCCCGCTTGAGAATACCCAGCATGGAGCAGCTTTCCTCCGGCGGGTGTTTCACACGTGGCGCCGGCACGGCAAGAGCCAGCAGCCATTGGAACGCCAATAACCCGGCAATGACTTCCGGCAACCGCTGGAGGGGAAGCCCGTCATCCAGCACTTCCCCCATCACCCAGACGGTCAGCAGAAATCCGACCGACCCCCACAGACGAATGCCCGTATACAGCGAGGTTTTCTTGAGCAGATGATCAAGCGTGACGGATTCGAATAGCGGCAACGTGGCGTTCCAACTGAAGCTGAACGCCAGCATGACAACCAACAGCGTCGTCAGGCCGGTCCGATCAAGGAATAAGCCACAAAAGGCAACCAGAGAGAGAAAGGTCGTCCAGCGGATGACCTTGAGCGCTTTCCCGGTGCGATCGGCCAGCCAGCCCCACAAGGTCGGCGAGAAGATTTTCGTCGCCGGAATCAGGGCCATGATGATGCCGATTTGCGCGGGGTCGTGGCCGATCTGCTTCAGAAACAGGGGCCAGTAGGGAATCAGTACTCCGAGTATCGAGAAGTAGGCAAGATAAAACCCGGACAGGCGCCTGGCAGGCACGCCCGGCGTCATGTTCAACGCCCTCGAAGAAGTTTTACGCGCTGGCCGGAATGGGATTCAGCTCGGTGTGCACGTCGGCGTTTTGGCCACGCTGACGCAAGCAGTGATCCATAAGTACGATGGCGGTCATGGCTTCGGCGATGGGCGTGGCACGTATGCCGACACAGGGATCGTGACGTCCGGTGGTAATGACCTCGACCGGTTCGCCGCGGATGTTGATGGAGCGACCTGGAAGCCGCAGGCTGGAAGTAGGCTTAATTGCAATACTGGCCATAATGTCCTGCCCGGAGGAGATGCCTCCAAGGACACCACCGGCGTGATTGCTTAGAAAGCCCTGCGGGGTGATTTCGTCACGGAACTCGGTGCCCTTGGCTTCGATGCAATCGAAGCCGCCCCCGATCTCGACCCCCTTAACTGCATTGATGCTCATCAAGGCATGGGCAAGATCGGCATCCAGCCGGTCGAAGATGGGCTCGCCCCACCCGGGCGGCACCCCGGTCGCTACGACATTGATGCGGGCGCCGATGGAATCGCCTTCCTTGCGCAGGGCGTCCATATAGCTCTCCATCTCGGGCACCTTGTCAGGGTCCGGACAGAAAAATGGATTGCACTCGACCTCTTCCCAGACGATGCGCTCGATCTTGATCGGACCCAGTTGGGCCAGGTAGCCGCGGATCTCGATTCCGAAACGTTCCCGCAAGAATTTCTTGGCAATGGCGCCCGCCGCAACGCGCATGGCGGTCTCACGCGCCGAGGATCGGCCACCTCCGCGATAATCCCGGAAGCCATACTTCATGTGATACGCATAATCAGCGTGAGCGGGCCGAAACTGGTCGACGATATTGCCGTAATCCTTGGATCGCTGATCGACGTTCTCGATCAACAAGCCGATGGGGGTCCCTGTGGTCTTGCCCTCGAATACCCCTGAGAGGATTTTCACGGCATCGGGTTCGCGCCGTTGCGTGGTGTGTCGCGAGGTACCGGGGCGCCGGCGATCCAGATCGCCCTGCAGATCGGCCTCGCTGAGTTCCAGCCCGGGCGGACAGCCATCGACGATGCAACCAATGGCCAAGCCATGGCTCTCGCCAAAGGAAGTGACGGTGAACAATTTACCGAGCGTGTTTCCGGACATCGGGTTTGACCTGGTTACTTGAATGGGCGTATCGGTTACGAAAGCGGGCGATATCGGGCCTTCATAGCGCACCGGATTTTTGCAGTCGCTTGACGATCGCCTGGGCAATCATACGGTAGCCTTGAGCATTGGGATGGACTGCATCCGACCTGAGCGCGTTGTTCTCTACAATATCGTTCAGTACATGCCGCTCGATCGGAATATCGAACTCCTTGGCAATATCCTCGTAAAACGTGGGTGGCGCCCGCATCAGCCCGAACTTGGGGACTGCAATCAGCACGACGTCGATCTTACGGTCTCGCGCCATTTTCACCATGGCCCTTACATTCTCGGCCGCTTTCTCTTCGCTCAGGGAGCGGAGCAGATCATTGGCGCCATGGCACAAGATCAGCAGCTTGGGTTCATATTCATCCAGCCAGATGGGCAGGCGTCTCAGCCCATAGCCGGAAAGTTCGCCGGATAGACCGCCATTAACGACTTGCCGCTGGATCATGGCCTGCAACTGGGCTGGATAGGTTTCCTCGGGCAATACCCCGGCCCCATAGGTCAGGCTGTCGCCAAAGGCGAGCACTTTGGCCTCGGGCGCGAGGGGCGACTGCGTGGCGTCTGACTTGCAGGCGACGAGGGTAAGGCATACCAGTAACCCGCCCAGAACCCTTGTCAGCCAGACCCCGATATTCGCTGGGGCATGGGCCAGAAAGTTTCTATCTGAGATCAGCATAAGGACTCCTGCTCCCCTGGGCTTGGTCTCACCCCTTTGGGAAAAACTGGTTGACCTGATCAGCGGTCAGCAGAAATACGCCATCGCCGCCCCGCTCAAAATCAAGCCAGAAAAAAGGCACATCCGGAAAATTGTCTTCCAGCGGTTCGGCCGCACTCCCCACCTCGACAACAAGAATACCGTTGGGTTTCAGATGGCGACCGGCATCCTTGAGGATTCTCCGCACGCAATCCAGACCGTCGTCACCGGATTCCAGCCCCAAACGAGGCTCGGCGTGATATTCCGGCGGCAAGTCCCGCCATTCGCAAAAATTCACATACGGCGGGTTGCTGACAATCAGGTCGTATTGCTTGTCGGCCAGCGCTGAATAGACGTCCGACTGGATGGCGTGAACACGATTCCCGACCTCATGTCGGTCGATATTGATGCGCGCCACATCCAGTGCATCCGCCGATATATCGACGGCATCCACCTGAGCGTCCGGAAAGGCGACTGCACAGGCGATGGCAATACAAGCACTCCCCGTACACAGGTCCAGAATATCCGTTACCTCCTCAGCCTCCAACCACGGCGCGAATTGACTTTCGATCAATTCGGCAATCGGCGAGCGTGGCACCAACACCCGTTCATCGATGTAGAAGGAGAGTCCGGCAAACGGGGATTCATTCGTCAGATAAGCCAGCGGCTTACGTTCGGTGATTCGCCGCTCGATCAGATTCAGAACCCTCGCCCGCTCTTCCGGAATCAGGTTGGCCTCAAAATAGCCACCGGGCAGATCATAAGGAAGATGGAGCGCATGCAGCACCAACGCAGCGGCCTCATCCAGGGCGCCCGCCGTCCCATGCCCAAAGAACAGGCCGACTTCTGTAAAGCGACTGGTGGCATAGCGGACATAGTCACGCAGCGTGACGAGGTGATCCAGGATCATGGGTCGATTCATGGTTTCAGGGATAGAGCCCAATGGCGGAGAGCCCGGCCTGTTCATCCAGCCCGAACATAAGATTCATGTTCTGCACTGCCTGTCCCGCTGCGCCCTTGACGAGATTATCGATCACCGACAACACCACCACGGTATCGCCATCCAAGGGTCGGTGGACGGCAATCTGGCAGCGATTGACGCCGCGAACATTGCGGGTGTCGGGATGCGCGCCTGCAGGCAGGACATCAACGAATGGTTCATGGCGATAACGCTGCTCAAACAGTGACTGCAAATCCGGCGCGCCGTCCTTGAGCACGGTGTAAAGCGTGGCATGTATTCCACGAATCATCGGAATCAAATGCGGCACGAAAGTGAGGCCGACGGACTTGCCGACCATCTGCTCCAGCCCCTGGCGGATTTCCGGCCAATGACGATGCCCCTTGACGCTGTACGCTTTCAGACTCTCCCCGGTTTCACTCATGAGAATGGGAATTTCGGCCTTGCGCCCGGCCCCGCTGACGCCGGATTTCACATCGGCAATGATGCGGTCATGATTGACCACGCCCGCCTCAAGCAGAGGCAGCAGTCCCAATTGGACCGACGTGGGGTAGCAACCGGGGCAGGCAACCAGACTGGCCTGGCGGATGGCTTCACGATTGACTTCCGGCAAGCCATAGACGGCCTCCGACAGTAACGCTGGACAGGCGTGGGGTTCACCATACCAATGCGACCAGGCAGCAGGGTCTTTCAGACGAAAATCGGCCGCAAGATCGATGACCTTGATGCCTCGAGCGAGGAGATCCGGTGCCATGCGCATGGCAGTACCATTGGGTGTCGCAAAAAAAACGACATCACAATCGAGCAGATTTTCGATCGTGGGCTCGACAAAGGTATTTTTGACGAAGCCTCGCAGATTGGGATAAATCTCTGCGACAGGTTTATCTGCGTCGCCACGCGAAGTCACGCGGGTGATGTTGACCTTGGGGTGCAAGGCCAGAAGCCGCAAGAGCTCTACCCCGGTATACCCGGTACCCCCAACAATGCCGGCACGAATCATGTGCATCTGTCTCCGGAATGAATTGGGAAAACGCCTCCAAGAGGGCTAACGAAATTGCCAGGAAAGGAATTCGCCAGCATCACCAGGAGTTGAAATCAAGTCAGGATTCTTCGGGTACTGGTCCGTCGAAAGCCTCGACCATGGCCTTGAGTTTTTGCCCGGACTTGAAGGTGACCACCCGGCGGGCCGTAATCGGTATTTCCTCCCCCGTCTTGGGGTTACGACCCGGCCGCTCATTCTTGTCGCGCAAATCGAAGTTACCAAAACCGGAGAGCTTTACCGATTCACCCCGGATAAGCGACAACTTGATCTCATCAAAGAACTGTTCGACCAGTTCCTTGGCCTCTTTGCGACTTACATCCACTGTCTCGAGCAATCGCTCCACCATGTCGATTTTGGTCAGCGTCATGTCAGTCCCTCAAACGTGCTTCAAAACGATGGCCCAGCGACTCCAACACATGGTTGACCGCTTCCTCGACACGAGCATCAACCAGCGTTTCCGACTCATCCTGCCAGACCAGCCCCAAGGCCACGCTCTTTTTGCCATCCTCTACCCCGGGACCGCGATAGACATCAAACACCATGACTTCACGCAAAAGGGCTCCTCCCTTTTCCTTCGCCACAGCGGTCAGCTGCGCTACCGGCAAGGCGTCATCGACGATCATGGCGATGTCCCGGCGCACGGCCGGGAACCTGGAAAGACTGCTGAAGCGGGGTACATCACGACCCAGCAAAACAGACTGGTCGAGTTCCACCAGGAATACCCGCTGATCAAAGCCCATTTGCTTTTCAAGTTGAGGATGCAGCATGCCCACCCAACCCGCTCGTTCGGAGCCAAGCATTATCTCGGCAGACTGACCAGGATGCAGGGCCGGATGAGGTGCGGCAACGAATGAGAGTCGATCGATTCGACCGGTCAACAGCATCAGCGCCTCGATGTCGGCTTTGACATCGTAGAAGTCGATGGCTCGCTGCTTCTCGGCCCATTGTTCACCATTCACTGACCCCATGGCCAACCAGGCCAGCGACTTGCGCTGATCCAATCCGTCACACTGGGGTAT
>DIVI01000209.1 GCA_002423305.1 Methylococcus sp. UBA6136 | reverse complement strand
GCCCCATGATCATCCGACATAGCCCGCATGCCGCGCAGCGAAATGCGGGAATCCGGGGCCGATTCGGGCCACGAGGATCGTTGATGTCACCCCAGCCGAATTAACAACCGGTTGGTGTCCGGCGCCCTCACCTGACCCAGGTGATCCAACGAGACTTCGACACCTCCCGTTCGATAGGGGTTATCTAGCCGGGCAAATGATAGCGGCTCGCCGTTGAGTTCCAGCGCCACGGGGCCGCTGCCCTTTTCGCCAAGCTCGTAAGTAAGCTCGAACCGCGCGCCGGCGATATTCAGATTGATCTGCAAGCCATCCAGCGAGCGAGGCAGGACGGGATCGATCACCACACTGCTGCTGGAGGGCCGGATGCCGAACAGGCAGCGCAGGATGAGACTGGTGGCAATACCGGCACCGCTGGAGTAGACCCGCCAGCCGCCTTCCAGCTGAATTTCGCCATTCAGCGCCCGATCATATTCGTCATACGCCTGATAACGGTCACGAAAGGCCGCATCGGAGCTGGAGTAATAGCAGTTGGCCTGACGCCGCGAGGCAGGCGCAATCGAGGACTGAAGATCGATCGGCACTGCCTTCGACAGCGCCGCAAAAAAGCCCTCGGCATCCCCAAAGTGCCAAAGCGCCTCGGCATAACGCAGGTGCGCGTGGGTGTACATGTTGCCGATTTCCCGCCCGAAAAAGCTGCTGCTCTCGGCGCGCTGGAACATGCTCATCGGCCCACCGCGATACACCATCGGCCGATCAAACAAATGGGCGCCCTCCGGCCCATGCAGATGTTGGCGAATGACCGCAAGCTGGTGACCAGCCACCTCGGGGCTGAGCATGTCATTGATGATGGCATGCATCATCGGCAGCAGACTGTAGGACAGTCCGGTTTTCTGGTCGCGCGGATGCAGCAGATACTCGACCTTACCGCCGTCCTCGAAATAGGCGTAACCCGTCACCACGCCATCCACCAGCAAATATTGGTGAAAATCAGCCAATACGCTCTCCGCCATGGTTTCGAGCATGCCGGCCTCTTCGACCCGGCCAATACCCCCCAGCGCCTCAGCCAGCGTGGTCAACACTTGGTAATGCAGCGTGACTGTCCAGGCGCTGCACAAACGCTCACGTAAGGCGGGATCAGCCGGCTGCAGAGAATCGTTCCAGTCACCATGTCCATAAGCGGCCAGTTGCGTGCCGGGGATGACCCGCTGATGGATCAGCTCTAGCGCCGTTTCGACATGCTGCCAGAGTGAACCCGGCTCCTCGTCATCGGGATTACCCTGAAAAAACGGCACCCTTTCATTGAGTATCGTCGCATCGTCGGTCGCATCGAGGTACTGGGCCAATGCGAGTAACGGCCAGAAAACGATGTCGCCATGGGAATCGCCGGGGCGGATATTGCGCTCGCGCTCGAAGAACATGAACCACTGCGGCCAGTCACCATCGGGGCTCTGCTGACGGAATACGCGCAGCAGCAAATCGCGGATCGGCGCGAACTGGCCGACCGCCATGAGAAACTCGACGGGCCCCTGAGTGACATCACGGGTGCCCCAGCCACCGCCAGAGTATTGCTCCAGCCCCCGCGGGGCGAGGTAATGAATCAGCGCGTTGTGCGCATACCAAGGCAGGATATCGGCCATACGCCGCACTGATTCGGGCGCAGCCCGGGACAGCGATAGTCCGGTCGTGCACTCGTCCCAATAGGCATCCGCCGTGATGGAACGCGCTGCACCCGCCGGCACCAGGTGCCCGGTGATTCTGAGACCCACGGCGCGGGCAGACTCCGTGATCAGACAAAGGAAGGGCTGCTGGCGGGACAGCCCATCTCTGAACAGCAGCTCATCCCCACCGACCTGTTCCAGCGCCGTACCCGGCTGTGGCTCGATGCGGAAGCCGCCTTCGGGGAAACGTCGGCCGACATCACTGTCTGCCTCGGCCCGCACGAAAACCGCCAGCCCCTGCCGCTCATAAATCACCGGCCGTGCCTCGGCGCCATCATCGCCGTTCAGTGCGACATGATGAGAAATCAGGCAGCGCAATGGCGCGCCTTCCAGCACCACAAGGTCGAGCGTCAGTTCATGACGATCGGTCGCTGCTCCGCTCCGAACTTCCAGCAACCCGCCTGCATGACGGTAAATCCAGCGGCAGGATTCCGGACTCATCTCGAAGGCGGAAGGCAGATCCAGCCGCTGCCAACCCTCGGTGGTTTCGATAAAAATACGCTGTCCATGCGAGCGAAACAGACCGAGGTAACTGTGCGTGGTGGACAGGAAGCGATTGATGCTGACGTGGCCCTGGGTGACCATTGAATGAAAGACGCCGCCCATCCAGGCGGTGGATGTCAGCGCGGACTCATCCGGCGTCAGTGCGCTGCCGGTTCGCAGAATATGCCCGTGCGGCCGCAACACGGCAAGCTCCTTGGCCTTCAAGACGACATGACAGCGACAACCGGCAAAGAAAGACAGCAAGGTGTCGCCCTCGTGCTCTTCATGGTGCCGATCTGACCCGAACAGCCGTTCAATCTCTGCCTCATCGAGGGCGGCCGCCGTCAGCACCGGGCAGTCGGTGAACCCGCTCGGGCTAGGTGGATTTGCGGTCCCGACATCCGCAGAGGCCCTTGCCAATCGTTCTGATAAGGCCAGCGCACGATTGACAAAGCCGAGATCGATCATCGAGGTGGCCGCCGGATGATGCGCTTCCAGCCAGCCAAAGAAACCGTTGTGGATGGTCTGGCCTGGTGCGAGCGTCAGGGCCGCATCCTGGATCGCCGCCATGGCATGTTCATGCTGCTGACGCTGACCCGGCAACCCATTGGCGATGCCCTCCGGCGGATGATTTGCCCGACGCGACAGTCCCACTACTTGCAGGGCATCGGTCGCATAACTGACGCCGTTGCCCAGGGAACCGATCACGCACCAGGGGTTGCGCCCACTCACCGACTGATTCTGGCGGGTCGCAATGACCACTCCCTGCTGCGGATGCTCTAGCGGCGCATGATCCAGGTATTGGCTGACGTAATACTCATTTTGCCGAATCGCTCCATAGGCGGCGACCGCCAGATCCTGGACATGGATCAGATCGACCTGGATAGTCTCGGTCCCGGCATTTTCCAGCGTCACATGCCAGAACCAGGCCGGGGCAGACTCAGCCAGCTTCAGCGTCACGCTATAGCGGATGTCTCGCCACACACCGCTCGCCGAAAACCCTTGCGCGTTCGCCGAGAAGGCGGACGGGCTTTCCGGCCCCAGCAGCGGGATAAAGTCCGTCGTGGCGCCCAACCGTCGCAAATAGATATTGGCCGGCCCACCCTCCAGCTCATTCCCCGGAAAAAGATTGAGAATGATGTCCTTGTAATCCAATCGATAGAGCGAGCCATTGCGATTGATCCGGGCACTCAGGCCAGAGGCACTGTCGAGTCGGAAAGGTGACTGAGAAATGGGTTGGCTCATGAGGACTTCCTGCGGAAAAGGACTGGGAAATGACTGATACGACGTATTGCCGGGAAGGGTTATCATAGGCCCAGACCGACTTTCACTGAAGCGACCTTGCCTGCAAACGGTCACAATATCGGCTTCGGCTGTCACAAATCCCAATTGAAATCCGATCCGGACACGCTCATGGATATCGAAGAGCAGGCTCTCATCTTCGGCCTGTCGACACATGGCCAACGCTGAGTCCATACAGTCCTTCTGCCAGTACCGTTTAATCAGCGGGATGGTCGCCTGTCTCGTTGTCATACTGAGCGGATGCGATCAGACACCCTCCCCGCCCACTGATCCGCAGGCCAGACAAGCCACCGCCAGTGCTCAGGCGCCGGTTCCCCCACCCCCCCAAGTTGAAGTTCAGGGCGTCATCCAGCGCGATGTGCCGGTATTTCAGGAGTGGGTGGGCAGTCTGGACGGCATGGTCAACGCACAGATACGCGCCCAGGTCACCGGCTACCTGATTCGGCGCAACTATGAGGAAGGCCAGGTCGTCAAAAAGGATCAACTCCTTTACGAAATCGACCCCCGAACGTTCCGGACAGTTCTGGACAGCGCGCTCAGCACCCTCGCTCGCGAGGAGGCGCTGCTGAAAACCGCCCGACTGGATCTCGACCGCATCCAACGCCTGCTGCCGGAACGCGCCGTGAGCGTGCGCGATCGCGACAATGCACTGGGTCGAGTGGCCGCCGGCGAGGCGCAGATCCTGACCGCCAAGGCGGCCATAGAATCCGCACGGTTGAACCTGAACTTCACCCAAATTCGTTCACCGATCACCGGCATCGCCGGACTCTCGACCGCTCAACTCGGCGACTTGGTGGGCCCGGGCAGTGCCAATAACTCGGCCTTGACCCTGGTATCCCAGGTCGACCCGATCCGCGCCTATATCCCGATCAGCGAGCAGGATTACATGCGTTTCGCCCGCAAAGGCCCCGAGCAAGCTTCCCCGACGCTAGAACTGATCCTGGCCGACGGCAGCCACTTCGCTCGGCGGGGCAAATTCTATTTTGCCGATCGTCAGGTGGATGCCACCACCGGCACCATCAAGGTGGCGGCTCTGTTTCCGAATCCGGGCAACATCCTGAGACCGGGCCAGTTCGCGCGAGTCCGGGCGTTGTTAAGGCATAAACGTGCCGCGCTCCTGGTGCCGCAGCGGGCCGTCTCGGAATTGCAGGGTGGATATCAAGTGGCGGTGGTCAACACCGATGCCACCATCGATATCCGCAAGGTCAGACCCGCCGAGCGGGTGGACTCGCTCTGGGTGATCGACGAAGGGCTCAAGCCCGGAGACACCGTGGTCACTGAGGGCGTGCAAAAAGTCCGGCAAGGGCAAAAAGTATTACCCAGCCCCACCGGAGCGGATAGCGGCAAGCCGGTCCAGCCACCGACTCCCGGCAACAGCCGCTGAGCGACCGTTGTCCAGCTTCTTCATTCACCGGCCCATCGTCGCCATCGTCATTGCCATATTGATGGTGATGATCGGGGTGGTCTCCATGCTGGGACTGCCGACCGCGCAATTTCCCAATATCGTTCCGCCGGAAGTCCAGGTCAGCACGACCTACACCGGCGCGGACGCCGTGACCGTCGAGCAATCGGTCGCCACGCCGATCGAGCAACAGATGTCTGGCGTGGACCACATGAACTACATGTACTCGGTCAACGCGAATGACGGCTCGATGACACTGCGGGTCAACTTTGCGGTGGAAACCGACCCCAACACTGACCAGGTCCTGGCGCAGATGCGCAAATCGCAGGCCGACTCGCAGGTGCCTGCGGACGTTCGCAACTTCGGCATCAACGTGCAGAAATCGACGGCCTCGCCGCTGATCATGTTCGCGCTCTACTCGCCGAACGACGCCTACGACAACGTCTTTCTGGCCAATTACGCCTACATCAACATCAACGACCAGATGACTCGGGTTGCCGGCGTCGCCAGCGTCACGGTGTTTGGCGCCGGCAAATATGCCATGCGCATCTGGGTGAAGCCGGATCAGCTGGCCAAGCTCAACATCACCATCCCGCAGATCGCCGAGGCGATTCAAAGCCAGAACCGGGTCAATCCCGCCGGCCAGATCGGCAGCGAGCCGGTGCCGCCGGGCCAGGAGTTCACCTACTCGGTGCGGGCCCAGGGTCGGTTGGAGACCGAACAGGAATTCGGCGAGATCATCCTGCGTGCGAACCCGGATGGCTCGATGGTGCGCGTCAAGGACGTGGGCCGTGTGGAACTGGGGGCTCAGACCTACAACATGATCGGTCGACTGAATGGCAAACCCGCCGCCCTGATCGCCCTCTATCAGTTACCCGGCAGCAACTCACTGGAAGCCGCCGAAGGTGCCCGCCAGATGATGGAGACCTTGAAGCAGCGCTTTCCGCCGGGCCTGGATTACCTGGTTGCGCTGGATACCACCTTGGCGGTCAGCGAGGGCATCGATGAAATCGTGCAGACCCTGTTCGAGGCGCTGGCGCTGGTCATCCTGGTGGTCTTTCTGTTCCTGCAGGGCTGGCGCGCAACGCTGATTCCCCTGCTGGCAGTCCCGGTCTCGCTGCTCGGCACCTTCGCCTTCTTTCCGCTGCTGGATTTTTCCATCAACACCCTGTCTCTGTTCGGGCTGGTTCTCGCTATCGGCCTGGTGGTAGACGATCCCATCGTGGTGGTAGAGGCCGTCGAGCATCACATTGACGAGGGCCTCAGCCCAAAGGAAGCGACCCTCAAGACCATGAGGGAGGTCACGGGCCCTATCTTCGCCACCTCGCTGGCACTGATCGCGGTCTTCCTGCCCACCGTGTTCATTCCCGGCATCACCGGCCGCCTGTATCAACAGTTCGCGGTGACCGTGTGCGTCGCCGTCGCCATCTCCACTTTCAATGCGTTGACGCTGAGCCCGGCACTGTCGGCCCTGCTGCTGCGGCCGAAGGTGCGTGGTCACGGCCCCCTGCAAAAATTCTACGACGGCTTCAACTGGATATTCGGCAAAGCCACCGGCGGTTACGTCAGCGTCTGCTCGCTGTTGATTCGTCGCAGCCTGATCAGTCTGCTGTTCCTGGTCGGGCTGACCCTGGCGGCCGGGGGGCTGAGCAAGCTGATACCCGGTGGATTTCTCCCGGAGGAGGACCAGGGCTACCTGTTCGCGGGTATTCAGCTACCAAATGCGGCCTCGCTGCAGCGCACCGAGCAGGCCGCCCGCAAGGTCGAGGAAATTCTGGGCCGGACGCCGGGTGTAGCCAGCTATGCCTCCGTCATCGGCTACAGCATGCTCAGCCAGGTCACCAACACCTACAGCGCCTTCTTCTTCATCGCACTTCAGCCCTGGTCCGAGCGGCAGACGCCGGAATTGAAGGCCGCTGCCATCACGGCGCACCTGAATCGCGAATTCGCCGGCATCCCCGACGCCATGGGTTTCGCCTTTCCGCCACCCGCGATTCCGGGCATCGGCACCTCGGGCGGTGTGACGATGGTGCTGGAGGATCGCGCCGGACGCGACATCGCCTTCCTCTCGGAAAACACCCAGAAGTTCATCCAGGCCGCGCGGGCGCGACCCGAACTGGCGACGGTCAGCACCACCTTTTTGCCAACGGTGCCGCAGGTGTATGTGGATGTCGATCGCGACAAGGTGCTGAAACAGGGCATCAATCTGGCGGATGTCTACAGCACGCTGCAGAGCTTCATGGGTTCCGGCTTCATCAATTACTTCAACCGCTTCGGGCGGCAGTGGCAGCTGTATATCCAGGCCGAAGGGGAATACCGCAACGACGCCAAGCAACTCAACCAGTTTTATGTCCGCAACAAGGAAGGACAGATGGTGCCGCTGGACGCCCTCACTCGGGTGAATACGCAACTGGGACCGGAGTTCACCCTGCGCTACAACCTGTATCGCTCCGCCCAGATCAATGCCAGCGCCAGACCGGGATTCAGCTCGGCACAAGCCATGAAGGCATTGGAGGCGGTGTTCGCCGAAACCATGCCGCCCGAAATGGGTTACGACTACCTGGGCATGAGCTACCAGGAGCAGCAGGCGCAAAAGGGAATTTCCGTAGGCGTGATATTCGCCTTTGCCATTGCCTGCGTATTCCTGATTCTGGCCGGTCAGTATGAAAGCTGGAGCCTGCCGTTCAGCGTCCTGCTCGGTACCCCGATCGCCATCTTTGGCGCGTTCGTCGGGTTATGGCTGGGCCACTATGAAAACAACCTCTACGCCCAGATCGGTCTGGTCATGCTCATCGGTCTTGCTGCCAAGAACGCCATTCTGATCGTCGAATTCGCCAAGTCGGCCACCGAACAGGGCCTGAGCGCCCGGGATGCAGCCCTGGAGGCGGCCCGGCTGCGATTGCGGCCGATCCTGATGACGGCGCTGTCCTTCCTGCTGGGCTGTATCCCGCTGGCCACCGCCAGCGGCGCGGGCGGACTGTCCCGACGCATCATGGGTTACACGGTGATCGGCGGCATGACGGCCGCTACGCTGATTGCGATATTCCTGATCCCGGTGACCTTCTACGTGGTCGAGCGGCTCGCCAAACGCCAGCCACCCGCGACCGGCTCCGGAACGGCATAAAGACAGCCCGATGGCTCTTCCCCTCAACGGCAAACTCAAGCTCCGCCTAGGCATGGTGATGATCGCGCTGACGGTTTCCGGCTGCTGGAAGGTCGGCCCGGACTTCGAACAGCCACAGGTAGCAACACCAAAAAACTGGCGCTTTGCCTCCAGCGCGGTGCGCGAAACCACAAACCTCGAATGGTGGCGACTGCTGGGCGACCCGGCGCTGAACCGGCTGATCGATGACGCGGTCATGAACAACCTCGACCTGAAGATCGCTGTCGCCAATGTCGAGCAGTTCATGGGCCGCTATGGTTCGACCCGGGCGGACCTGTTTCCGCAGATTTTCGGCACGGCGCTGTACGAGCGACGACTGATCAGCGGCGCCGAATCGGGCACCGTGAACGACCTGCCATTTCAGGATCGCGATCATGCCGTGCTGGCCGGGCAACTGACCTGGGAGCTGGATGTCTGGGGCCAGTTGCGCCGGGCCAAGGAGGCCGCCAGCGCCGACCTCTTCAGCCAGGTGGCCGCGCGCGATGCCGTGGTACTGACCGTCGCTTCACTGGTTGCCCAGACCTATGTCAATCTCCGCGCCCTCGATATCACGCTGGAGGCCACGCGCGGCATCATCGGTACCCTGGAGGAAGAAACACGCATCGCCCAGACCCGTCTCGACATGGGCTATAGTTCCGAAATCGAACTGACCCAGGCCCAGACCGAACTGGAACGGCGCAAGGCGCTGCTGCCAGCCTTCGAGCAGCAGGTTGCCGAAACCGAACATGCCTTGAGACTGCTGCTGGGCAAGAATCCGGGGCCGATCCCGCGCGGCCGGACGCTGAACGAATTGTCGATTCCGGCGACGCCGGCGGGCCTGCCCTCCGATCTATTGCGGCGCCGCCCCGACATCCAGCTGGCGGAGCAGACTCTCGCCGCCGCGACCGCCCGCATCGGCGTAGCCCAGGGCGAATACTTCCCGAAAGTGGTGCTGACCAGCATGGGCGGACAGGCCGCGCAGAACCTGGATCAGATGTTCATGCCCGGCGCCAATTTCTGGTCAGTGGGCCTGCAGCTCGTCGGCCCCATCATCACCGCCGGCAAGATCGCCGGCCAGGTGCAGTCGGCGGAGGCGGTCCAGCGGGCCGCGCTTGCCAACTACCAGCGCGCCATCATCACCGCTTTCCAGGACTTCGAGGACGCCCTGATTGCAGGCCAGAAAGCCCGGGAGCGGCGCACCTTTCAGGCGCGACGAGTGGAGTCGGTAAGAAATTATGTCCGCCTCTCGAAGCTGCAGTTCGATGAGGGCTACACACCCTATCTGGTCGTGCTGGATTCCCTGCGCCAGCTCTACGATGCCGAAATCGACTTAATCAAGGCCAGCAACGATGCCTTTGTGGCCGCCATTCAGGCCTATCGGGCCATGGGCGGCGGCTGGATCATCGGCGCCCAACGCAAGGCCGCCACGCCGCAACCCCGCGATGCCAGCATTTTCCCCTGACCGGCAGGACACGACAGGCTATTTGCAGGGTCGGTGCGGGATCTGCTGACCATGATTCATGACCGTCAGTTTCTTCGAGGCCGAACCGGATCATTGCCAAATCACTCATTAAATCTCCAATCAGAAAGGTAAACCATGTCAAAACTTCAAGGCATCAGCCCTTTGGGTTATAGCCATTCCACCATCACGGGCGCCCCGCTCTCGACCGAGGAATACCGGGCCATCGACGCCTTCTGGCGGGCCTGCAATTATCTGGCGTTGGGCATGATCTACCTGCGGGATAACCCGCTGCTGCGAGAACCGCTGCAGCCCGACCAGATCAAGAACCGACTGCTGGGCCATTGGGGGGCGAGTCCTGCGCTGTCGTTTGCCTACACTCACCTTAACCGGGTAATCCGCCAGCATGATCTCGACATGATCTTTCTCGCCGGACCGGGTCACGGGGCGCCCGGCGTCCTGGGTCCGGTCTATCTGGAAGGCAGCTATTCGGAAATTTATCCGGACAAGAGCCTGGACGAGGAAGGTTTGCTGGCATTTTTCCGGCAATTCTCCTTTCCCGGCGGCATCGGCAGCCATTGCACCCCGGAGACACCCGGATCCATCCATGAAGGCGGCGAACTGGGTTATGTGCTGTCGCATGCCTGCGGTGCGGCGTTCGACAATCCGGAACTGATCGTGGCGGCTGTGGTCGGCGATGGCGAGGCGGAAACCGGCCCGCTGGCCACGTCCTGGCACATCAACAAGTTCCTCAATCCCGAACGCGACGGTGCGGTGCTGCCGATCCTCAATCTGAATGGCTACAAGATCAACAATCCGACGCTGCTGGCACGCATCGGCCATGACGAACTGAAGCAGCTTCTCGAGGGCTACGGTTGGGCACCCTGTTTTGTCGAGGGCTCGGAACCCGAAGCCATGCATCAGGCCATGGCCGCGACGCTGGATAACTGCATCGCGGAAATCCGGAAAATCCGCCAAGCCGCCCGGACCGGCGGCCCAATCGGCCGACCGCATTGGCCAATGATCGTCTTGCGTAGCCCCAAGGGCTGGACGGCGCCGGCCGAAGTCGACGGCCACCAGCTGGAAGGCTCCTGGCGCGCCCATCAGGTGCCGATGGCGGATGTGAGGAAAAATCCGGCGCACCTCCAGCTGCTGGAAACCTGGATGCGGAGCTATCGGCCGGATGAACTCTTCGATGCGCAGGGCGCTCCGATTGCGGCCATTCGGGACATGGCCCCGAAAGGCGACCGGCGCATGGGATCAAACCCGCACACCAATGGCGGCCGCCTGAAGAAGGCGCTGCGGTTGCCCGACTTCCGCGACTATGGCATCGCGGTCGACCCGCCCGGCCAGATCGAGGCCGGAAATACCAAACCGCTGGGCCTATTCCTGCGGGATGTGATGCAGGACAACCTGAAGAACTTCCGGGTGTTCGGGCCGGACGAAAACACCTCGAACAAGCTGGATGCGATTTACGAGGTGTCGAAAAAGCTCTGGATGGAATCGTATCTGCCCGAGGACAGCGATGGCGGCGAACTCGCCATCGATGGCCGGGTGATCGAAATGCTCAGCGAGCACACGCTGGAGGGGATGCTGGAAGGCTATCTGCTGACCGGACGCCACGGCTTCTTCTCGACCTATGAAGCGTTTGTGCACGTCATCGACTCGATGTTCAATCAGCACGCCAAGTGGCTGTCGATCTGCAACCATCTGTCCTGGCGCTCGCGCGTCGCTTCGCTGAACCTGCTGATCACCTCGACGGTCTGGCGGCAGGATCACAACGGCTTTACCCACCAGGACCCAGGCTTCCTGGATGTGGTCGTCAACAAGAGCGCGGCGGTCACCCGCATCTATCTGCCCCCTGACGTCAACTGCCTGCTGTCGGTTGCGGATCACTGCCTGCGCAGCGAGAATTACGTCAACGTCATCGTCTCGGACAAGCAGCAGCACCTGCAATATCTGGACATGGACGCCGCCATCGCCCACTGCACCAAGGGTCTCGGCATCTGGGACTGGGCCAGCAACGATCAGGGGACGGAGCCGGATGTGGTGATGGCGGCCGCCGGAGATATCCCCACCAAGGAAGCCTTGGCCGCAACGGCCATGCTGCGCGAGGATTTCCCGGACCTGAAGATTCGCTTCATCAATGTGGTGAACCTGTTCAAGCTGCAACCGGAATCGGAACATCCCCATGGCCTGAGCGATCGGGATTTCGACAGCCTGTTCACCACCAGCAAGCCGATCATCTTCAATTTCCACGGCTATCCCTGGCTGATCCACCGGCTCGCCTATCGACGCAAGAACCACGCAAACCTGCACGTGCGAGGCTACAAGGAAAAAGGCAACATCAATACGCCGCTGGAATTGGCGATCCAGAACCAGATCGACCGCTTCAGCCTGGCCATGGATGTCATCGATCGTGTGCCCAGCCTGCAGACGGCGGGTGCCCATGCCAAGGAGCATTACCGCAACCAGCAGATCGCTTGCCGGCAATATGCCTATGAACACGGCACCGATAGCCCGGAAATCAACGCTTGGCGTTGGCCTGGCCGCTGACTGGCAACGGCCGGACGCTACGTCCCCTCAATCGATGCGCGGTGGCCCGCGACTTACGACTGCGGGGACGTAGCGTCCGGATCCTTGGGACGCGCCACAAAGTAGTACAGGGCGTGGGCAAAGGCGAAATAAAACAGCGCCATAACAAAGGTATTCGAGACCGGCAGTCCATTCACCTCGGCGTAAATGCGCGCGCCGAACCCCGTCGCCATGAAGGTGTAAGCCATCACCAACGCCTCAAGATAACCGCCCTTCTGGTAACGCAGCGCCCATAGGCCGATCTGCCCAATCAGGATATAACCGACCGCAAACAGCAGATTGTTGCGGAGCGGGCCGAACATCCCCTCCTCGTCCACGATCACGAGGTCAGGATCGTTAAAGGCGGCGATCCCGCAAAGTATCGAAAACCAGACGGCAAAGTAGAAATGGTAGGTGACAAGCTTTTTGATGTTCATGATGGGGTAACCGGTGGTGACTGTTGTTCTATTTTACCCGCCCAAGGGGCGGCTACTTCGTGGCCATCGCAGCACTGAAGTTCCCCCCGCTGACCCGGGTCATCATCCGGGAAACACGCCAGGAACTTCGCGCCCAATCCCGCGGTCCTAGTGCCCGACTGCGTGAATCGACCATTCCCAGCCTGTTTTTTGATTGGTTTTCATAACCCGGTTCCCCCCAACCGGGCACTCAACGCCCCGAAGCTGAAATCACTCGCTTCGGGGTTTTTTTTCCTCTTCAAGAAGACCGGACTCGGGTAAACCTTGTCGCCGTCCCATCCAGTTTTCAAACCATGACCGCCAACGAAATTGCCCAACTGACGGCTCGTAAGCGGGATGTTCAGGCCATGGCGCTCACCTTGTGTTTCCTGCCGTTGGGGCTGTATGTCGTTTTCTTCACCCTCACCCGTTTTATCGAGGGCCGGGACATTCACAACTGGACACGCAACCGGATCGTCATGGGCACCACATTACTGCACATGATTCCATTGTGGTTGCTGGTACTGGGTCGCGACGCTCGATTGCGGCAAGTGCGGTAACGACTGGAAGCCGAGGTCGGCCAGCTGAAAGGCGAGATATCGAACACGCCGTTCTTTGTCGGCATGCTGACGCATGAGCTCAACCGGCCACTGCAGGCGCTGAACAGGCTGATCCGCCCCGACCGAACCGCCGAAGCTCACATCGACCCCGCCCTGCGCCATCAACTGGCGGCCATCAACACCGAATTCACCGGCGTCATGGACACTTGTCCGGACCGTATCCGACAAGCCTCTTCCACCAGCCTGGAACCCACGTCCGTCCAGCTTCGAAAATTGATCCAGGGTATCGCCAACCATTTCCAGCAGATATCCGGCCGTCACCTCATCCGCTGTGATCTCAAGGCCTTGCCCACCGAATTCCGCTGTGATCCCAAACTGATCGGCATCCTCATCAGCAATCTGACTGAGAACGCCATACGCCAAGCACCCGACTGTGGCGCCATCTGGGTCAGCGGCCATGGGCGGGACCCGCAATGCATCAGCATCAGCCCCTGCGTGACCGATGAAGGACCCCGCATTCCGAAAGGGCTTCAGGAGCGTATTTTTGAGCGCTATGTTCAGGTGCAACGGGAAGAGACCCATAAGGCCGGGATGGGCCTCGGCCTGTTCATCGTCAAACGCATCGCCGAAATGCACGGCGGTGAAGTGATGTGCGAAAGCGAACCCTGCGAGGGCGCTATATTTCGGATGATTCTGCGGAGCGTGTAATCGAAATGGCGAGACATCCCGGCAACGGGTGGCCCGACTGCAGCCAAGCGGAATAAGGGATTCCTGGGCCAATACTTAGGCCACCCGGCTTGGGTTAGCCTTAGCACCCTCTCCGGCTTCCCTGGATGGCCTCGCTCATGCTCGCCATGAAGAGAGATAGGCCATGGGGTGAGGCCTCTCCAATCTTGTGTGGGTTTTTTCTGAGAATTGTGCCAGCCTTGTCAATCACCACCGACCTCCGGCGGGATGAGGGCACATGACCATAGGCTTATTCCGGTTTATTGAATTGATCGGCCTGATGCTGGTGTCGGGCATCGGTCGCGCCGACCATTTGTCGAAAATCCCTTCGGGGAGCCTGCTCTACGACATCCAGAATCCGTTCGTCTTTATGCCGCGGGTACAGTTCGAGAACCATTTCGATACCGGCATCGGATCCCATGACGCCTCCAACTACCGGCTCCGCATGCGGCCCATCATTCCGGTGGATATCAACGAGGACTGGGGTCTGCGAACGCGGACGACGGTAAACATGACCTACCAGAGCGCGCTTTCCCCAGGAGGGCCGAATCAGCTGGGATTCGGGGACATGGATCTGGAGTTTTATTTCACGCCGAATCGCTCGCTGGCGCACGATGCGCTGGTGGTCGGCTTCGGTCCCTCGGTGCATCTGCCGACGGCGACGCAAAATCTGATCGGCCTAAGTCAGTGGGGTCTGGGCGCTTCAGCGGCGGTGATCTGGCAGCCGGCGACCATCTATGCGCTGAAGGGATTTACGCTGTGGTCTAACGTGAATCAGTCGTTTGGGGTAGGCACCGGAGATGGCACCCAGCCGATGAAATTCCTGTTCCTGCAGCCGGGGTTTTCCTACACTTTTGGCTCGGATGTTTCGCTGGGCCTCTACTCGGAAACGGCCTACAACTGGAACGCCGATCAGTGGACGGTGCCGATCAATGCCTCGGCCAGTTTTCTGGTCGCACCCGGTGGCCAGAATATCGTTGTCACGCTGGCGGGTCGTTATTACGCCGAACGCGGACTATGGGACCCGCGATGGGGCGCGCAGCTGAATTTCAATTTCTTGTTCCCGTAGTGATGGCCCAGGGTCATTCCACCCCCCAATTTTTGCCTTCGCGTCTTCATTTGGCAAAATGATGGCTTTTGCCTTGAAATGGAAAGATCCTGGGAGCCACGGTGACTAGGCCAGCTTGAGGGTCTTTGACCGTATCGTTTACATCAAAGGCTTGGATAGCTACCATTGGTGATCATCCACCTGATAAGGATCCCTCATGGATACCGCCCGCCTGTTTCAATCTGGCCGCAGCCAGGCCGTCCGCCTGCCCAAGCAGTTTCGTTTTTCCGGCACTGAGGTTGGGGTGCGCCATTTTGGCAATGGCGTGCTACTGCTGCCCGTAGATAATCCATGGGCAACCCTAGAAGCCGCTCTTGCCAGCTTTGAATCGGACTTCATGCTGTCCCGCGAGCAGCCGGAAACCCAGCAGCGGCCGGATATTGCGACATGATTCTGCTCGATACCAACATCTGTATCTACCTCATCAATGCCAGACCACTCGGGGTACTGGCGCATTTTCAACACTACCGTCTGGGAGAAATTGGCCTTTGCAGCATAGTGGCTGCCGAGTTGACCTATGGCGTGGCCAAGAGCCAGTCGGCACGAAATCGGGCGGCGCTGGAGATGTTTCTGGCACCGATGGACATTCTGCCTTTCGACGAGAAGGCCATCTGGGTATACGGGGAACTCCGCGCCGAGCTGGAGCGCCTGGGTCAGCCCATCGGCGCCTTGGATACCATGATCGCCGCCCATGCCCTGAGTCGCGATGCGATCCTGGTGACCAACAACACACGGGAGTTTTCACGGGTGGCAGGGCTACGGCTGGAGAACTGGACCCTCTGAGCTTTGGTGGCCTTGCCGCCGGGCGACTCGAAATGGATCGGAAAGACTGCCCGAGTGAATCACCCCCCGGCAAAATCCGGGACCGTGCCCCGGCAGGTCAGTCCCTGGTAGCGCCGACGCTCACTTCGAACCATTGATCCAGCACGGCATGCGCTTCTTCGATGCCGGATCTTTTCAATGAGGAAAAAAGTTGCACGGTGGCTGGAATCTCGTAATGTGCATTCAACACGCCGGTCACCTTGTGCAGCACATCCATGGCCGCGCCGCGGCTGAGCTTGTCCGACTTGGTCAGGGTCACATGCACCGCCAGCCCGAAGTGCTGACACCAGTCGATCATCCGGTGATCGAAGTCGGTCAGCGGATGGCGGATATCCATGATGAGGAAGACGCCCTTGAGCGCTTCCCGCTTGCTGAGATAACTTTCGATCATGCCGCCCCAGGACTTGTGCATGGCTTCCGGCACCTTGGCATAGCCGTATCCCGGCAGATCAACGAGACAGCGGGTGTCGTCCAGCGTGAAGAAATTGAGCAGCTGCGTGCGGCCGGGCGTCTTGCTGACGCGGGCCAGCGACTTCTGGTTGGTAATCGTGTTGATGGCGCTGGATTTTCCCGCATTGGAGCGACCGGCAAACGCCACTTCCAACCCCTGATCAACCGGGGCGTTGTTGAGCCGGGATGCGCTCGCCAGAAAACTGGCCTTGTGATAAAGGGGATTCAAAGGTTTCCACCAGGCTGTATTATTGACTTTTCTAGTGTACCCGTATTTTATGGGCAGCCCACGATAGACGGTGTCCATGGCCCGATTCATGGCCTGATCCAGAGCGCGGTGGTTTACCCACTTCGGAACATAACCAACAAGAACACGAGGTAGCGGGAATGAGGAGTTTAAAATTTTCTGTGGGTGCCGCGCTAATGGGTTGTGCCCTGCTGGCTCAGGCTGCCGGCAATGCGACGGAAGGCCAGGAAAAGGCCGCGGCCTGCGGCGGCTGCCATGGCGAGGACGGCAATGGCGCCGCCCCGATCTTCCCGAAACTGGCCGGTCAGCACCCCTCGTATATTTACAAGCAACTGATGGATTTCAAGACGCAGAAGCGTGTAGAACCGACCATGAATGCGATGGCGGAACCGCTGTCCGAGGACGACATGCAGGACATCGCCGCCTTCTACGCCACCCAGAAGCCGACTTCCGAGAGTGGCGCCATTAACGCCCGCGGGAAAAACCTCTATCTTGCCGGCAATGCGGCCTCGGGGGTCCCAGCCTGTTCCGGCTGTCACAGCCCGGCGGGTTCCGGCAACCCACAGGCGGTGTTCCCGAAACTGCATGGCCAGTACTCCGCCTATGTCGAGAAGACGCTTAACGATTTCAAGGCGGGCGAACGCGGCAATGACATGAACGCCATGATGCGCAGCGTGGCGGCCAAGCTTAGCGAGGCCGAAATCAGCGCGGTCGCGGAGTATGTCTCCACCTTGAATCATTGAAACCAGCCCCCGAAATCGCGGGCAGGCGGTCGACGAACTGCCTGATTTACTGATATCCGACCCAAGAGGACAGCATGAAAAAAGCATTAACGAGCCTGATGACCGCCATTGCCCTGGCGGCATCGTTTGCCTTTGCGCCAGCCCAAGCCGAGGAGTTCAAGGAAGGCACGGATTACGATCTCGTCAATCCCCCGATGCCGACGGCCGATCCGGCCAAGATCGAGGTGCTGGAATTTTTCTGGTACGGCTGCCCGCATTGCTACCATTTCGAGCCCGATCTGAATGCGTGGATCAAATCGAAGCCGGCCTCGGTCGACTTCCATCGTCAGCCGGCCGTGTTCAACGAGCAATGGGCCGCACATGCCAAGGCGTTCTTTACCGCTGAGACACTGGGCGTGCTGGACAAGATGCATGCGGACTTCTACGACGCAATCCAAAATAAGCGGGAAAAGCTGGAATCGGAGGAAGATCTGGCCAAGTTCTTTACCGCACATGGCGTGGCTGAGGCGGATTTCCATCAGGCATACAAATCCTTCGCCGTCGACTCCAAGATGCGTCAGGCCAGCGGCTTGGCGGCTAAGTACGGCATTACGGGCACCCCGGCGCTGGTCGTCAATGGCAAGTACGTGGTCAGCCCCGGCAAGGCGAAATCCTTTCCGCGCATGATCGAAATCACCAACGCCCTGATCAAGCAGGAATCGGCCCCGGCCGCCAAGAAGTGACCTAAGGCCGTCCGAGCGAGGGCCACAGAAACCTCGCCCGGGGCCGTTGCTGTGCAGATGGACCTGAAATTACCCCGTCTCTCCGACGCAGCCAACCAAGCCCACTTGCCTCATTCACGGCGTTTGCGGCTGGCCAGCTTCAACATTCAGACGGGCATAAATACCGCCAGCTACCGGGACATGATTACCGGCAGCTGGCGGCATGTGTGGCCCAGCCGCAAGCGTCTACCCAATCTCAACCGCATCGCCCAGCTGCTTAAGCCTTACGATATCGTGGGCTTGCAGGAAGTCGATGGTGGCGGGCTTCGCAGCCACAAGATCGTCCAGACCCAATACCTGGCCGAACACGGCGGCTTCCCTCACTGGCATAACCAGATCAACCGCCGCATGGGTCCCATCGCCATGCATAGCAACGGTCTGCTGAGCCGAATCAAGCCCTACGAAATTCTCGATTACAAACTGCCCGGGCTGCCCGGGCGCGGCGCGGTGCTGGCCCGTTTCGGCCAAAGCCATACACCTCAAAAATCGCTAAGTGTATGCGTGGTTCACCTGGCGCTGAGCCAGCGGGCACGCATGCGACAACTGGACTTTGTCGCCGAACTGCTAGGGCATCATCCGCATGCCGTGGTGATGGGCGATTTCAACTGCGAGCCCGGTTCACCCGAGCTGCAACGGCTGACCCGATCCACCGAGCTTTGCGATCCTGCCTGTGTCGTGCACACCTGGCCCAGCTGGCAGCCGCAGCGGATGATCGACCACATCCTCGTCACGCCCAGCCTGGGTGTTGAGCATCTGAAGGCGCTGCATTTCGCCTGCTCGGATCATTTGCCCATTGCCATGGATATCGTGCTACCGCCCGAGCTGAAACTACACAGCCATTGATCTGGCCGGCATCAAGATAAATCCCCTGCTGGTTGAGCCTGTCGAAACCTGCACTCCAAAGGGGTTTGCCCTTGTTGGCGGCAATGAGGGCAGGGTCATCAAGAGTGAGGATCGGACCGTTGGGTGGCGGACATCAGACGACCTTGCAGGGCGAGCAAACCGCCGGCCTCAGAGAGATGAGCCTGGGTGACAGGGAGATCGAGCAGGTGCGAGTGGTAACTCAACCAGTGTTCGCCTGACCGGAAGCCCCCCGCGACTCGGTAAATCCCCGCCGAAAGGCCGAGAAAGGATAGCTCCAGCACGCTTTCTCGGCTTTCACCCCATTCGAAACCCCCATTCAACTCCGAGTCGAAGGTGGCCATGAGCAGTCCGCTGGGATTCCAGAATTGCAGCAGCAGACTCGCCGAATCAATCGTTGGATCCACCTCATGGCGCACTCGAAGCCGGAGGGGACGGGCGGTCCTGACCACATCCCCGGCCCCACCGCACTCCAGCGAAAGCCCGGTCAAACGGAAGCTCCCCGTGAAATCAGCCGGCATCACCGGCGCCAGCCCCATGGGCTCGAGCGCACGATCGAGGAATCCGGTGGCCTCGTAGTATTTTCGGAACAGCGCATCGGTTTCGCCCAGCGCCAGGGCTTCGCCATCGAACAACAACAAGCAGCGATCGGCAATATGCCGCACATTCATTTCGGAATGGGAGACTAGCAAAATGGTGGTGCCGGCCTGTTTCAGCTGGTCCAGACGCTGCAGACAGCGCATTTGGAAGGCCACGTCGCCGACCGCGAGGACTTCGTCGATCAGCAAAATATCCATCGGTGCTGCAGTGGCGATGGAGAACTCCAGCCGGGCGTACATGCCGTCGGAATAACGCTTGACGGGCTGATCGAGCGATTTCCGGAGTCCCGAAAACTCGACGATCCGGCCCAGCAGAGCATCGGTCTCGGTTTTGCTGAAGCCCAGCTCCGAGCACTTGACATAGATATTTTCGCGTCCGGTCAGCAAGGGCTGCAGACCGCCTCCCAGGCGTATCAGCGAGGTTACGGGACCATTGCGCGTGATGCCCCCCTGATCAGGACGATATTCGCCGTTGATGAGACGCAGGAGGGTGCTTTTGCCGGCGCCATTCGGGCCGATGATGCCGATACATTCGCCTCGATGCGCCTCAAAGCTGACACCGTGCACGGCCCAAAACTCATCCGATCGCAGCGTCGTGCCGAGATTACGACGCAACAGTCGCCGGATCAGGTCCGCAAAGCCATAACGAATAGAGGCCAGCGCCGTCCGTCGGAATTTCTTGCCGACCTGTTCGCAGCGAATAATGGGGGAATCTATATCAGGCATGCCGTCGAACCGGCCAGACCGTCGTTACGAGACCATCGCGACCTTATTACGGTATTGCGGCCTGCGCGGAAGATGGAGCCAGGATGGCCGCCGCCTGGCTCAGCGCTGCGGAATCTACCGGCTCTCTCGCGGACAGCTTCAGCCCTTGTCGGTAAAGAACCCCGGCGGCGACATCCTCCTTCCTGTCATAAAGCAGGTCACCCAACAGCTTGCAGGCCTCCATCGTCGGCTCCAGTGTCAGGCTGCGTTGCAGATACTCGGTTGCCTTCTCGGATTGGCCGGCGCGCAGCGCAAAACCACCCAGAACATGGAGTAGCTGCGCGTCATCCCGGTGTGGGCCCAGCCAGTCCTCGGCACCGAGCAACTGTCGTGAGGCATCGGCCATCTCGATGGCGGAATACAGCCTCAGCAATTCGGGGTCCCAGTCACGCCCCAGGGCCAGACGGAGATCTTCCTCAACCTCCTCACCCATACCGGCATCGATCATGCCCTTGCAGTAGGGCAGAACAACGGCCTGCTCCGTCCTCACGTTGGCCGGCACCATCCGCCAGATCTCACGAATCCGCGTCGGATCCCGCGTCAAAGCCCGCTTTTCCAGCAAGGTTCGATAAGCCTCGACTTCCAGCCTCCTGAGCTCAGCCTCGGGCATCAGCTTGCCTTCGCGCAGCACGGGGATCAGATGATGGAGGGCGTCCCAGTCGCGGGTCTGGATGTAGGCATCGCCCATCATTCTCAAGACTACGGGATGATTGGCATGACTCCGGTTGATTTCGGTCAACTGCTCCAAAGCGGGTTCATATTGGTGGGATCCCATCAAAAGCTTGACCCGACTGAGGCTTACAGCCAGCTCGGCCTCAGGGGCGCTTTTCCGTGCCAATTGCAGGTAATCGTCGCGCTGCTCGGTGGCACCCCGCGCATGAGCGGCCCGGGCTGCAGTCAGATAGTTAAACAATGGGAGACTGCTGTCCCCGGCGTGTCGGATCAGGGTTCTTTCGGCTTTTTCCCACTTGCCTTCGATGGTTTCAATGAGCCCGGTCACCAGCGCTTCCAATGAGCGTTTGCTGCGCTGCTCACTATTCCGCTTCTTGATCGAGTCGGGCAATCTTGCCGCGCCCGTCATGAAGCGAATACCGAAATAGAGGGCAAGAAAAAGGGAAGTAATGAAGATGATGACGAAATACAGCGAGGTTTCCAGCACCCAGTCGCCGATCCCTACAATGACATATCCGGCATTGCCGGAGGCGCTCATTTGCTTGTAGCCAATTGCCACCAGCCCCAGGATCAGAAAAAACGCCGCTAGCGAAAAGACGATTTTCCTCCTCACAACCGCTCTCCGGAGTCATCGATGGGTTTGGCCTCAGGCAGGGAAGGCGACGGGGCGGCGACGGGCAGCGCGGGTTCCGACTCCGAGACAGGCGAACCGTCCGGCGTCGGCTCGGGCGTGGCCTCCTTGGCAGGCTCAGCTACAGGGACTGGGCCGGCTTCTGCCGGGGACAGATTGGCAGGCGACGTCTCGACGGCGGGGGTTTCCGGGCTTGGCTCCGGCATAGGGGATTCTGCTTTCGGGATGCCTTTCCCTTTTTTACCGGGCGCCGTTTTTTCGGACTTTTTGCCATTTGTGTCCTTGCCGGCGGGCGGCTCGACAACCTCAGGTATTGGAACGGGGGCCACAGCCGCTGGTTCAGGGCTTGCCGGTGCCGTCGTTCCTTTGACTTCGTCATGCGGCTTGCCGCGCATCACGGCTTCTTCGGCCTCCAGCCTCAGTTTCTCGATATTCTGCAGCATGATCATGGATTTGCTGATATCGGGGTAAGCCACCGAGAAGGAGCGATCAGCCAGCGAATTCAGCGCATCCAGCATGGATTTGGTTTCGGCGGCAGCCGTGTCGAAATGCTGACCAATCCAATCGGTGGCCGTCGCCAGACTGTCTCGGTAAAGCTGTTCGTCATTTCGCAGCAACGCAGCCCTCGATGACTCCAGCTTGAGCAGTAGCAATTGCCGCAACACTTCTACCTGTTCTGGGGCCAGCAAGGCCTCGACCGGTTGATCGGTGCGGCGCACGGTGACCAGATCCTTGAAACCCCGCAGGGCACTGTCGAAGGCATCGCCCTGCTCCTCCTGGCCTTGTTCATCCGCCTTGGATTGCTGCTCTTCCTTTGCTTTTTCGTGTTGCTTGACGGTTCCGGCGTGAGGCAAGAGCAGGGGCAGTGCAGGGACTTTTTTCTCCAGCGCGATCAACTGGGAGGAGAGCCCGACCAAGTCGGGCGCCTGAATCTTGCGAACAGCCGCCATTTCCTCCGCCAGCGATTCACGCACCTTATATACGGCGGGATCAGCGCTCTCATGCAATCGCTGATCGGCCGCCTCCATGGCCGCGAGAACGGACTTGACATCCCCGACCAGATTCAACTTCTGGTTGGCAACACTCAAAAGATATTCCGCATCGGTGATCAACAGGTCGCCACGGGTTCTGTTCAGCTGTCTCTGAATCTGCTGCATGGCGTTTGCCAGATCGCCACGGGTAGAGCTCAGTTTCGCCTCGATCTGTTCGACCTGATCGCCGAGGCGTCTTTCAATCTTGGCGTCATTCCCAAACAGCTGGCTTTGCAACGTCGCCACCTGCGAGTGCAGGGCGGCAATCTCTGACTGAACCGAGCTGATCTGGTGGGTGACCTCCTGGACCTGGTGAGTTTTGTCAGTGATCTGTCCGCCGAGCCCCTCCTGACTTGAGCGCAGTTCCTGCAACAGGAACCATCCCCCTGCCGCCAGTACAATCACGCCTGATAACACCATGTAGCCGACCCAGGCCAGGCTACGGGATTTCTTGGGGGGCTGGACTTTATCAGGAGTTACAGGTTCCTGAACGGTCGAGGGATCCTCCTCGGACTGAATCTCTTTTTCCTCATTAGTCAATGGCTTATCCCCATCTTGATCTTGATCTGGTTCGGTGTTGACTGCCTGGCGCTCGATGGGCGCATCGGCAGGGGCGATTACTATTTCGGATTCGGGCGGATTGGAGGCAGGTTCAATCGGCGCAACGGCCAAGGGGCCTAGTCCGGTTTTGCGGGCATGGGCCAACTGCTTGATGGCTTGCACGATGCCCTCGTCGCTGGCCTGTTCCGCGATCAAGATCCCAGGCCAACCCTGTTCCGCCGCCTGATTCGCAATGCGCTCGCTCGGCACTACCAGCACCGGCCGAGGGTGACTATCAAGCCCCATCTCCCGCAGCAACCCGGTCAAGTGCGCCAGCGCCTCGCCGCTGGTCACGACCACGGCATCAAAATTGGCCTCTTGCCAAAGGTTGCGACTGGACGAAAACGCCTCTATCGACACCGGAACACGGCGGTACACTTCGGCATAGGCGACATCGGCGCCTCGCTCACGGAGTGTCTCGGCCAGATGTTCCCGCCCACCTTCGCCTCGCACAATCAGCACCCGCTGACCGGCCACCTGGACCATGCGAGGATCAGCCAGCAAAGCTTCACTGTTGAATTGCGGATAGGGCACCAGATCGACAGTCAAACCAGCCTCGGCGAGGGCAGTCGCCGTCGCCTCGCCGACAGCGGCGAGACGGGTAGCACCGGCAACGGGTCCCATCCAGCCATCGACACCCAGCACACCGCGCACCGCGTTGGCACTGATAAAAATCAGCCAGTCCCAGGGTTCGGCCGCATTCAGCAGTGACTTGGCTGTGGATGGATTCAGGGGGGGGGCGATACTCAGCAAAGGCGCTAACACAGCTTGACCTCCCGCCTCATTAATGAGGTGCGCCAGACCGTCAGCCTGTCCATCGGGCCGGGTCACCAGCACGGTCATTCCAGACAGTGGGGCCATTGCGTTACCGATCATTCGGGCTCGTAGAAATCGCGCAGAATGCGGTCAGCCCCCTGAGACAGGAGTCGTTCGGCCAGACGAACGCCCAGCGCCACAGCCTCCGTCCGGTGACCTTCGACTTGGCCCCGCACCTGGGCCCGTCCATCCGGACTGGCCACGAGTCCACGCAAGCGAATTTGGTCTCCCTGCAGTTCGGCATAACCCGCAATCGGCACCTGACAACCGCCATTCAGCCGATGATTGAAGCCCCGCTCTGCCGTCACGCAATCGGCCGTGTCCGGGTCATGCAGCGCGGCCAGCCATTGGTTGATGCACGGATCGTCCTGACGACACTCCACCCCGATGGCGCCCTGACCCACGGCGGGAAGGCTGTCATCGGGCGAGAGCACCTCGGTAATACGATCAGCCAGCCCGAGTCGAATCAGACCCGCTGCTGCGAGCATGATCGCGTCCAGATTTTCCGTCTCCAATTTCTCCAGCCGGGTGCCGACGTTACCCCGCAAGCTGGTGATATGGCACCCGGGCAGCCGAAGTTTGAGTTGGGACTGCCGGCGCAAACTGGCGGTGCCAATGCGGGCGTTGGCCGGCAATGCAGCCAGATGAGTGTATTTTCTCGAGACGAGTGCATCCCGAGGATCTTCCCGGGTCAGAATGGCTGAGAGATGCAAGCCTTCCGGCAACTCGGCCGGCACATCCTTCATGGAATGGACGGCGATATCGGCGGTTCCCTCCAGGATCCCCTGCTCCAACTCCTTGACGAACAAGCCCTTGCCACCGACCTTGGCCAACGGCGCGTCGAGTATCTTGTCGCCTCGGGTCACCATTTTGACCAGTTCAACCTGCAGCCCCGGATGCGCCGCCTGCAAACGGGCCGCCACATGTTCGGCCTGCCAGAGAGCCAGGGGGCTTTTACGGGTAGCGATCCTGAGGGTTTTTTGCACGATCAGCGGTTTCCGATCAAATAAGCCGAAGTTTATCAGATCAGTTCTTAGGCTTTGGTTGACGCGGCTTGAGGTGCCAGGCGGTTTCGGTCAAGCCGGTCAGTCCCCGACCCTCTAAAGCCGGGTTATCGGCCAGCACATCCAGCCGTTCCAGCAAATCAACCTCATAGCGTTCCTCGAACAGGCGCATGACCTGCTCCCTCGGAGTGGCGAAGGGCGGGCCAGACATTTCGCTCGGGTCATAGTCCAGCGTGACCAGCAGGATAGGCACAGAGACAGACGTCAGCGCAAGCAGCTGCTGCGCATAGCGTTCCTGTTGATCCGGCGGCATGGCGATGAGGGCAGCCCGGTCGTAAACGGCATCGACGCTACCGAGGGCTTGTGGGCTCAACCGAAAGAAATCACCCTCGATCAGACGCAGTCCATCGACGGTAGCCACCGGCATGCCATCGATATCGATCGAGTCCGCCTGCAAAGCCTGTTCATCCAGAAATTGACGAATAGCGATGGGGCTGAGCTCAACCCCAGTCACATGACAGCCTTGGCTCATCAAATAAACCAGGTCGAGAGTTTTCCCGCAAAGCGGGACCAGGACATGAGCATCCCGTTCAACGCCAAGCGCCGACCAGTGACTGGCCAGCATCGGGTGTGCCATCGGCAGATGGAACCCAATCTGCTGCTGTTCCCACTTTTCGATCCAGAATTTTGCGTCCATGGCCTCTTCGCTGCTTTTGGTGGTTGTGTGGAGCCTGCACCGCCCCGGCCAACCGGATGTTGGTCATTGCCCGCTCTGCCCCGCCTTTAGTATGCTTCACCCTTTATATTCCGCCGCCTGACCGCCCGTATGCAAGACATTTACCAGCCTGCCGAGATCGAAGCTCAAACCCAGCGCCTGTGGGAGGAGGCCGGCGTCTTCCGTGCGGCGGAGGATACGACCCGGGAAAAGTATTACTGCCTGTCGATGTTCCCCTATCCCAGCGGTCGGCTGCACATGGGGCATGTGCGGAATTACACCATTGGCGATGTCATGGCGCGCTATCAGCGCATGCTGGGAAAGAACGTTCTGCAACCGATGGGCTGGGATGCTTTCGGCCTGCCTGCCGAAAACGCCGCCATGAGCAAAGGCGTACCCCCGGGAGACTGGACCTACGAGAACATCGCCTATATGAAGCAGCAGCTCAAGGAGCTGGGCTTCGGCTATGACTGGCAGCGCGAGGTCGCCACCTGCTCTCCTGAATACTATCGTTGGGAACAATGGTTCTTCCTGCGCCTGCTGGAAAAAGGCCTCGTCTACAAGAAGACCTCGCCGGTCAACTGGTGCCCGCATGACAACACAGTACTGGCCAATGAACAGGTCATTGAGGGCTGCTGCTGGCGGTGCGATACACCGGTGGTGCGCAAGGAAATTTCGCAGTGGTTCATGAAGATCACCGCCTATGCCGAAGAACTGCTGGCCGAGCTTGACCAATTGAAGGGCTGGCCGGAACAGGTCCGTACCATGCAGGCCAACTGGATCGGCAAGAGTCACGGGGTGCGGTTCGCCTTTCCTTACACGCTGGATGGCGCGGAGGGCAAACTCTGGGTCTACACCACCCGCGCCGACACCATCATGGGCGTCACCTTTTGCGCGGTAGCACCGGAACATCCGCTCGCAACCCATGCGGCCAAAACCAACCCGGCCCTGGCCAAATTCATCAAGGAATGCGAACAGAGCGGCACCGCCGAGGCCGATGTCGCCACGATGGAAAAGAAGGGCATGAACACCGGCATCACGGTGACGCATCCGCTGACCGGCAAGGCCGTGCCGGTCTGGGTCGGCAACTATGTCCTGATGAGCTATGGCGAAGGCGCCGTGATGGCCGTGCCGGCGCATGACGAACGCGACTTTCATTTCGCTCACACATACGGACTCGATATCCGCCAGGTCATTCAGTCCAGCGACCAAGGCGAATCACCGTTCACAATGGATCGCTGGCAGGACTGGTATGGCGACAAGACCGTCGGCATTTGCGTCAATTCCGGTCCCTACGATGGCTTGAACCATGTCGAGGCGGTCGACGCCATTGCCGCCGACCTCCAGGCCAAGGACCTTGGCGAGAAACAGACCAATTTCCGCCTGCGCGATTGGGGCGTCTCCCGCCAGCGCTACTGGGGCTGCCCGGTGCCGGTCATTTATTGTGACGACTGCGGCACGATGCCGGTCCCGGATGATCAACTGCCGGTCATGCTGCCCAAGGATGTCGACATCACCGGCATCGGCTCGCCGCTGGCCAAGCTGGATAGCTTCGTCCATGTCGACTGTCCCTGCTGCGGCAAGCAGGCCCGGCGCGAGACCGATACCTTCGACACCTTCATGGAGTCGTCCTGGTACTTCGCCCGCTATACCAGCGCCGACAACGATCAGGCCATGCTCGATGAGCGCGCCAACTACTGGCTGCCGGTCGATCAGTACATCGGCGGCATCGAACATGCCATCTTGCATCTTCTCTATTCGCGCTTCTATCACAAGCTGCTGCGCGATGCCGGTCTGGTCCAGTGCGACGAGCCCTTTGCAAATCTGCTGACCCAGGGCATGGTCGTAGCCCCGACCTTCTATCGCGAGGAGCATGGCAAGAAGGCCTATGTGGGACCAACGGAAGTCGATATCAGCACCGATGACAAGGGCCGCATCACTGGCGCCCTGCTGAAAACCGATGGTCAGCCCGTGAAGGTGGGCGGCATCGAAAAGATGTCCAAATCCAAGAACAACGGCGTGGATCCGGAGCACCTGGTGAGCCGTTATGGCGCAGACACGGTGCGGCTGTTCACCATGTTCGCGGCCCCGCCCGAGCAGTCGCTGGAATGGTCAGATTCCGGGGTGGAAGGCGGCTTCCGTTTCCTCAAACGGCTCTGGAAACAGGTGGCCCAGCACGTCAATCAAGGCACCGCGACCGCGCTGGACACGACCGTACTCGACGATGGTCAAAAAGCGCTGAGACGCCAGGTTCACGAAACCCTGCGCAAGGTGACCGACGACATGGGTCGGCGCTTCACCTTCAACACGGCGATCGCCGCCAACATGGAATTGCTAAATGCGCTGGCCCGGTTCGAGGATGCCAGCCAGACTGGCCGTGCCGTGCGCCAGGAAGCCTTTGAACTGGTCACGCTGATGCTGGCGCCGATCGTGCCACATATCGCCGAGCGACTCTGGCAGGCGCTGGGCCAGCCCGGCCTAGTGGCGACCGCCACCTGGCCCCGTTACGACGAAACCGCGCTGGTGCAGGACGCCCTCGAGCTGGTCGTGCAAGTCAATGGCAAGCTGCGCGGCAAGATCACTGTGCCGGTCGATGCCGATCAGGCCTTGATCCAGACCGCCGCCCTGGCCGATGCGAACGTTCAGCGTTTCATGGAAGGCAAACCGGCCAGGAAGGTGATCGTTGTGCCCCGCAAACTGGTCAATATCGTCGTTTGATCATGAACCCATTCAATCTCCGCATCGGCAGCTTATCGATATGCCTCCTGCTTCTGGCGGGTTGCGGCTTTCATCTGCGCGGCGACATACCCGGCTCTCCCCAGGAGAAAACGCTGTTTTTGTCCGGCGTCGCCAAAGGAAATTCCTTTTACAGCGACTTCAACAAATCATTGATTGCCGGGGGCGGCATCATGGCAGCCAAACCCGGCGATGCCAGCGCAATCATCAATGTCACGACGGTCAGGCATTTGCGACGCCCCATCACATTAAGCGCAGTCGGACGCGCCAATATGTTCGATCTCACCTTCCGCGTGATTTATGAGGTTCAGAACCCCAAAGGCGACATCCTGATTCCCGAGAAGGAACTCATGGTGAGAAGAGAATACTTCAATACGCAGGGCTCTCCATTGGGACAGGGCCTCGAGGAAGTCCAGATCCGCGGGGAGATGGAAATGGAAGCCGCGCAAACCCTGCTTCGCCAGGTCGTCTTCACGCTTCGTGACAAACCCGCCAATCCCTCGTGAAGCTTTACCCGGAACAGCTCGGCCAACACCTCAAAGGCACCTTGGCCCGGGCTTATGTCCTGAGCGGTGACGAGCCTCTGCAACTGATGGAGGCGGCCGACGCAATCCGACAGGCGGGTAAATCGCATGGCTATGCCAGTCGTGAGCGCTTTCACGTAGACACGAACTTCGAGTGGGGGACTTTTCGGGCGGCGAGTGACTCCTATTCCCTGTTCGGAGAACCTCGAATCCTGGACATTCACCTCCCTGCCAAACCGGACAAGCCGGGAGCCGAGGCGCTACTCCATTTCGCGGAGCGGCCGCCGGAGGACGCAATCCTGCTGGTCAATCTGCCCAAGCTGACAGCCGCTGAGCAAAAGGCCCGCTGGTATCAGGCCATGGAACGCCTCGGCATCGTGATACAGGTTTGGCCACTCAGTGGCGAGAAGCTATTGCGCTGGCTGGATGGACGACTGAATGCTCGCGGGCTCCTGGCCGACCAATCCGGCCTGCGGCTCCTGGCGGCCCGCGTTGAGGGGAACTTGCTGGCAGCAGGACAGGAAGTCGAAAAACTGCATATTATTTATGGCACCGGTCAGTTGACCGATGATCAGATATTGAAGTCGGTGGCCGATAGCGCCCGTTACGATGTCTTCGACTTGACCGAGCAGGTGTTGCGAGGCCAGATGAACAAGGCATTTCGGGTTCTCATGGGGCTGAGGGGCGAAGGTATTGCCTCTGCCGTGGTGCTCTGGGCGCTGGCCCGGGAGTTGCGCTTGATCAACACAATCAAGTCGGAACTCAAGGCGGGCGCATCGGCTGAATCCCTGTTTGGCAAATACCGCCTGTGGGACAGCCGAAAGGCCGCCATGAGCCAAGCCCTCCAGCGACTGAACCAGAGCACGATTCACGAGGCGATACTGCTTTCCGGGCGGGCCGACCGCATCATCAAGGGGATGGCGTCTGGCGACGAATGGGACGCCTTGCTGGCTATTTGCATCAGCCTGATGAAGCCTCAGTCACCGTCAAACAGCACTCGACATTAATCCGGACAATTGACATGCCAGACTCAATGAAATCCACCTTGCGCACCATGGGCGAAAACGCCCGAACCGCCGCCCGCCTTATAGGCCGTGCCGAAACGGGGGCCAAGAATCAGGCGCTACTGGCCATCGCCGCGGCACTGGAGGCCAGTGCGTCCATCCTGATCAGCGAAAATCAGCGGGATCTGGAAGCAGGTCGCCAGAATCATATCGATAGCGCCATGCTGGAACGTCTGGAGCTGACGCTTGCCCGCATCAATGCCATGGCAGATGGTGTCCGACAGGTCGCCGCCCTGCCCGATCCGGTCGGTGAGATCACCCACCTGACCTATCGCCCCTCCGGTATCCAGGTGGGCAAAATGCGGGTGCCCCTCGGCGTCGTCGGCATCATTTATGAGTCTCGCCCCAACGTCACCGCCGATGCGGCGGCGCTCTGTCTGAAATCGGGTAATGCCTGCATCCTGCGGGGCGGCTCGGAATCCATCCATTCCAATCAGGCCATCGCTGACTGCATTCGTTTCGGTCTCAAATCCGTCGGACTACCCGCCGATGCCGTGCAGCTGATTCCCACCACCGATAGGGCCGCCGTGGGCGAACTTCTGCAACTCGACAACTTCATTGACGTCATCGTGCCGCGAGGCGGCAAGGGACTCATCGAGCGCATCATGGCGGAATCGCGTATTCCGGTCATCAAGCATCTGGATGGCATCTGCCATGTCTACATTGACGACCACTGCGACCTGGAAAAAGCCCAGCGCATTGCCATCAATGCCAAGACCCAGCGCTACGGGGTCTGCAATGCCATGGAAACCCTGCTGGTAGCCCGCCGCATCGCACCCATCGTTTTGCCGGAACTCGCCAAACAGTTGATCGAAAAAGGCGTTGAATTGCGCGGCTGTCCGAAAACCCGCGAAATCGTCCCGGAAGCCTCGGCAGCCACCCAGGAGGATTGGGACACCGAATACCTGGCCCCCATTCTCTCGGTGCGTGTTGTGGCGGATATGGACGAAGCCATGGATCACATTCACCAGCACAGCTCCGGACATACGGAATCCATCGTGACCGAGGATTACTCACGCGCCCGCCGGTTTCTCCGTGAAGTTGATTCCAGCTCAGTGATGGTCAATGCCTCGACCCGGTTTGCCGATGGCTTTGAATATGGCCTGGGAGCTGAAATCGGCATCTCCACCGACAAACTGCATGCCCGCGGCCCGGTCGGCCTTGAAGGGCTGACCTCGCAGAAGTTTGTGGTGCTGGGCGACGGCCACATCAGAAGCTAGATGCGCCCGGATAGGCGCCGGGTCGTGCTGTCGACCCCATGATCGGAGTCTATGGCGGCACATTTGACCCCGTCCATTACGGACACCTGCGAACGTCCCTGGAAGTGCGGGAAGCGCTAGATCTGGACGAACTCCGGTTTGTGCCGTGCCAGATACCCCCTCACCGCCGTGCACCCGGCGCGACACCGGAGCAGCGGGTCGCCATGCTGCGGGTAGCGCTGGCGAACGCGCCCTCCGGTGTCTGTATCGATACTCGCGAACTGGAACGAGCCGGCCCTTCGTACATGGTCGACACACTCTCATCTATACGGGACGATATCGGCAGCACAACCTCTCTGACGTTGATCCTTGGCGCAGATGCCTTTCACGACCTGCACCGCTGGCACCGCTGGCAGTCACTCACCGAGCTGGCGCACATCGTGGTCATGCAACGGCCGGGAATTGAGCCGATATGGCCACCGGAGCTTGAAGACTTTTTCGCCCATTGCCGCTACCCGCAACCGGAAGAAATCAAGAGGCAGCCAGCCGGGCTGATTCATTTCATGGCGGTGAGTCAACTGGATATATCGGCCAGCCACATTCGCCAGCTGGTTGCGCAACAGAAGAGCGCCCAACATCTGACGCCAGAGCCGGTTTTAGGGCTGATCGAGCAATTTCATCTTTATC
The DNA here is from genome assembly GCA_002423305.1 of Methylococcus sp. UBA6136. Lineage (GTDB taxonomy): Bacteria > Pseudomonadota > Gammaproteobacteria > Methylococcales > Methylococcaceae > UBA6136. The sequence goes on along the minus strand of DIVI01000209.1, from coordinate 7,576 downwards.
GCCCTTGAGAATAAGGGAGCCGCCCGGTTTGCTTAGCCGTCCTCAGAATGCCTGCCCGAAGGAGAACTGGAACATTTGTAGCCGGTCGCCCTGAACACTATTGAGGGGTTTGGCGATACTGACTCCCAGAGCACCAAACGGGGAAAGCCAACGGGCGAGCAACCCAGGCGAATAACGCAGAAAATCCCCTTTCTCCTCGGCAAAGCAAGGCGTACCCCCCCCCTCCGCAATCGCTTTCGGAGACGCCACCTGGAAGGCTTCACAATAGACGTTACCGATATCAACAAAAGCGCCGATTCGCATGTTCTTGCTGTCCTCCAGGAAAGGAATGGGGGCCAGCAACTCTATTGAGCTGACGATCTTACTGGAACCACCCAAGGACAGCCCGCCCCCTGCCCCCAGGTCATTGGGCAGTGTCCGGGGTCCAAGAGAACTGGGATAAAACCCGCGCATCACCTGGGGACCACCAGCAAAGTAATTTTCCCAAAAGGGCAAGCCCGGTGTGCCGCTATAGCTGCCACCGTAAGCCACCTCGGCCATGACCATGAGCGTCAGATCCTTGGCAACCGGAAAATAATGTTGCGTCTTTGCACTCCCTTTGAAGAAGTTAACGCTATCTTTACCGAAAACGGGTGGCGTCGCCAACAACGATAGCCGCTCGGCACCGCCGTCCGTCGGAAAGATTGCCCTGTTCAAGGTATCGTGGACATAGCCAACTGCTATTGGAATATAGTTGAATCCATAGCTAGCATCTGGCGGAGTCGTCGTATAATTTCTAATATAATTAAGAATTTCTCGTGACGACTGATTGCTGACCCTGAGATTGGTATAGTCATAGTCGAGGTTGAACCGGATACTATCGAACTCACTGAGCGGAATGCCAAGGTTGGTACCAACTTGCCCGGTATCGGTTGCATAGTTAGCCAAGTTGATGACATAAGCATCCATTTTTCGATAAGAAATATCAAACCCGCTACTAACACCATCCAATGTCGTATAGGGGTTAAAATAGCTGGCCTGATAAATTGTATTGATGCGGCTGTTATTGAAGTTGAACCCCACCCGCTTGCCAGTTCCGAAGACATTATCTTGGGTTACGTTGGCATTGAAGATAATACCCTGCTGCTGCGAATACCCCACACCCGCCATGATATTACCTGATGACTTCTCAACAATATTGTAGTTGACGTCGATCTGGTCAGAGGTTCCCGGCACTGCGGGGGTCTCCACATTGACCTCCTGAAAATATCCCAATCGTTCAAGTCGGGTCTTGGACCGCTCAATTTTAGTACTGGAGGCCCATGCAGACTCCATCTGCCTCATCTCGCGGCGTAATACCTCATCCCGAGTTCGGGTATTCCCTCTAAAAGTAACCCGGCGCACATAAACCTGCTTGCCAGGATCAACAAAAAACGTCATGCCGACGGTTTTATTCTGCTCATTTATTTCGGGCACCATATTGACGTTGGCAAAGATGTAGCCTTCATCCCCCAATCGATCAGAGATGGCTTTCTGGGTTTCCGTCGCCAGGCGCCGGGAGAAGGTGTCCCCCGGCCCGATCGCCACCAGGGGCGTGATTTCCTCCGGCCGGATAATCAACTTACCAGTGACCTTGGCCTCGCTGACCTTGTAAACATCACCCTCCTTGATATTTACCGTCAGGTACATTTCTTTCTTGTCCGGCGTCATGGCAACCTGGGTGGACTCGATCTGGGAATTGATATAGCCCCGATCCAGATAAAACGACCTTAATCTTTCGAGGTCAGCCGACAACTTCTGCTTAGAGTACTGATCATCCTTGGTGTAAAAGGACAAGAGGTTACCGGTAGTGAGCTCGAACTGACTCAACAGTTCCTCGTCTGAATAGGCATTATTCCCGACGATATTGATCTGCTCAATCGTCGCTACTTTTCCTTCGGAGATGGTAATGTTGATGGCTACCCGGTTACGTGGCTGATCGGAGACGGTCGACTCAACATTGACACCATATTTCCCACGACTGTAATACTGTCGCCTCAGCTCCTGCTCAACCTTGTCGAGCACTGCCCGATCAAAAACCTTGCCTTCCACCAGGCCGATACCTTTGAGCGCCTTCTTGAGATCATCGGTACTGATATCCTTGTTACCATCGATTTGTACACTGGAAATCGAGGGCCGCTCCTCGACAATCACCACCAGCGTATTGTCATCCTGCTCGAGCCGTACATCCTTGAAGAAGCCGGTTTTGAACAGCGCCTTGATGCTTTCCGCGGATTGTCGCTGATCGAACTCATCGCCGACCTTTACTGGCAGATAATTGAAAACGGTTCCCGGCGCCACTCGCTGCAGCCCTTCGATTCTAATATCCTCGATGGTGAATGAATCCGCTGAAAATACCGCTGTCGCGCTTAAGTTGAACAGGATAAAAAAAGCGGCGACGCGAAGTAATCGATGCATAGTGGAGCGTTCTCGGAAACTAGTGGGAGTCGGTAAGTCGGCTGATGCCGGGGCGATATCGATTTACCGCCCTCACCCAATAAAATCAGCCCGAGCGCAAATTGCGCTCTAGCTCATCAAGACTGATGTGGCGAATATTCTTGCCCATGGCGTAATAGATCACATACTCGCAAATATTACAGGCACGGTCGCCTATCCGCTCCAATGCACGCGCGGCCCACATGATATTGAGCGAAATCGGAATCGAGCGAGGATCTTCCATCATGTAGGTGATCTGCTGGCGCATGATGCTCTCGTACTCCTGATCCACCCGCAGGTCCTCCTGAACCACTCGCAGAGACTCATCTACATCGATGCGCGCAAAAGCATCAAGCGACTCTCGCAGCATCTGCCGCGAATGCAGCGCCAGCTGATGCAGGTCGGTGAGCTGATTTTTCTTGGGAAAGTGATTGACCAGATCCACGGCAATCCGCGCAATACGCTTGGCTTCATCACCAATACGCTCAAGATCGGTAATGGTCTTGATAACCGCCACTACTAAGCGCAAGTCTCGTGCCGCCGGTTGTCTCAATGCCAGAATCTGTGTGCATTCCTCATCGATGGCGACTTCCATCGAATTAACCTTGTAATCGTCACTGATGACCTTTTCGGCCAGTTCTGTATCACTCTCTAGCAAGGCACTAACGGCGGCCTCGACCTGCGCTTCGACTAATCCGCCCAACGTCAGCACACGGTTGCGAATGGCAAGCAACTCATGGTCATACTGCTTGGAAATATGGTGATGACTGAGGTCATACTCAGCTTCGGAAACTATGGTCATGATGGGCGCCTGCAGCGGGATTGAATAAGGAGGAAGGTCGCTGACCTCTCGTGATTATAGTCCAACTCCGTGAAAAAACCGTGAAAACCCGGTTAGCCCTCAACGGTCCAGACAGACCGCATAACCCGTGATTTCAGCGCGATCATGATAAAGCTGCCGGAATTCCAGCCGATAACGGCGGCTTGCCTCAGTCAGCCGTGATTCGATCAGCTTGCGACTCTGCTGAACACACTCGTAACGCTTTTTCATGGGCAGTTTGAGATTGAACAGCGCATACCGGCAATGCCCCTGAGCCAGCCAATCCGCCATCAGTGCCGCAATCCGCAAGGGCTGCTCGACCATATCGCACACAAGCCAGTCGACCGGCTTGACCGGGCGATAGCGGAATCCATCCACCCGCAGATGTTCGACAATCCCCGAATCCAGCAGGGCCGAATCAATCGCCCCATTGTCGACCGCGATGGTTCGAACGTGGCGATGCACCAACTGCCAGGTCCAGCCGCCCGGCGCCGCACCCAGATCCACCGCCGTCATGCCGGGCCGCAAATCCTGATCCGGCAACTGCACAAATACTTGAAACGCCTCATCCAGCTTTAGCGTCGATCGACTGGGCGCTCCCCTGGGAAACTTTAGGCGCGGAATCCCCATCAGCCAGGGAGACGCATCGGTTACATTTGATAGGCCGACACTGACCGAGGTAGCGCTGAGAAAAAACACATGCAGCCGCGGCAGATGCCGGTTACCCAGGAGTTGCTCGCGCTCCAGGGCGCGGCGCAGTGGCAGAGCGAATTTGCGCAGAAAAACCGACAGCGATTTGGCCTCATTGGTGTCCGCCGTTTCGAGGAACAACTCGGAGAATCGCAACCCTGATACCCGAATAATAGCCATCAATGGCGTCAGACGATCTTCCGTCGGCAAGTCTTCATCGCTGCCAAAAAGGTAGATAAGCTGCCGCGCAAACATCAGGTCGCCAAAACGCAAATTCTGCCGCAACCGCTCGCAAGCGTCCTCCCCATGCGGGATGAAGCGGACAAAGCCGCTGCCCTCCGCAGCCTTGACATAGCCATGAACATTGAGCAGACGGGCCTGCTCAATGATGTCTGCGGCGCATTCCTTCTCGAATCCCGGGCGGCAATAGAGCAGCACACTCTCGGTTCTGATTCCGGATGCAGTCGTCATGATGGAAAAACTCCAGGCTCAGCAAACAACTCAATTTCGACCATCTCACCCGGCTCCACCCCGGTGGATTCCGCTGGCAACACTATAAAACAATGGGCCCGACTCATCGAAGTCAGCCGGTGGCTGCCTTGACCGGCCAGAGCGGCGACACCGGGCACACCATCAAGCCAATCGACGACGCCCCGCTGAAACTCAAGCCGACCGGGCGACTTACGCAAACGATTCCGACATTCGACCCGCCAGCGCAGAGGTCGCAATCTGGCGGCACCTGCCATGTGAAGCAGCGCCGGACGCGCCAGCTGGAGAAAAGTCACCATCATCGACACGGGATTACCAGGCAAACCAAAGACTGGTGTGCTGCCCAGATGTGCAAATACAAAGGGTTTGCCCGGCTTGATCGCCACCTTCCAGAACTCCACCTGACCGAGTTCCCGAAGCAGATCGACCACATGATCAGCGTCACCCACGGATGCACCGCCGGTGGTTATTAACACATCGGCCTGCCCGGCGCCCCGGTGCATGGCTCGCCGAATGACCTCACGATCATCATCCACTCGCCCGAGATCGATTGGCTCAATGCCCAACTCCAACAGCAGCGCGCGCAGAACCGGGCGATTGCTCTCATAAATGAATCCAGGGGCCAACTGTTCGCCAGGATCAGCCAACTCATCGCCCGTGGCCAGGAAAGCCACGCGTAGACGCCGCATCACGGCGACCTCGCTGCAGCCCGCCACAGCCAGCAAGCCAAGATCCGCCGGACGCAGAATTTTGCCGGCCGATAACAGGCCATCACCCCGCTTCAGCTCTTCACCCTGCTGGCGAACATTCTCGCCCGGCCGCATCGGGTGCGACGACTTCACCACCACCGACGGACCCTGGCACTCCGTTTCCTCCTGGACGATCACCGCATCCGCCCCCTTTGGCAGCGGAGCGCCGGTAAAAATCCGAACACACGCCCCGCTTCCGACGCTTCCCAAAAACGGCCGGCCGGCAAACGCCGAACCCATGACTTGCAAGGTCGCGCCGGGAAGCGCCTCGTTGGCTTGGAGGGCATAACCATCCATGGCCGACTGGGTGAAACATGGCAAATCCAGGGGGGAACTGACGTCCGCTGCCAAGACGCGACCTAGAGCCCGCGCCAAGGGAAGCCGCTCCTCGCCCCGGACAGGCTGAACATTCTCCAGCAATCGCTCGACCGCCTGGTCGAGGCTGAGCAGGCCGGCGGGCTTATCGCAGATCGAGGACACGGCGCGCGCCAGGCAGGAATACTTGCAAAATGAAATCTGCGACCGTCTGCGGCTGGTTCAGATTGAGGCAGGGAATCAGCGGTGCCGGCAACAATTCGGCATCGGAGGCAATGCCGATAATCTGCGCGTCTTCCGGATATAGCAGCGGATGCCCCAGTGACGGGCGATGCAGCTCCAGCTTGGGAAAAACCTCATGCTTGAAACCCTCGACCAGCAACACATCAAGCTCGCCCTGATTCAAGTGGAGCAACTCCTCATTCAGAGAAGGATCCCGCGGCACGGCATGATCGGTCATGATCACGCGGCGACGCGAGGAGCAGAGCATGACAGGGCTGGCTCCGGCCTGGCGCAACTCGAAGCTATCCTTCCCTGGCGTGTCCACCTCGAACGCATGATGTGCGTGCTTGATCAGCCCGATGCGCAGGCCTTGATCCTTCAACAGAGGAATTAACTGCTTCAGTAGCGTGGTCTTACCCGTGCCGCTGAGAGCGGCAAAACCCAGCAGGGGTACTTTTGCATGGGTCATTGCCGACATGGCCGCCAGCGCCTCAAGAGAGTTCATCAGGCGTGACCGTAGTAGCCCTTGTACCACTCCACAAAGCGCGCGACTCCCGTCTCGATGGAGGTCTTCGGCGCATAACCGACATCCCGCCGCAGGTCCTCGACATCCGCAAACGTCGCTGGCACATCGCCATCCTGCATCGGCAGAAAATTCATTTCGGCCTTTTTGCCAAGGCAGTCCTCAATCACCTCGATGAAGCGCATCAGCTCAACGGGCTCGTTGTTGCCGATGTTATAGAGCCGATAGGGCGCCTTGCTGGTCCCGGGGTCGGGGTGGTCGCCACTCCACTCAGGGTTGGGTGTCGCCACGCGGTCCAGCGTCCGCACCACCCCTTCAACAATGTCATCGATATAGGTGAAATCGCGCTTGTGTCTGCCGTGATTGAACACATCAATCGGCTTCCCAGCCAGAATATTGCGGGTAAACATGAACAGCGCCATGTCCGGCCGACCCCAGGGCCCATACACGGTGAAGAAACGCAGCCCGGTGGTAGGCAAATTGAACAGATGGCTATAGGTGTGGGCCATCAGCTCGTTGGCCTTCTTGGTCGCCGCATAAAGACTGACGGGATGGTCGACATTGTGGTGGACAGAGAACGGCATGCGGGTGTTGGCGCCGTAGACAGAACTGGACGAGGCATAGACCAGATGCTCGACCGCATGATGACGGCAGGCTTCAAGGATATTGCAGAAGCCCACCAGATTGGCATCGATGTAAGCATGAGGATGGGTCAGGGAGTAGCGCACCCCGGCTTGGGCGGCCAAATTGACGACTCGCTGGGGCTGATGTCTGTCAAATGCGGCCAACAGCGCTTCACGGTCCTCCAGTGCAATCCTCAGATCGGTGAAACCCGGCTGATTCGTAAGCCGCGCCAGCCGCGCTTCCTTCAGATTCACATCATAGTAATCGTTGACGTTATCAACGCCGATCACCTCATCGCCGCGGGCCAGCAATACGTGCGCAAGCGAGGAGCCAATAAAACCCGCGGTGCCAGTCACCAGAATCTTCATGCGATTGAGATACCTATAAATACATTGAAGCCGCTCAACCGGCCCAAAAAGGAGACTAATTTAGCACTCGACGCCCCCAAGGAACGAAAACATCCGAAATCATTTCGGCCCCACGGGTCCTTATCCCGCGACAGCATTCTGCCCCCCCGCCGCCGCCAGCCCAACCAGCGGCACTAGGCTTAGGCTAGACGGACGGGAAATGATACGTTATATTGTAGCCGACTCACTAAATCACGAATGCACGATGATGCGTGGGCATCACCGCAATCTAAGTGTTTGCCGGTGTTTGAATTCTGCAGGACCGACTATTTAGTGTAGATCT
>DIVI01000122.1 GCA_002423305.1 Methylococcus sp. UBA6136 | reverse complement strand
GCCATGACCAACCCCACCAACCAATGCGCATCCGGATGGGCGGGCAATTCCAACTCGAGACCCCCCACCCGCAACATCCAGGTGCCGGACTGAGATGTCAGTGGTCCTGTCACATTGACGGCGAAAAACCCGGACCCCATGCCGACACTCGGATCGGCGCCGAGGGTTCCCCGTGTTTGCCAGAGTTTTTGTCGCCACTGGTAAAGCGACTGAATCGCCAGTCCCTCGCGGGCGGCATAGGCCCTTGCCGAAATACCCTCGGCCTCAATGGCCCGCAGATGATTGGCCCAAAATACAGATCGCTCGGTCATCGTAGTCTCCACAATTGACGGAGACCACAGTCTGCGAAAATCAGACCGCCAATGTAAGAACCGACTTCATGGGGCGTTTACCGTAAAACGGCATCCGGTGTGTTCCAGTCACCGTAAACGTCTCGGGCAATTTAGTCGGGGTTCACATATTCACACCCCCCCATCCACTCATGGCGTAATAGTTGTTCCGTGATCGATGTTTTGCCGGCCCCGTTAGGTCCCGCAACAACAATCAGTCGAGGACGTCGGGTGACCTCGCTCATTCGGCTTTCAGCCTACGACTGGCCAACTGAATGTCCTCACGCAAGCGTTTCATCAAGGCGACCCTGGCCGCCTCGGCACGCCGGTTGGCTTCAATAGCCACGGCATCCATCAAAGCCCTGAGCTGTTCATCCGACGGCTCATGCTCGATGTCATTCAAATCAAACGAGGGACTCGACATTTGTTTCGCTCCTTATGACGAATGGGGGTTATGGGTCACCGGAATCCGCCTTTGAAGAGCGGCTCAAGTCATTCGGGGGCCAGCTTGTCCCGGGCATTCTATCTCGCACCTTATCCGTTCAATCAGATACGGTCTGCTCCAGCGTGAGCGAGGCGTGCAGTGGACTGATCAACTGCAGGACAGGCAATCAATTTTGCCATCCTTGTTGGTGACAACACTGTCATGGCGGTACAGCGCCTCTCGGCCCGACTGTGATGAGCCCTGCCATGAGCGGCGTCGGATGGGGAGTCGAATCAGGGCGAGCCTCCCACGCCCCGTGCCCGAAGGAGCGCTGCCCTGAGCGCGAGCGGAGCCCAACCTCGGCACCCAAGCCGGTGCCTGTAACGCGCCCCCCCCTCCCTCGGAATCTGCGAATAACCGCAACCATTTCGTCTAAACGAAATAGTCGTGCGTAATTCATGAATTCATAAGTTCCTGTTGCCGCTAGGATGGTTTTAACTAAGACCTGAATCCGTGTACCCGGAAGCTCAGACAGCTCTCGCCGTCATGTCTGCCAATTCTCTGCACTGTTCAACGCTGCTTCATAGCCTTTCGGATCACTATGTCATGATCTTCAGTGAAGATTCCGTTCTCTCTTTGCGGTTTTTTGCTTTCTCTGGGTGGTGAGCCTCATCTCAGGCGTGTTCCATCCTTCCAAATTTCAGGAACGCACTTATCCCGTATGTAGTTTCCAGCGAATTCATCCGGACGCGGCCCACAAACGGTCCTGGACGTGCAGGAATACCTCAGCGTGAGCGGCGACCCCTCGCCCAAAGTCCAGCACCAGTCGTCGAGCGTGCGCAATGAATTTGGCGGCTCGGTACATGATTTCCTGCAGGACGGTATGAATGCGGCGGCGTTTGGCCGGATGTCGGATCGGCGCGATGTCGCCGGTCAGGCCAAGTTGTCCCACCAGGCGCAGGCAGTTGTAGGCAAAGGCGGCCAACTGCAGGATGGCATCATTGGTATCAAATTTCCCGGAAGGTAACCGCTCGAGGTCCAGATCAGTCTTGAATTCGGAGTGGTACTGCTCGTGCAGTCCGTGGTGTTGGTACAGTTCGATCACGGTGGTAGCCTCATCGACCAAGCTGGTCCACCAGCCTTCCAGCTCAATTGCCGGCATCAACAGATATTGCCCCTGCTTGTCGATGGTACGTTCGGTCACCCGGACAATCAGGCGAAATGGGCGTTTTTGCTTGCCCATGGCACGTTCGACCGTCAGTGACAGTAACGCCGTGCGTTTTCCAAGTCGAGGTTCAACAAAGGCCCCGACCGCTTCAGCTTGGGCTACCCAGGCGCCCTTGTCCTGCTTGCGGGGGTTCCATTTGCAGATGAAGTCGAAGGAGCGACCAAGCGCTTTAAATCGATCACGTTCTACCGCCTTGGCCCAGAGCAGGCGGGCGCTGTCGAAGCCGCTGTCCTCGCGGAGCAGGACTGGCTGGTCGGCTGTCACCAGACGTTCGATGCGGGGAATCACGCGTTCGTAAAAGTACTCTGTCTCACGAGCCGAGTGCTGAGCACCGGGGCGCAACTCCAGACCGATATTCCAGCCCTCGTTCCCCAGATAAGCGGCGATCGGTGTGTACCCGTCAAACCCCCGGTAGGTCCGACTGACGTCCTCCTTGCGCGTCCCACTATTGTCCATGGCAAACGTATCGATGTCGCAACAGACATAACCCCTATAGGGCGTGATCGGTGCCTGAGTCCGCTCCAGCAAGCGCACCCCCAGTTCGCTCGACGTGTCCCGTATCAAGCCGGCCTTGTTGTCCAGTCGCTGACGCATCCACACACTGCCGGGGATCTTCGACAGCCCCAGTGCTTGCTTGAAAAAACGGTCCTGCCGGAACGGCTCGATCGCCTCGAAATCGCTTTTGCCCAGACTCAGCAAACCGACCAAACTCTTGACCAGATCCGAGGTTCGCATGCCCTGTGAGGCGGGGATCCTCGGGTCAATCACGGTATCAACCTGAGCAAACTGACAGCACTGCCCCACCAGCGCCAGCCCCGAATACGAGGTCAATTGCAGTTTGCCGGATTGCTTGACTTCGAAACGGGCCATAGTTGGATAGGTGAAGACGTTTAGGTCGACATTATCTCATTGAATCAGTGCGTTATGGTGAACATAAGGGGTCGGGAACACGGATTCAGGTAAGAGTCAATAAATGTCCCAAAAAACCTCAGCCATACTCCTGCCTTTCGGCGAAAGCCTCGCTATTTGCCATGAAGATGAGCAGTCATCATGATGAACTGATCGAAAGGATTTTTCCTGGGCTCGTCGGTTATGAAGCTTTGGAAACCCCCGCCGGGTTCTTTTCCAAAACGGCGACGCTGGTTTTTCCCACCATTTCCATCATGGCGATGGCCATGTCGGCCAGCCGGGTGAAACGCGATGGTCGCCTCGATTCCCCCGGCGCTTCGGGCTAAGACATTACGAAGATACAAGTTTCAAATCGGGAGATTTTGCCCCGATTTTTATTGGGACTTGCTTTGGGGACGTCAGTCCAACTCGTTTAAAATGCTCCGATGAACAAACCAGTCATCATCATCGGTATGGGGGAAATGGGCGAGTTGTTTGCCCGCGGGTTCCTCAAATTGGGTTTTCCCGTCTATCCGGTTCTGCGCGGGCAGTCGCTGGATAGAATCGCTCAGGAAGTCACCGATCCCGAGTTGGTGCTGGTAGCCGTGGGCGAAGATGGTCTCGATCCGGTGCTGACCGAATTGCCCATTGCCTGGCGATCCCGGGTGGCGCTGCTGCAGAACGAGTTGATGCCGCGTGATTGGCAGCGACACGGGCTGATCGATCCGACCGTGATCGTCGTCTGGTTCGACAAGAAAAAGGGCCGGCCCTTTGTCTCCGTTTTACCGACCCCGGTAGCAGGGCCTCAGGCTGGTCTGGTCATTCGCTCGCTGCAGATCATCGATGTGCCGTGCTGGGAAATCCCGGATACCGAGTTGCTGTATCAGATGGTGCGCAAGAACCTCTATATCCTGACCATCAACATCGCGGGCATGCGTACAGGCGGCACCGTCAGCAAACTATGGCAGCATCACCGCGAACTGGCCGAAGGTGTGGCGGGGGAAGTGCTGGCCATCCAGACATGGTTGGCCGGGCAGCCCTTGCCCAGCGAGCGTTTGCTGGTCGGCATGCTGGAGGGCTTCGACGGCGATTCGCAGCATATCTGCATGGGACGCTCGGCGCCGGTCCGGCTGCGGCGGGCTCTGAAACACGCACGGGAGGCCGGCATTGCCACGCCCTGGATGGATGGGATTGCGGCTGATGAAGCCGCTTCCTCGGGCTTACAGCCCCGCTGATTCCCGCAAGCGACTTTCCATTCTCTACCGTTTTGCATTCGAGATCGCCTGATTCCCTGTTCGCCCAAGTCCAGGGTGAATCCGTCAGCTGGGGTCAATTTCTCGCCGAAGCCAAGGTTGTAGCCAGCGAGTTGCCGGATGGCCACTACGTCATCAACCTGTGTGAAGATCGCTACCACTTCAGCCTGGGCTTTGCTGCGAGCCTGATTCGGGGCTTCGTGACCTTGTTGCCGCCGGATCGGAGTCGGCGTCATTTGCTACAGCTGGAACGGGACTATCCGGGCGCCCTGATATTGACCGATCGGCTCGCTGAGCCGGAGGCGTCAAGCTGGCGCGTGGCAAGACCCACCCATATTGCGCCTAACCATCAAAATGGCCTCGATTTAAAACCTAAGCAAACGGCAGTGATCGGGTTCACCTCGGGCAGTACGGGTGTCCCGCAAGCGCATATCAAAACCTGGGGCGCGCTCTGCGCAAGCGCCCGGCTGATCGACACCTTTCTGGGGGGCATGGCGGGAGTGGCTATCCTCGCCACGGTTCCCGCGCAACACATGTATGGCCTCGAGCTCAGTATCCTGTTGCCCCTGTGCCGTGGGGCGGTGCTGCAATCGGCCAAGCCCTTCTATCCGGCCGATATTGCCGAGGCGCTGGCCACGACCGGTCGGCCCCGCATCCTGGTCACGACGCCTGTCCACTTGCGCGCACTGATTCGCAGTGAATTGAGCCTGCCGCCGGTGGACTTTCTCGTGTCTGCGACCTCGCCACTCGATGCCGCAGTGGCCGGGGTCTGCGAGCAGCGATTTGAAGCCCCGTTGCTGGAAATTTATGGCTGCACCGAGGCCGGGTCGCTCGCCGGACGTCGACCCGTCCAAACGGAGAGCTGGTCCTTATTCGAATCGCTCAGGCTTAAACGGGAGCCGGGTCAAGCTCATGCCGTGGTGGCGCCTTACCTGCCAGTGCCGGTGTTGCTGAATGATGCCTTGAGCATCATTGATGAACGGCATTTCACTTTGGAGGGCCGCTCGTCTGACCTGATCAATATCGCCGGCAAGCGGACTTCGCTCTCGGCATTGAGTCATGCACTGCTGGCTATCCCCGGCGTTGACGACGGAGCCTTTTTTCTGCCGGACGATACCGAGATGGGCTCTACTCGTTTTGTGGTTTTTGTGGTCGCGCCGACCTTGAGTAGCCATACAATCCTGGAAGCGCTCAGGACGGAACTTGATGCCGCCTTTGTCCCCAGGGCGGTTCACAAATTGGATCGATTACCGCGGAGTGAGACAGGCAAGCTGTCGCGTCAGGCGTTGATGGAAGTGATGAGAAAAGCCTGATTCCCCTGGCTGTGATTAAATTCAAACCCACGCAATCTTTTGAGATCTCCTATGGCTAACCCAGCAACCGTTAAAAAAATGGCGGCCGATGAGTTTCTTGAATGGGAACAGGGGCAGCCGGGCAAGCATGAGTTCATCGCGGGTGAAATTTTTTCCATGGTGGGCTCGACGAGGCAGCATGCAACGGTCGCCGGAAATGTTTTCGCCGCGCTATTGCAGCATCTCCGCGGCAAACCCTGTCGTGCCTATATGGCGGACATGAAGCTCCGTCTGGAAGCGGCGGATGCTTTCTTTTACCCCGATGTCTTCGTTTCGTGTTCGCCAGCGGATCATCGGGCCGAGCGCTATCTCAGCGAGCCCAGTCTGATTGTCGAAGTTTTATCGGATTCCACCGAAGCCTACGACCGTGGGGATAAGTTCCAGAAATATCGCCGCTTTGAAACGTTGCAGGAGTACGTTCTGATTCATCCGATCAAGCGGCGGGTCGAGACTTTCTGGTGCGATGCCGACAATCACTGGGTATTGTTTGAATACGATCCTGGCGTGCCAGTTCACTTCAGGAGCGTGGAACTCACGATCGCGGAGGCGATTTACGAAAACGTGTGAGGACAGGCGACAATCTGATTCACCCAATCCGTCGTCTGACAGGGTTAAGACGTGCGGTGGTGAGTCAGTGATGCAGGTCTTCCCGGCGTGTCGGTTATTCCTGCTTCCGGCAACCAACGCCGCAAGCCCGGCGAAGTCAGCAGGGTGCTGATGACGGCCATGAGCACCAGCATGGTGAACACCTCGGCCGGAATTACGCCCATGTCCCGTCCCAGATTGATGACGATCAGTTCCATCAGTGCGCGGGTATTCATCATCACACCGATGCAGCGTGATTCGGCTCGGTTCATTCCGCTCGCCCGTGCGGCCAGATAGCAGCCCCCGAACTTGCCCAGGGTAGCCAGCGCAATCAAAGCGCCGCACCAAAGCCACTGATCGGCCGTGGCGAGACTGCCGATATCGGTCCGCAAGCCGGTATAGGTGAAGAAAATCGGAAGAAAGAAAACAGCCAGCAGGTCCTCGACCCGATTTCGCCAGGCGGTCACCAGGGCATGACGATCATGCAGCAGCACCCCGGCGGTGAATCCGCCAAAGATGGCAAAAATTCCCAGCTGACTGGTGACTGTTGCCGAGGCAAAGACGATCGCCAACAACAAGGCTAGGAGATCCTGAGGCAATTTTCCTTCGTGGATCGGAAACCTGCGGACTAATTGATGGAGCACGGGGCGGACGATGACCCAGGATGCCAGCA
>DIVI01000225.1 GCA_002423305.1 Methylococcus sp. UBA6136 | reverse complement strand
CCCCGATCGCCCCCTGATGTAGATTAGCCTTTCCATCGGAAATCCGGGTAGGTAGGCGAATCATAGCCAGCAAGGGGATACCGCGAAACACAAGTGTCCTGATATCGGGGACACCTTGAAAGCTGATATTGGAAAATATGGGGTCAAACTTGACCCGATATTCAATCAGAGCGGAATCGGGTAGCCCCCCCAAACTATACATGCCACCCAGTATGTTGGAAATATGATGCCCAAGACCTTCCTCATCCATTGAAGCCCCGTTAGCCTTGCGGTAACGACCTTCATGGCGGCCAGTCACTATCAATATTCCCTCTCCACCTGATCCATGGGCGGGCTTGACCACAAAATCATCATGGTTCGCCAACTCCGCGGAGAGCCCCTCTATTTGGTGAATCATCTCCACTACCCCATAGAGTTTAGGCACAGGAATTCCCGCTTGGTCTGCTAACTCCTTCGTAAGTAGCTTGTTATCTACTAATGGATAATTGTGTCTGGCGTTATAGGGAAGTATGAAATCCGCATTACGCTCATTCAGCCCCATGATGCCAAGCTGCCGTAAACGATCCCAAGGAAACAGCATTGGACCTATCCCTTGAGGGCAGCCCTGAATCGCCAGAGCTCCGTCAGGCGATAGCCGGTATAGCGACCCAACAATAGCGTTATCGCCAATACGACAAATAGCAGCTCTGGAAAGACAAAAATCAGGTGCTCTAGGTACCGGCTACTCATGCAGAGGTAGCTAAGCGCGGCCACCATGAGACTGCCAAACCCCTGAACCAGGGCCTCACCGGCACCCAACTCCTCCCAAGCAAGAGACATGCGCTCAATGGTCATGGCCATAATGACCATTGGGAACAAGGCCACGGATAGTCCGCGATCAAATCCCAGTTTGTGGCTAAAAATACTGATCATTGCCATGAGGATAATGACAATAATCAGCACCGATGCCAAGCGGGGAACTAGCAGTAGCTTCAGATATTCCAGATAAAAACGGATCAGGAGCCCCATCGCAATGAGGAGGCAAAATAGCACCATACCCCACAGCAACTCCGTTTCCCGGAAGGCCAACGCTATCAGGATCGGCATAAAGGTTCCAAAAGTTCTTAGCCCGATGATGTTGCGCAGGATGACGATCAAAAAGGCGCCAATCGGGACCATGAGCAAGACGCGGTATACGTTCTGAACGCTGACCGGCAAACTGAATAGGGAATATTCCATGATACGCGAACCCATTTGTCGAGCCCGCTGTTCAGCAACCAACGTCCGATCCTGAGCTCGCTCAGACACCGAGTATTCAAGCTTGACGTTTTTCCCCCCGTCTACGCTGAGCACTGGGGCACTGCCAACATGCCACAACACGGCGCCCTCGAACATGCCTGGCTCCCCCGTATGAGGGTCCACGGCTATCCACTGCTTACCATCAAAGATTTCAAGCCAGGGAATGAGCGACCCATGGCTAATGCCATCCTTTAGCGCCAGTACATAGGCGCTGCGCGACGGAATACTGGCCGTGGCCAAAAGATCGATGATGCGCTGCGTCCAATCTTCGGGGCTTTCGATACCCTGACGCAGCAGGGTCACGTTGGGATCGGCCGTGGGCGCATTGAATCTGGCCAGCAGCTCCCGAACAAAGCTCTTACCGTCAGCTGACTTTTTAAGTACCTCACTCATGAGACCCTTTGCGGCTGACTGTAACGCATCGGGAAAATCGGGCCGACGAATCTCCGGCGCCGCAACGGCTTCCGCCGGCAGAGGCTCCACCGAAGGGTCTCGTGACAAATGGATGCGGTAGTACAGCACCTGATAGCCATTGACCCGCCTGACGGCCCATTCTGCCGAACGATGGATGCCATCATCCTCAGTCGTCAGACCATAATCACCGGAGACAAAGTTCTCATCCACCACCGTGAAGCTAGCGGGCTGTCGCGGAATATAGAAACGGACCTTGACGGCCGAGTCCTTCTGAGCCCTGAATTGAATCCGGGCCTCTACCGTCCAGACATTAGCCTTTTCGGTAGGCACTAGCGGCAGGCCCAATCGAGTTACCTTGAACCAGCAAATGCCAAACCCCACGGCAATCAGCAGGAGAGCGAGTAGCTTTACGTGAACTCCACGCACAATCAGGATCCCTGACTCAAGCTGTAGGAATCCCGTGGCACGCCCATTTCAGGGTTTCAGGCCTGAAACCTTCCCACCACAGGCATCCCCCTCAGCCTTAAACAGAAAGGTTTCCGAGGAATCGACCAAGGCGACCCCTTCCAGGAAGCTACGACCCAGCAGCATGGGATAATTAAAGTTGCTTCGATCATTGAGCGTGAATTCCGTCTCATAGTCCCTGCCATTCTTACAAATGGTCAGCACCACCACGTCACGTGTCGAAGAGCGAGACAACCTCTCCTTGATGACAGCCTTACGCACCAAAGGCCGTTCGATTTTGATGGGCTCCTCGCCCTTGGCCGGGACAAATTCGAATCTGACCCAAGGCAAGCCACCCCTATTCAAGTGCTCAATCTTGCTGGCGTGCACGGAGGAAGTCTTGGCTCCCGTATCCAGTTTGGCGGTTGCATGCAGATTCATGGGGCGAAGGAATACCGTTTCCAGCCAGCCCATTACCAACTTCTCCCCGCCCTCTGATTTTGCACCCGCGGAGGGCGCCATCAAGATCAAAGAAAGGCACAATGAGGTCCTGATGAAACTGGCGACCTTATGAACCACAGAGCTTTTTCCTCATCGCACAAAAGGAGCAAATAGGGCGAGAAGTGACTGAGTCAGCGCGCCCATTGGGATGGGATGGCCCGGACGGGCGGCGAAGTCGACTCAGTCCTGCGGAATGGTCAGACCTTTCTTCTGACTCGAATAGAAAGCGGCAACATCCTTCATATCCTGCTCACTCAGGGTTGAGGCAAATCCCATCATCATAGGATTTGCTCTTGCTCCTGATTTGTAATCGTGGAGTGCGCGCAGCAAATAACTTTCATACTGTCCAGCCAAACGCGGGAACATATTGTTTTCACTGTTGCCATCCTCCGCGTGACAACTAGCGCACATCGCCGCTTTTGTTCGGCCCGCCTGAATATCACCTGTTACTGGCAACGAAGAATTCATACCGCGAAATTTTGATACATATGCGGCAATATCTTCCATATCCTGCTCAGACAGATTATCAACATTGCTCTTCATGCTGCCATGTTTGCGCTCATCCTCTCGATATGCCTTGAGCGCCGAAACCACATAATCAGCATGTTGACCACCAATACGCGGCACATGATAGGTCGGGTAAGTGTTGGTGTATCCGGCGACCGAGTGACATCCCTCACAGGTGTAAAACTTCTTTTTACCTGCCGCCGAATCACCCGCCGCCTGGGACACGGAGATACCCAGCCAGAAACAAACCATACCCGCCAAAAATCTGAGAATCGCCTTGTTCATGCCAGATGCTCCAGTTTTAACTCTGTCCACACAGACCTCCCAAGCAGAAAGGAATAGCCTGCTGATTCCACATCATGTGTCGCCCATAAGAGCGAAAGTAAAAAGTTTGATGAAAATTTTTGGGCTTATTCGCTCAGGGCCTGCTTGAGCGCCTCCTCGACCTCACTGGTGTCCATCACAGAGGTTTCTTCGACCTCATCCGTCTCACCCCTTTCTGCACGACGCTTTCTGTCCAGATGATAGGCCAGACCGGTGCCCGCAGGTATCAACCTTCCGACAATCACGTTTTCCTTAAGCCCCATCAATTTGTCGCTCGAACCACGGATGGCCGCTTCCGTCAGGACGCGAGTAGTCTCCTGAAAGGACGCTGCAGAGATGAAAGACTCCGTGGACAAAGAGGCCTTGGTGATACCTAGCAACATGGGCTCGAAACAGGCCGGGATTTTACCTTCGGTTTCCACGCGGTCATTCTCTTCATGGAAACGTGCGCGATCAACCTGTTCGCCACGTAGAAACGTGGTTTCCCCTGGATCAGAAATCTCAACCTTGCGTAACATTTGACGGATGATGACCTCGATATGCTTATCGTTGATCTTGACGCCCTGCAGTCGGTAAACGTCTTGAATTTCCTTGACCAGATAGGAGGCAAGATCGGCAACCCCACGCAAGCGCAGGATATCGTGCGGCGTCAGATCGCCTTCCGCGATGGTTTCACCCTGCTCGACGTGCTCACCTTCGAAGACCGTGATATGGCGCCACTTCGGTATCAAGACTTCATGCTGGACGTTCTGGGCATCGGTGACGACGACCCGTCGCTTACCCTTGGTTTCTTTACCAAAACTGATAGTGCCGGTAGCTTCCGCCAAGATAGCCGGATCTTTGGTTTTTCTGGCCTCGAAGAGATCAGCAACACGTGGCAAACCACCCGTAATGTCACGTGTCTTACTGGATTCCTGCGGAATCCTGGCAAGCACGTCGCCGACCTGCACCTGACCCCCATCCTGGATGCCAATGATGGCACCCGCCGGTAGAAAGTATTGCGCAACAATTTCCGTCGACGGAATAAAGATGTCGTCACCTTTTTCATCGACTAACTTGACCATAGGCCGGAGGTCCTTACCAGACCCACCACGTTGCTTGGGATCAATCACCACCATCGAACTGAGCCCAGTCACTTCATCTGATTGCTCACGAACCGTGACACCCTCGATAAAGTCCACCAAGCGGGCGAATCCATTCACCTCGGTAACAACGGGATGTGTGTGCGGATCCCATGTCACGATGACTTGCCCAGCCTTGACTCGATCACCCTCACGAACGACGGAAACAGAACCGTATGGAATCTTGTAGCGTTCGCGTTCGCGACCATGGTCATCGATAACGCTCACTTCGCCCGAGCGTGAAACCGCGACCAGATTGCCATCCTTGTTCTCAACTGTCTTGATGTTGTTGAGCTTGATACTACCACCCGACTTGACCTCCACATTGCTGATCGCGGCGGAACGTGATGCCGCGCCACCAATATGAAATGTGCGCATGGTTAACTGGGTTCCCGGCTCACCAATGGATTGCGCCGCAATGACGCCAATGGCTTCACCGTTATTTACACTGTGACCACGGCCGAGATCGCGCCCATAGCAAGCCGCACAGACACCATGTCGTGTTTTGCACGTAATCACGGAACGCACGCGAACAATATCGACGCTGTGTTGTTCCAGCTTATCCACCGCCGACTCGTCAAGCATGGCTCCAGCCATCATGAGCAGTTCCTGAGTTGCTGGGTCGAGCACATCCTCTGCGACGACGCGACCCAAAACACGCTCAGCCAAGGGCTCGACCACATCACCACCCTCAATCAAAGGCGACATCAGGAGGCCTTCGGACGTACCGCAATCCTCTTCAGTGATCACCAGATCCTGGGCTACATCGACCAATCGGCGCGTGAGATACCCCGAGTTGGCCGTTTTAAGCGCCGTATCGGCCAATCCTTTTCGAGCACCATGGGTAGAAATGAAGTATTGCAATACGTCCAGGCCTTCACGGAAGTTGGCCGTGATGGGTGTTTCGATAATCGACCCATCGGGCTTGGCCATCAAGCCACGCATGCCGGCAAGCTGGCGAATCTGAGCGGCCGAACCACGAGCGCCCGAATCGGCCATCATGAAGACCGAATTGAACGACTTCTGCTCTGCTGTCGTTCCATCCGGCTTGGCCACTTCCTCGATACCCAAACCATCCATCATCACCTTGGCTACCTGATCATTTGCATGCGACCAGATATCCACTACCTTGTTATAGCGCTCACCATCGGTTACCAGACCGGAAGCATACTGATTCTGAATTTCCTTGACCTCGGATTCAGCCGCAACAATGATTTCCTCCTTGCGAGCAGGAATCGCCATATCGTCCACACCGAAGGAGACACCAGCACGTGTGGCATTCGAGAATCCCAGGTACATCAGCTTGTCGGCAAAGACAACAGTCGACTTGATTCCCAGCGTACGGTAGCAATGATTAATCAGACGTGAAATCGCCTTCTTGGTCATGTCAACGTTCACCATGTCGAAGGGAATGCCTTCCGGTACGATCGTCCAGATAATGGCACGACCAACCGTGGTTTCGACTCTTTTCACTTGACTTGTCGATGCACCAAATTCATCAGTAATTGTCTCGTTTAGACGAACGATCACCTTCGCCTGAATATCGACAACTCGATTATTGAGGGCCCGCTGGACCTCATCCACATCCGAAAACACCATGCCAGTACCTTTGGCATCGATCCGCTCACGACTCATGTAGTAGAGCCCCAGGACCACATCCTGAGTAGGATTAATGATGGGCTCCCCGTTCGCGGGCGAGAGAATGTTGTTGGTAGCCATCATCAATGTCCGCGCCTCAAGCTGGGCCTCCAGCGATAGCGGAACATGCACTGCCATCTGATCGCCGTCGAAGTCGGCATTGAAAGCGCTACAGACCAGCGGATGCAACTGGATTGCCTTGCCTTCGACCAGCGTGGGCTCGAATGCCTGAATGCCCAGACGATGAAGGGTCGGCGCACGGTTGAGCATGACGGGATGCTCGCGAATCACCTCATCGAGAATATCCCAGACTTCCGCGTTTTCTTTCTCCACCATTTTCTTGGCGGCCTTGATGGTCGTTGCCAGACCACGGAATTGCAGCTTGCTGAAAATGAAAGGCTTGAACAATTCCAGCGCCATCTTCTTGGGAAGACCGCACTGATGCAGCTTCAGAGTAGGACCCACTACGATGACCGAGCGTCCCGAATAATCCACGCGCTTTCCAAGCAGATTCTGGCGGAAACGCCCCTGCTTGCCCTTGATCATGTCAGCCAGCGACTTCAGAGGACGCTTGTTAGATCCGGTAATGGCACGCCCGCGACGACCATTGTCCAGCAACGCATCGACGGATTCTTGCAGCATGCGCTTTTCATTGCGGACGATGATGTCCGGCGCATTCAGGTCCAGCAGGCGCTTGAGGCGGTTGTTACGGTTGATGACGCGACGATAGAGATCGTTCAGGTCGGACGTGGCGAAACGGCCGCCATCCAGTGGCACCAATGGGCGGAGCTCCGGCGGCAACACAGGCAATACCGTCAGAATCATCCACTCGGGCTTGTTGTTGGATGAAATCAGTGACTCGATCGCCTTGAGGCGCTTCGTATACTTCTTGATCTTGGTTTCGGAATTGGTGCCATCGATGGCCTCGCGAAGCAATTCGACGACATGCGGCAAATCCATGGTCCGCAACAGCTCGTGGATAGCTTCGGCCCCCATTTTGGCAACGAAGTCTTCGCCATATTGCTGGGTTGCTTCGTAGAACTCTTCCTCGTTGAGCAGCTTTCCACGCTCCAGCGGCGTCTGCATGGGATCGATGATCACATAGGATTCGAAATACAAGACCCGCTCGATTTCACGCAAGGTCATGTCCAGCAGCAGCGCGATACGGGAAGGCAGGGATTTCAGGAACCAGATGTGTGCGACCGGGCTGGCGAGGTCGATATGTCCCATCCGCTCGCGACGAACCTTGGACAAGGTGACCTCAACGCCACATTTTTCGCAAATCACGCCGCGGTGTTTCAGGCGCTTGTATTTGCCACAAAGACACTCGTAGTCACTGACCGGCCCGAAAATCTTCGCGCAGAACAGCCCGTCCCTTTCTGGCTTGAAAGTCCGGTAGTTGATGGTTTCAGGCTTCTTGACTTCCCCATAGGACCAGGAACGAATCATGTCCGGTGAAGCCAGACTGATACGGATATTGTCGAAATCTTCGACCTGATTTTGGCGCTTCAAATAACTAATAAGATCTTTCACTGGTCATCTCCTAATCTGGACACTGCGAATCCCGGAGCGGCAACTCACTCCGGGTGGCACTCAAACAGCGGGCTATTCCTGCTCCAACTCGATATTGATTCCCAAGGAGCGGATTTCCTTGATCAGTACATTGAACGATTCAGGCATGGCGGCTTCCATTCGATGATCTCCGTCAACGATATTCTTGTAGATCTTGGTTCGACCCGTCACGTCATCCGATTTGACCGTGAGCATTTCCTGCAATGTGTACGCTGCGCCGTAGGCTTGTAGCGCCCAGACCTCCATTTCACCGAACCGCTGACCACCGAACTGGGCCTTGCCCCCCAACGGCTGCTGGGTAACCAGACTGTAAGGTCCGGTTGAACGAGCATGCATCTTGTCATCGACCAGGTGATTCAGTTTAAGCATGTACATACAGCCCACGGTGACATCGCGATCAAAAGCCTCACCAGTACGGCC
>DIVI01000091.1 GCA_002423305.1 Methylococcus sp. UBA6136 | reverse complement strand
CCGCAGCGCGCTGCCGGCAATATCTCGCTGGAACGCTATGGTCGGCTGGTTGATGCTATCCGCGAGGTGCTGAGGGCCTCGATAGAGCAGGGCGGAACGACGCTGCGCGATTTCGTTAACGAGTCCGGCAACCCGGGATATTTCAAGCAAACCCTCAATGCCTATGATCGCGCCAGCGAGCCTTGCCGGGTTTGTGGAACACCCATCAAAACCAGTCGGCTGGGTCAGCGATCCACTTTCTGGTGCCCACGCTGCCAGCGATAAGTCAGTTTTTGAGCTGATTCTTGAGCCTATTGGCCTGTTCCAGGGCCAAATCGACTGACTCTGCCAGTACATTAAAGTGGCCCATCTTGCGTCCGATTCGGGCGGATTTTTTACCGTAAAGATGCAACATCACGTTGGGCTGGCTGAGGAGTTTGTCCCAGGCCGGAGCATCGTCACGCCAGATATCACCCAATAGATTCACCATGACCACCGGACTCAGCAACCGTGTCTCGCCCGGGGGTAGGCCGCAGAGGGTGCGGACCTGCTGTTCAAACTGGCTGGTGAGCGTCGCATCGAGCGTGTAGTGACCGCTGTTGTGCGGGCGTGGTGCGATTTCGTTGATGACGAGCTCATCACCCTGAAGGACAAAAAACTCGACGGCCAGGACGCCGACATAATCCATGGCATCCGCCAGATGCAAAGCCATCCGGCGGGCTTCGACAGCGACTTCAGGTGCAACCCGCGCCGGGACGATACTGATGTCGAGAATCCCGGCTTCATGTTGATTCTCGGCAACCGGAAATGTTGTGACCTCGCCGGGGCCGGTTCTCGCCACGATGACGGACACTTCCGTCTTGAGATCAAGCAAGCGCTCAAGCACGCAGGGCTTTTGGCCCAATTCGTTAAAGGCGTTCTTGGCTTCTTCAGCGGTCCTCACACGGATCTGACCTTTGCCATCGTAGCCAAGCCTGGCCAGCTTGAGGATGCCGGGCAAATAGGCGTGCAAAGGTTGCGCAAAATCCTGAGCCGTCCGGATGGGAAGATAAGGCGCGACGCCAAGGCCTGCACCGCGAATATAGGCTTTTTCGTCGATTCGATCCTGGGCAATGGAAACGGCCTCGGCAGCGGGTGACACCTTGACGCCTTCAGCCAGACGGCTCAAACAACCGGCGGGCACATTCTCAAATTCAGTCGTAATCGCTAGACAGCCCTTGGCCAGTTGGTCCAATGCACCCGGATCGTCGTAAGGCGCACAGAGATGAACGTCGGCAAGACTCCCCGCCGGGCTGTCCCTATCAGGCTCCAGAACAGTGACGCGATATCCCATGGCGCGTGCCGCCATGGTGAACATGCGGCCCAACTGGCCGCCACCGATAATGCCCAGCATGGCATCGGGCAGAATGTGTTTCATCGAAATGACCGAGGGATTGTGGAGCAAGGGTTGTTCAGGATAGTTGGGGCAAGCTGGCATCCAGGACGGCCTGTGTCTGTGCCATGCGGAAATCGTCCAGTCCAGCACGAATGTCTGGGTCGTGATTGGCCAACATGGCTGCCGCAAATAAGGCAGCGTTCGTGGCGCCCGCTTCACCGATGGCGAAAGTCGCAACCGGAATGCCCTTGGGCATCTGCACGATTGAAAATAACGAATCCTTGCCTTTCAGGTACTTGCTGGGTACCGGGACACCCAGAACGGGCAAACTGGTCTTGGCGGCCAACATGCCCGGCAAATGCGCCGCCCCGCCTGCGCCGGCGATGATGCAGGCGAGACCTCGTTCACGTGCGGTTTCCGCGTATTCGAACAGCAAGTCTGGCGTTCGATGTGCCGATACCACGCGGGTTTCAAAGGGAATGTTCAGGTCTTTCAGCTGCCGGGCGGCATGTTGCATGACGTCCCAATCACTGGTGCTGCCCATGACGATACCAATCTGAAGCATGGCGGATTCCAACGGAAAAAACGAGACATTTTAGCCCCATTCAAATGGCCTAGCATTCATTTAGCTGTATTCTCGTTCCGACTGATGCGGGCAAACTGCGCCATAAATGTCTAATGCGCCGTGTCTTGCCGATATTCTTACTGCCTTGGGAGTGCTCGTGAATAAACCAACAACGATTGATCCAGCGGAGCAAGCCCGTTTTGAAAGACTGGCCAAGCTCTGGTGGGACAAATCCGGACCCTTCTGGCCCTTGCATGGGATGAACGAACTCCGTGCCGGCTATATTCGCGACCAAATTAGCCATTGGCGAGAAAACCAAGCGGATGCGGACAGGCAACTCAACGGTCTGAGAATTCTTGATATCGGTTGTGGCGGTGGGATATTAAGTGAAGCCATTGCTCGGATGGGAGCTGAGGTGCATGGCGTCGACATGGTGGAAAAGAATATTAAGATCGCGCGGTCACATGCGGCAGAACAGGGGCTTAAACTAGAGTATGAATGCTGCACCGCCGAGGCTTTGGCTAAGCGAGGAGAGGTCTACGACGCTATTCTCAATATGGAAGTCGTGGAGCATGTGGCCGATTTGCCCTTGTTCATGCGAAGCTGTGCCCGATTGCTGAAGCCCGGGGG
>DIVI01000019.1 GCA_002423305.1 Methylococcus sp. UBA6136 | reverse complement strand
CTACGCGGCATGGCCGAGACCCTTCTGGGGGGCACCGACATCGTCTATCAGGGCACCGCCTATGATCTCGGTCAGCCCTTCCGCCGAATGACTCTGGTTGAATCCGTCCTGCACTACAACCCGGACATCACCCTGGAGCAGCTAGCCGACCGGGAATCGGCCGCCGCCATCGCACGCCGTCTTGGCATCAAGATCGAAGCCGGCGACGGACTGGGCAAGATCCAGACCGAGATTTTCGAAAAGACCGTCGAGGACCGATTGTTCGAACCGACCTTCATCACCGCCTATCCGGCCGAAGTGTCGCCCCTGGCGCGGCGCAACGACGAGAATCCCTTTATCACGGATCGCTTCGAATTCTTCGTCGGCGGCCGCGAACTGGCCAATGGCTTCTCGGAATTGAATGACCCCGAAGACCAGGCCGAGCGATTCCGGCAGCAAGTCGAAGACAAGGATGCCGGCGACGAAGAGGCGATGCACTACGATGCCGACTACATCCGCGCCCTCGAATACGGCATGGCCCCCACCGCCGGCGAAGGCATCGGCATCGACCGGCTGGTCATGTTCTTCACCGACTCGCCGTCCATCCGCGATGTCATCTTGTTCCCGCACATGCGGCGCGAGGCTTGATTCGGCGAGATTGCCAAGCGCTTCCTTGCCTTCGGGTAAGAAAATCCTGCAAAAGGCCGATGCTCAGAAGGCGTGGACAGATTTACTGTCCCAAGCCGACCTCTATGAGCACTCAGATTCCACGATTTGCGGCGCTCTATGGGGTCATGGCAGGCAATGACGGGGGCGAGCCTTGCCGTGATAGGAAAAAGCCTCGGACATAAGAGCAGCAAGGCGACTGAGGTTTACGCTCGCATGAATCTTGATCCAGTTCGCGACGCCATGAGAGACCGGGCAAATAAATAGGTGGTAATCAATCCTATGAAAAGCCAGCGATTCGGCAGGGAAGTGAGAATTACCCGTCACGCATTGGAGCGATGCGGGCCGCGGCATTACGGAATTGCTACTCTACGACCTGATAGAAACCGGAACGGTACGGTACAAGGAAGATTGTCGGCTATGGATATTCAAGAGCTACACGGGCCGAGAGGATAATCTGATTTGTGCGGCGGCGGTTCTGGAGGATGAGATCATCATCAAGACCGTCATGCACCATTTTGAGTTGAAGGAGAGCGAGTGATGAGAGCTACCTACTATGCCGAGGATGACATTCTGTATTTACGTCTCAACGACAAGCCCATCGTCCGTGAGGAGTCGCATGGATGGAATCTGAACATGGCGTTTGCCGCTGATGGCGATGTAGTTGAAATGACCATACTCGACGCAAGGGCCTCGGGTCTTTACCCGATTCACAGTGAAGGCGACAAAAAAGCGGCCTGATAAATAACCGAATTGCCAGCTTAGGGGGTGCCGGAAACCCGGCTACCTTCACCGGGGACTGCTGGCAACCAACTTGAAGGGCGAACAACCCCGGCATGAATTTCTGGATGGTGGTAAAGATGATCCCGCCCGAGGGTCGATTGGCCAGCTTGTCGCGCAGGTCCTGGCGGTTTTTCGATCTGGACCGGCTGCTCCCTGAGGAGATCTTGCGCCAGTGAGAAGACGCCGAACAATTGACCATCAAGATCATCGCGGTCGGTGATGACGACGATGGTCGGATTCTCCATCGCCGGTTCACGCAGAATGCGGGCGGCGAAGCAGGTCATGGTGATGCTCTTGCCGCTGCCTTGGGTATGCCAGACCACCCCGCCTTTGTGGGTGCCTCCGGGCATGGACGCGGTCAGCACCTGCTGCACGGCGGCAAGGACGGCATGGAACTGGTGATGCCTGGCGATCTTCTTGATCAGCCCACCATCGTCCTCGAACAGGATGAAGTAGCGGAGGTAGTCCAGCAGCAGGCTGGGAGCCAGCACCCCCCCCCGGGATCAGGGTTTCCAGTTCGTTGAACTGTCCCAGTGGGTCAATGGTCACCCCGCCAATGGTGCGCCATTGCATGAAGCGCTCGGCATCGGCGGATAGGGAGCCCATACGGGCTTCGGTGCCATCGGCGATGACCAGCATCTCGTTGTAGAGGAATACATCGGGGATCTGTGACGATCTGGGTGTGTGGACTTGAGCATAAGATCCCTCATGTGCGAATAAGGCGAATTTCAGAAGCTCGTGGAATCACAGCGAGGTGATTCATATCGATTTAAAAGCGGGCTCCTGTTTTCCAGATATCGTGGCTTCAAGGTTTTCGGGGGCAATAAACTTCCAAGCCTTTTGGCCGACCCTAACCTGGGTTAGAAGATCGCGTTTCGCCAGGTCTATCAGGTCGGAGCGGGCAGAGGCATAAGCAACGCGGTGGCTTGTTTGGTGAGTTTTGATGGTGTACGTGTGTCCAGGATGTCTGATGGCGTGAGAGAGCAAAGCTATCTGACGGTGATTCAGACCTGAATCTTTAAGCATCCTCTCGACTGTTTGAACCTGTCTGGTTTTTCTTTCAAGGTAAGCATCCAGTTCAGCCAAGGCACCCATGATCACGTTGAGTTGATGGATGATGAAATAAGTGAGGTCGTTCCCATCCGTTTCTGTCTCAAGGAAAGCGCGTCCATATTTCAATGGCGCCGATTTCAGCATTCTTGAGATGGAGATGAACTCAAACAGCCAGTACCCCTGACGTAACATTGACCAATAAAACAGTGCTCGTGCAGTACGCCCATTTCCATCAGCAAAAGGGTGCTCGTATGCCAGCCAGAAATGCAGGGTGATGGCCCGTATAACCGGATGAATGAATGGGTCACAGTCCTGTCCCTCATTCGCAAACCTGATCATGGTCTCTATTCTTTCTGGTAACAAATCGGCAGGAGGAGGGCGGTAGAGAACGCTTTCGCTCTTATGGTCAACAACCGCCACGCGTTCCTCTCCAACCTGCTGTAAGCGCCCCGCCAGTTCGTCGTTATCAAGAGTCGACTGCGTCAGCGTTTGATGCATTCTCATGAGGCTCATGAAGTCCAAAGGATTTCCCTTTAGTTGGCGTAAGGACGCCATTGCATGGTAGTTGTTCATGATCATCCGCTCATGCTTATCCTTTGGGGTTCGGCGCTCCCGGATCATGTCTGCAGCCACCTGGCGTGTAGTGGAGGCGCCCTCCAATTGACTCGACGTGATCGCCTCCTCAACTAAAGAGTTAAATACGAAGCGATCCCGAGCTTCCTCTGTGGCGATGCCCATCGGAAAGCCAATTCGGCCGCTGGCTCTTCCATCAATTCGATGCAGCATCGACAGCACGGGGTCCGGCAATGTGTAGCTAAAAGCCCTACCGGCCACATCTTTCAGCGGAAGCGTCCTGGACTGGCCTTGTCTATTTAGCTTTATACCGAGCCACCATGATTCACTGGCCAGGTGGGCCGGAGGTTCAAGATGACGAAGCTTGTCCCAGTGCGGGTAGGCGTTTGAAGCCAAGGCGCGGCTGCCTTGGTCTATGGCCAGAGGGAGAACAGCCCGGTGCTTTTCCAGTAGCGATTCAATGGCGGGGGGCCGTTGAGGAGGCTTCATATTGATACATCCACATCAGAATTTATCAGAGATCGTGATTCTGATAGATCCTATACGTGAGCGCCTAATGTATCAACCTGTAATAAATTGATAAATCCTGACGAAAATTGATCAGCGTAATTTTGGACTGAAGATTGATTCAACAACAAGAATCACGGTGTCGAATCTGTCTTTGCACACGCTAGGTGTTCCTGGCAAAGACTTGTTGAAAACTCTGTGTAACGCGCGGAACTTTTCTGCACAATTACACAGGAATTACACAGGGCCAGAAATGAAAAAGCCCCGAATCGGGGCTAAGTCACTGATATATATGGAGCCGATGATCAGATTTGAACTGACGACCCACACATTACGAATGTGTTGCTCTACCAGCTGAGCTACATCGGCGGAGCGCGCATTATAAAGAGGCTGGCAACAGTAAGGCAATCGGCTGGAGCAAGGCCGGTGGATGATGAGCAGACTTGATGGCAGCTTGAATGCCGCAGGGCTTGAGCGTTGCTGGGGTGTTGGCTCGCAGGATTTTGACCGTGCTACAACGCTGAGTAGCACAGTCAGGGTGAACTGAGGGCTGGATTTTTCAACGTCTGTGCTCTGTTTCAAGCTTGCAGAAAATCAATGCTCACGCTGCTTGAAGCTGGGTCAGGGTTTTCTGATGATGCCTGAGCTTGGGTGAGTGCGGCAGCTGTTCAAGGGCGTGGACAGATGAAAGAGATCTACCGTAGCAAGTTGGTCAGCTGAGCGCCGCTGCATCGGTCGTTTCAACACAAAGCTGAACGTCAAAAGATTTTACGTAGCTGGGTATGGCCAACGGCAGGGACAGAATGCACACCTTGCTGGTTTTCATAAGTGCAGTGATTTGTCGGTTAAACCGCGAAATCCACCGTGGATTTTTGGACGCCATGGATTGAGGATAAACCGTGTTGTCTTTGGTGTTTTTATCTTTAGTTAGATCAGGCACTATCACTGAAAAGTTGTCAGTCGCCGGTAGGTTCACCATATGATGAAATGGATTTTTTGCCTGTTATCTCTTGTTGTTTCAATTATTCCAACGGGAGGCCAATGCGACGCACCATCAGCTTCTTGGTCAAGTCCATCCTTCAATCTATCCGCTTCAGGTCGGAATGCTGAAAAACCTCAAATAGCTCTCTAAAGCGATGGAGCGAGGGCAATGGCGATATGGGAAAGACAGGATGGTGTTCGAATTGTCCAAGCGTCCTCAGCAACAATCGTATCAAACGCGGCAACTTGGTCTACCCCTATCAGTCTCTCAGCCCCAGGGTATGACGCCCAGTTTCCTCAGGTATCACTTTCGAGTGACGGATTAAGAGCGACTGCCGTTTGGTCCAGATTTGATGGTTTAACTCCGGTCATACAGGCCTCATCAGCAACGATTGCCGGTAACACGGCTACCTGGGCTTCCCCCATTAACCTGTCATTGGCAGGCCAAACCGCACAATTTCCTCAGATATCGCTCTCGAGTGACGGAGCAAGTGCCACGGCTGTATGGGAGAGAGGTAACGGGATCAACGTAATCATTCAATCAGCCTCGGCAACTATCACGGGTAACACCGCGACTTGGGCTAGCTCTATCGATTTGTCAGTGGCAGGTCAGAATTCGACCGCTCCACAGATATCGATCTCGAGTGACGGAACGAAAGCGACTGCGGTATGGGATAGATACAACGGGAGCAACCACATCATTCAATCTGCTTCGGCAACAATTACGGGTAATACGGCGACTTGGTCTACCCCAAGCAATCTCTCAGGGGCCGGTCAGAATGCGAGCCGCCCTCAGATATCGATCTCGAGTGATGGAGGCAAAGCAATTGCGGTTTGGGAGAGATTTAACGGGAGCAACTTCATTATTCAGTCTTCTACGGCAACGATTGCGGGTAACACGGCGATTTGGTCTACCCCTAACAACCTCTCAGAGCTAGGTGCGGATGCTAATTTACCCCAGGTATCACTTTCGGACGACGGATCGAAAGCGACTGCGGTTTGGCCGAGATTTGATGGTCAAAATGTCATCGTACAGTCCTCATCATCAACGATTACGAACAATGCGGCAACTTGGTCTACCCCAAGCAATCTGTCAGTGGCAGGTCGGAATACGGGTTCCCCTCAGATATCGCTTTCAAGTGATGGAACTAGAGCGGCCGCAATCTGGATCATTGACGATGGGGCGAATGCGAACGACATAACCCAAAGTTCATCAGCAACAATCGCGGGTAATACGGCGACTTGGGCTATCCCTATCGACCTAACAGTAGTGGGGCAGGATGCGGCTCCACAAATCTCGCTCTCAAGTGATGGAACGAAAGCCTCTGGAGTTTGGGAGGGCTTTATTGGCACTGATGTGATCATTCAAACCAAGTCTGCCCTAATAAGCTACCTAACAGCACCCCCGCAACCCATCCCCACGCTAAATGAATGGGCGAAGATCATGATGATGCTGGCAATGATTGCTACAGCTGGCTTTTATGGCTGGAGAATGAAACAGCGTTAAGCGCTGCTGTTGATGGATGATGAGAACGGGAGCTTCGGCGTCCGTTCTTGTAACTGGGTGAAAGAATTGGCCCAAGTCGAAGTATCGTGTTGAAACGACAGTGGCATGGTGCGATCAACAGTGATGTAGCGCTTGTCTGACGTGTTCTTGACCGTGCTACTTTTGGCGTCTAGCATGGTGGGAATGCTGTGAATGCACGGTTTTCGCTGTCTATCCTTGCTCTAAGCTCTCACGCTTTTGTGAAGCTGGCTGAGCACTTTTTGATGCTGGGCAAGCTGGTTATACGTTCAAAAACTCTGCGAAAAGCTGCTTTCTGTTAGGCTTTTGTGGGATTGCGCTTTATTGCGCTATGGTGGCGTAGGCGTTTTATTTTTTCTGCGGGGGTCATTGTGATGCGTTTTCTTGCGGCTTTGAGCTTGTTGAGCGGGTTGTTTGTGACTGGTGAGGCTAATGCTAGTACCATCACTCTGTCGCAGGGATCTAATTCCGTAATTACAGCGACTGATTCGATCAATGCGGCCTCACAAAATACACGGCAAACCAATTGAAATTTTGATGCTGTAACCAACAAGC
>DIVI01000226.1:1713-4838 GCA_002423305.1 Methylococcus sp. UBA6136 | reverse complement strand
TCGCCGTCTTTCACGGTGCTTCCGTAGATGAATTGGAAACAGCATTTCATGAGCTTGTCGACCATTACCTGGAGGTCAGCGCCCGCACTGGGCGACCCGCGCAAAAGCCATACTCCGGCAAATTATCATTGCGAATTGACCCCGAAGTGCATGCCTCTATGGCTATTGCCGCCGAGATAGCCGGCTCCAGCATCAACCAGTGGGCATCAAAAGTTCTAGCCGAGGCGGCTCATTCGCACTGATTAGGGAAGGATGCGCCGGTGGCTTCACACTTGGCCTTGTGCCCTGTCCAATCTTCCCAACGGCGCACGATGACATCGACGTTTTTAGGATCCAGTTCCATCAGTCGGGCCACACGGCCCGACTTTTCTGCCGCAATCAGTGTGGTCCCGGCCCCCCCAAAGGGATCCAGGACGGTCTGACCCGGCTTGGTGGAATTGGTGAGTAGTGCTTGGTGGAGAATTGAGGACTGGATTATGCCTACCCGCTCGAATAACTGTCATGTCGTGCGATGTTCGCGAGTAAATCCATCTTGATATTGTGCATCCATTGCACAATACTTCACACATGCCGACCATTCACCGCCTACCCAACTGCAAGATCGACATCAGAACACGCGACCATCGCCCTGCGCATGTGCACATTTTGTTGAGCGACGGTCGGGAGGCATTGGTGTTTCTAGAGGATATGAGCACCGTATCTCGCCAAAGGATACGCCCGAGTGAAATAGCCGAGGCAATGGAATGGATTGCTGAACGTGCCCATGAGTTGATTAATCTGTTTGAGGAACTACAAAAATGAGCCGAGATCCTTTGCGCTTGTCTACCGTGAAGGCATTGTCGAATCACCGATTGTCGGTAACCTTCCAGGATGACTGGAAGACTGACATCGATCTGTCTGACTGGATTGCCAACACTCAACGGCTAAAGCCACTCGCTGATCCTGCTTTGTTTGGTCAGGTACGCCTCGGTGACTTTGGAACCTCTGTGGTATGGATTGATGATGAACTTGATCTGGGGGCTGACAACCTTAGAAATCTCGCGGTCGAGCAGACCGGGGGCATTGGTCATGAACGTCTTATCACCTGGATCCATGAAAACAGGTTGACTCAAGTTCAAGCCGCTGACGCCATCGGAATCTCCCGCAGAATGCTCAACTATTACCTGTCAGCCACTAAACCGATCCCTAAGACTGTCTGGTTAGCCTGTCTGGGTTGGATTTACAGTCAACAAAGACAGGCCGCATGAGCGCTTTATCCAACTAGAAGATGGTGAACCCGTCAATTCCGTCGTAGCTTAATGCCTGGTCCACTCTTGCCAATAGCGCACGAAAGGGAAATGCATGATGCCTGGCTCGAAAACAACGAATGACATGACCCGTGCGGAAGTGCTCGCCGCCGTGCGGGCGATTCCTGCCCAACAGAATTTCATCTGGGACCGGACCAATGAGGATGAACGGCCCGCTTCAGTCGAGGAAATGCGCGCCGCTATCGCTGCCGATCAGAAACGTCGGGGTCGCCCTATCGGATCAGACAAAACCCAGATCGCTCTTCGCGTCGATAACGCTACCCTGGCGGCATTCAAAGCGACAGGAAAGGGTTGGCAGTCGCGCATGAATGAAGCTTTAAGCAATTGGATCAAGACCCATCATTCAGCTTAGAAAACGGCTCCCCTGTCGCCTCCAGAATAGCCTCCTGCCCTGTCCAATCTTGCCAGCGCCTAACGATGACATCGACGTATTTGGGATCCAGTTCCATCAGTCGGGCTTGCCGTCCTGACTTCTCCGCGGCAATCAGCGTGGTCCCGGACCCCCCAAAGGGATCCAGGACGGTCTGACCCGGCTTGGTTGAATTGTTAAATAGTGCCTGATGGTGAATTGAGATCTGGATTATGCCCGTCTGCTCTTAAGATCTGTCATTCGTCGGTTCCTTTTAGCACAAGACCCCGGCTTGCTTTGATACTATATTCCAGTATCATTTGCCTGATGAAGCGCAAACACGCCAAAACGCTATCCCTGATCTTCCACAGACCGGTCTCCGCCAACGTCAAACATGACGATGTGATGGCTCTTCTTACCGAACTTGGCGCTCAAATTGAGACAAATCGAGAAGGCTCACGCGTCGGCATCGTGTTGTTCGACGAAGTCAGGGTATTCCATAAACCACACCCCTCCCCCAATATGGACAAGGGTGCCGTGGCGGCTTTGCGAGAT
The DNA here is from genome assembly GCA_002423305.1 of Methylococcus sp. UBA6136. Classification (GTDB taxonomy): domain Bacteria; phylum Pseudomonadota; class Gammaproteobacteria; order Methylococcales; family Methylococcaceae; genus UBA6136. The sequence continues at coordinate 2,627 of DIVI01000226.1, read as the reverse complement.
TGGCTTGAACTACACGGAGTCACACCATGACCATGAACACCATGGAGCTTGACGGCTATACGGCCATCATTCGTTTTAACCCAGAGACCGATACATTTCGGGGTGAAATCCAAGGCATTAATGGGGGGGCTGATTTTTACGGTCGCACTCCTGATGATTTACGTCAGGAGTTTCGGGCATCTCTCGATTTTTTTCTGGAAACCTGCGCCAAGCATGGGATTGAGCCCAAAAAAATTACCAGTGGTAAATTTGTCGTGCGCCTCCCGCCAGATCTACATGCCCGCGCTGCAACTGCCGCCCATGCGGCTGGAATCAGCCTGAATACCCTGGTCGAGCGGGCTATTCGTCACGAAATTCATGCTGGCTGATGGGGTGGAAACGGCTCCCCTGTCGCCTCCAGAATAGCCTCCTGCCCTGTCCAATCTTGCCAGCGCCTAACGATGACATCGACGTATTTGGGATCCAGTTCCATCAGTCGGGCTTGCCGTCCTGACTTCTCCGCGGCAATCAGCGTGGTCCCGGACCCCCCAAAGGGATCCAGGACGGTCTGACCCGGCTTGGTGGAATTGCGGATGCACCGCTCAACCAGTTCCACTGGCTTCATGGTCGGATGCAGATCGTTTTTGGCCGGCTTCTTGATGGAACAATTGCTAACAACCCGCCGCACCGCTGCGTTCCTTTTGTCTCCATTAAGGACTAATATGGTGAGATTAAGTGGAGGTTCCCATGGCCATCAACGTGAAACTGCCGGAGGCGCTGGTCGAAAGCGCAAAGCGTTACGGCAACATTGAGCATCGCTCGGTGCCCAAACAAATCGAATACTGGTCTCAGATCGGCAAAATCGCTGCTGAAAACCCCGACCTATCCTTTTCCATGATCCGCGAGATCCTCATTGCAGACCAGGAAGAGCCCGT
>DIVI01000226.1:0-1681 GCA_002423305.1 Methylococcus sp. UBA6136 | reverse complement strand
GTCGGCGATACCAAGGTCGGTGACCTTGCCGGTGTACAGGTCTACAAGTTCCGCATGGGCAGTTCGTTGTGCCTACTGGCCTACCGCGTGCTGGATGTAAACACGATCAAACTCCTAATGCTTGGACCACACGAGAATTTCTACCGGGATCTCAAGCGAGCCGAACAATAAACAGTGAGCGAGTGTGCTTACTGATAGCCGCCTTGTAAGACCCGTTGTAACGCGAACTCAAACTTGGCATCCTCGAAGTAACGGCATTTGATACCGCCATCACCGTAGCGCATGCCCGGCACGCGAATTGCGATAGTATCGTTGCGGGTGTCCGCTAAAGCGTAATATGCGATCAGCCGACGATCCAGGGCCACCAATGCCAATACGTCAAAATCATCCGTGGTGTGGCGGCGCCCCTGTTTACCCGCACGACGGGTATGGAATACGTATAGGGGAGTCCCGCGATTCAGGGACTGCGGTGTTTTAGGCATCTTGGTGGACTTCACTTGCACCCGAACCATCTGCCCGCCTAGGTCAACCACAATGTCATAGGGCACGCCCTGTGAGGTTGGATAAGCTACCCAACCACCCAGCAGCAAGTCAGCCATCACCAAATGCTCACCTGCTCGTCCGACTTCCATTTCGGCGCTTACCCTCAGATTATGATGCAGGACGTCCCGGCTATCATTCCGTGGATTACTACCCAGCGGCGCAGACACATCCCAAAAGCTAAGCTGCCTACTCATGCAGCGTCCCGCTTCAGCGGCGCATCGTCGAAATGGCGCATCCCATTCTCTGACATGGCCTGGAGTCCAGTGAATTCTTGCCAGCGTCGAATGATGACGTCACAGTACTTTGGATCGAGCTCCATCATGTAGCAACAACGCCCTGACTTTTCAGCGGCGATCAATGTGCTGCCAGAGCCACCGAAGCAGTCCAACACGATATCTCCGGAGATGCTTGAGTTACGAATCGATCGCTCCATCAGCTCGACAGGTTTCATCGTCGGATGCAGCTCATTACGGGCTGGCTTCTTGATGTTCCAAACATCCCCTTGATCGCGATCACCACACCAGTGACGTTTGCAGCCCTCCGGCCAGCCGTACAAAATCGGTTCGTATTGGCGCTGGTAATCAGCGCGCCCCAGCGTGAAGGTATGTTTTGCCCAAATGATGAATGTGGACCATTTTCCACCCGCAGCACGGAAGGCAGCCTGCAGGGTATCGAGCTCACTTGACGACATGGCGATGTAAACAGCACCGTCACACACGGGCAGCATCAGCGAAAGCGCGCCATAGACGAAGTCATAGAAGCCTTCTCCCAAGTTGTCATTCAGGATAGGCCGATACTTGCCACGCAACCTGTCCTTGGCATTGCTGGCGTAATTGACGTTGTAGGGCAAGTCACTCCAGATCATCCGCGCGCGTTGACCGGCCAGCAACCGCTCGTAGCTCTCCGCTTGGGTGGCATCGCCACACAGGAGGCGGTGAGGTCCGAGCATCCAGACATCCCCGGGCTTGGAGACGGCGTCCTCCTGGACTTCAGGAATCTGGTCGTCGTCGGTTTGACCGGTCTGGTCGGTTTCCTCACCGTCCAGCAAGTCCGACAGGGCATCGGCATCGAACCCTGTGATGGATACATCAAAGTCGTCATCCCGCAGGGCCTCGATTTCCAGCCGCAGCAGCTCCGG
>DIVI01000192.1 GCA_002423305.1 Methylococcus sp. UBA6136 | reverse complement strand
GCTGAACGTGCCTGCTCGAAGATGGTTTTCTCTGTTCGCGTCAGGTAGTACTCCGGCAGTCTGGTGATGGCTTCGAATAGCTTGGAGCCGGTTTCATCGTAAAAGAATTTTGGAGACAGCCAGGCATTCGGCGCCATGAGGCCTTCATGGATGATCTGCAAATCGGCATTCATGGGATGGGCGGTCCGTGTGGGGAGATTTCGGGAGGGTTGCGCCAATGGAACCGGCCTGATCCATATGGTTCGGGAGCGGGCATGGTCCTGATCCTAGCGTTTTCGCACCAGGGTCAGGCCATCAGCAATAGGCAACAGGATCGCCGTGACGCGGTCATCGCCATGAATCTTCGAGTTCAAGGATCGAATGGCCAAAGTATCCTCATCTTGCACAGCGGGATCCGCCACTTTGCCGCTCCACAACATATTGTCTATCAGCAGCACTCCTCCGGGTCGCAGCAATGGGAGTGATCGCTCATAGTAGGCCGCGTAATGGCCTTTGTCGGCATCGATAAAGGCTAAGTCAAAGTGTCCGACCGCGCCGCCAGCGATCAGCTTGTCCAGACTATCCAGGGCAGGCCCCAGGTGCAGTTCAATCTTGTCGGCCACGCCGGCCAGTTGCCAGTAGCGTTGGGCTGTCCGGGTATGCTCGGCGCTGAGATCGAGCGCCACGAGGCGTCCCTCCGGCGGCAACGCCAATGCCATGCAGGTCGAGCTGTATCCGGTGAAAACGCCAATCTCCAGTAGGTTGCGTGCGCCGATCAATTCGACCAGCAACGCCATGAACTGACCCTGCTCGGGGGCAATTTGCATGCCTCCAAGTGGGTGGCTGGCCGTTTCGTCGCGCAACTGTCGCAATACCTCGGGTTCGCGCAGCGTGANNATGCCTTTCAGGTGCCTGATCGATCACGCAGGGCGGGGCGTAGATGAGATCGATCACCAAGTCGGGCAAGTCGTGGACCATGCTCGTGAAATTCAACCACGCTGAGTGAGGCCACGGGGGTGTCGATGCGATCCCGGTAAGCGCCCAAATCAATGCCCAGCAGACTGCAAATCAGGATGCGGATCGTGGCCTTGTGTGAAACGACCAGCACATCACCCTCGGCATGGGTCTGCTGGATTTCGTCCAGGACCAGCAGCACTCGCCGGGCCACATCAATGCCGCGCTCGCCACCCGTCGGGGCATTCCAGCCGGCGTCGGACAGCCATCGCTGATAGTCACGGGGATGGTCGGCAGCCACCTGCTGAGCTGATTTGCCTTCCCAGGCACCGTATTCGATTTCGCGAAGCTCACGCCGAAGCTGCATTGAATGCCCCGTCAGCCGACAAAGCGGCTCGGCGGTGGTGCGGGTGCGCAGCAGCGGACTGACATAAATACCGGCCCAGGGATGATCTTGGTAGGCGGCTGCAAAGTCATCAGCCATTTCTCGGCCTTCAGGGGTCAGGGCTATGTCAGTCAGGCCGCAATAGCCGCCGGAAAAACTGGATTCGGTCTCGCCGTGGCGAAGCAGGAAGAGGTTCAGAGTCATATCAGTGTGAGGCGATGGAGCTGAGGGTAGGCAACGCTGAAACGACAGGATAACGCCTCTGGAAATTAAAAAGCCCGGAGGCTCCGGGCTTTTTGTGTTTGAGGTAACCCTTGCGGGCGGCCTTTTTTCGATCAACCTGAACGGTTGGCTTGTTGTAAGTGCGGGCGTGTTTCGCCACTAGGTTATGAGGAGTTTTCATAGTCTTCCTTAACAAAGTTGCGTTGTTGGGATCGGTGTGGTGTGGCTTGCTCAGTCTTGGAATCACCTCGAACGTAGACCACCGTTTCAGTAATGGTTCACTGTTGCCCGGAATTGCTGAGGGCCGATGGCCGGTTCCTGGGGCTGGGTGATGTCGCCAAACCGGTGGCTTATCAATCGTTCCGCTTGGGACCCAAGCGGGCCACCCACTCGTCATAGGCATCGAATCCGACGATATCGCGCAAGCTGGCAAAGTCTACCCGTTGCTTTGGCATTCTGCCGGCAGCGATGTCATTCAGTGCTTCGCGCATGGCATGAACCGCCGTGCTCAGCAACGTCAGCGGATAAGCGGCAATCTTGTATCCCAGCGCACTCAGCTGCGCTGGTGGCAGGATCGGCGTATCACCGTCCTCCAGCATATTGGCCATTTTCGGACCGGGTACTTCGGCGCAGAAGCGCAACATTTCTGCTTCACTCCGAGGGGCTTCGAGAAAGAGGATGTCGGCCCCCAGATCGGCAAAAGCCTGCATCCGCCAGAGGGCCTCATCAAGGCCGAGAGTGGCACGGGCATCGGTACGGGCCATGATGAGGATGTCCGCGCCTCTTTCGCGAGTCTCAACTGCGGCCTTGATGCGTGCACAGGCCTCGTTTCGGCTCACAACCTCCTTGCCCCGTGTGTGCCCGCAGCGCTTGGGGGCAAGCTGATCCTCCAGCATGATGCCGGCAAATCCGGCCCGGGCGTATCCCTCGACTGTACGCTGGACATTGGCGACGTTGCCATAGCCTGTGTCGCCGTCACCAATGACCGGAATGCTGACGGCCTCAAGGATGGAACGGCCCTGATCCAGCATCTCGCCATAGGAGATCAGTCCGGTGTCAGGTCTTGCCAGTTTTGCCGCCGATACTGCAAAGCCGCTCATGAAGGTGAGCGGGAAGCCGGCTTGTTCGACCAAACGAGCCGACAAGGCGTCGAAACAACAGGGCATCAACAGGAGGTCAGGGCCCTGGAGTAACGCGCTGAGTTTATGTGCGTTGGAATTCATTTCGATGCGGTCACGATGGGTTGATGAGCATTTTATCCGAGGCGTTTCAGGTGGAGAGTCATTATCCCAGGGTCATTTTCAATATCGGACGGCATGGGCTCTAACACCCATCAACCTTGGCCATGCCGAACCGACATTCATCCTATCCGAGGTTAGTTCCCATCGATCGGGGAGTACAATTAACGCCGCTCTGGGACAAGGAGCGCAGACTCAGCTCCACCGTCTCGAGGTTTATTCATGTCGCAAGCCCGATCGGCTTATTTTTTGGTCCCTGGTGAAGTGGAGAGATGAGATGCCCAAAACCTCACGCATTCTTGGTCAGCGATTTTTATTAGCTTGCCTTTGCTCCGGGTCCTTTAGCGTCGCTGTTGCCGCATCCGCGCAATCGCCCGGCTCCGATCAGGGTCAGGTTCCTGCCCATAGTCAGCATGGCAATGCTCTGGCTGTGGCGGCCAAAGCGCCCAAACCCATTCCGGACATTGAATCGGGCCGCATCAAGACTGGTCTGCCGTTCAAGAATCCACCCATGATCTCCAGTCGGCATGGCGTTCTGGAGATGAGGCTGAATGCCCGGGCAAAGCCCGTGACAATCAGCGGAAAAAAGGTCAATGCACGGGTGTATTCCGCCTCCGCTTTTGGCAAGGACTACCCGTACAGCTTCATGCCGCCGACTATCGTCTTGGATCCGGGTGACAATCTCAAGGTCAATCTGACCAACTGGCTGGGTGAGCCGACGAATCTGCATACCCATGGGTTTTTCATCTCGCCAACGGGCAACCAGGACAACATATTCGTCGATCTCACCTCCAGCAAGTCATTCCTTTACAACTACTTTCTTCCAAAAGACATATTGCCTGGCTCGTACTGGTATCACCCCCACTATCACCCGTTGGTCGAAGAGCAGGTCTTTGGGGGTCTGTCCGGCTTCATTTATATCCGTGGCCTTGAAGCGTTCCTGCCGCCGGATCTTCGCGGTGTGACCCAGCAGTTCCTGGGTCTCAAGGACTTTCAGGTCAATCGCTCGAATTCCATTCCTTCAGATAACATCAATTCCGATAGCCCGACCAATCGAACGGTCAATGGCCTGGTACAGCCCGTGATGACGATGCGGCCCGGTGAAACTCAGCTGTGGCACCTCGGCAATCTGAGCGCTGACATTTGGTACGACATGGAAATGCCTGGACTCACCTTCAGTGTGATTGGGGTCGATGGCAACCCCGTCGATCAGGTGCAAGAGGCCACCACATTGCTGATGCCGCCGGCCAAGCGCTTTGATGTACTGGTGCAAACAAAGAACGTCGGTACTTACCAGCTGATCACCCGGGAAATGAATACCGGTCCAGACGGAGACACCTACCCACGCACTCTGATTGCGACCCTGAACGTCAAGGGCACCGCGTTATCCCCGCTAACCTTGCCGAAGCAAATGAAACCCATCGAGGACTTGGCGAATGCCACAGTCAGTCGCCGGCGGATTTTCGAACTCAGCGAGAACGACACGACGAATCAATTCTTCATCAATGAAAAAGAGTTCAACGCCAATCAGGTGGATGCCACGCCTGTTACCGGGACGGTTGAGGAATGGGTTTTCAGGAATCGTTCGGAAGAGTTACATCCCATTCATATGCATGTGAATGATGCCCAGGTGATGAGTGTGAACGGTGTTCCCCAGCAAGCGAACTCCTGGCTGGACACTATCCCGATTCCCTATGCCACGCAGAACGATGCGGGAGTCTCTGTCCCAGGTGAGGTGGTGATGCGCCTGAAGTTTCGCGACTTCATCGGACCTTACGTCTTCCACTGTCATATCCTGGCTCATGAGGACAACGGCATGATGACGGTCATCAACGTGACCAGTCCGGATTCAGAGTGATGATTCGATTTGGTTGAGGGGATGAGGAATTTTTTCATATCCCCTCCTCAAGGATTCGGCATTAGCAGGGGGGGTTATCTGCTGCAAAACAGTGTGAAAAACTTTCCAACCCAGTTGATTGAATCTGGAAATCGCAGTTAATTGGAAGAACGGCAACACGGTTACCGTGCAAACTCAAGCTGACCAAGCATGTTAAACGCCTGATCGAACGCTTGTTTCTCGAACGCGACTGGACCGATGCAGGCTAAGGCTGGGAGGGTCGGGACAGCGAGGCGATCACCAGCCGTCCGTGGTTGATGTCGTCCATCGGGCGACGAACCGAACATGCGGGGCACACCACGATCACTCTGGCCGAATTGCACCCCCATTTTGACCAGGCGCGACAGGTCTTGATGCAAGTCTCATCGCGCCTTCAGGCTTGGGCGAAAGAGATTGCGGAGCAGTTGCTGGACAGTACCGTCTGGCTCTGGGTGTGCGAGCACCTCAAAAGGACATCAAGAGGAGGTCGGGACCCCGGAGCAATTCTCTAAGGGTGTGGGTGACGTGATTCATGTCACAGCTTTCAATGCTTCTAAGTTATGGTCGGACAGACCCGAGGGCGGATGTCTGGCAGTTTGTGACGATGTAGAGGTTGCTTCGGTAAATGCGAAGTTTGCCCGTGGTGCAGGCGTCGGTTCCTATTCAGAGGGCTGGCTGGCAATGAGGCGGTGTTTGCGGCTTGGCATCGCATTGCTCGACGCTGAATCCGACTAGGAAAATTGTACGTTAATTCCCGTAGTATGCGTGCTTTGCCGTAATGACAGCTGGGGTGGGAGGGAGTGGCCGCCCCCGGTTCAGGGCGACCAATCGTTGTGAGAAAAGGTCAGTTCTGGACGTTCTGGCTCACGTGACTGATGGTCAGCGCCTTCAATGCGTTCTGGCAATCTTCGCTGGCTGGCGAGTTATTCTCCACGAAGCAGGAACGATTAACGGCCTTGGCCTGATGGATGTTGGCAACGTACCAGGCCACGCTTTTGGCGCCGGTTTCGTTGATGGTCTCCCCGGGCGTGGCTTTGCCCCAGAGGTCCATTCCCGCTGTGAAAATTAACCCAGCCCCTATCAGGCCGACCGACAAGATTACTGCGGGTTGGCGTAGGGCAGGGTACTCAAATTGAATGCGATCGATCATGTCATGTCTCCACATTGTTGAGGGAATCGTGATTCGGGGCGGATTCGCCCCAAATGCCGACGTCCTTAATAAAGCAATCACTATGCCATGGAGTGCGTGACTAAAAATCTTGGGGAAACACTGATGCCCATCAGGGATACTCGCATGATGGCCAATTTTGCCCGCCGCTTTGCTGGTTGTGCGTTTGTTCCGCCAGGGTGCTGACAGGCGTTGAACCAATCGCTGTATGAGTTTCTCCGTCTTCGCTATGAACCCCTGCATGACCAGGCTTTTGATGAGGCGACCATAACCATTGTCTATCTTCCGTCGGGCACACCGATTTGCTCAGGGGTTAAGGGGCGGACATGGCGAGTTGCTCTTTTAAACTAGGACAAGCCTGAGCCGCTGAAGAGCAGGGTATGGGTGCCTTGGCTGCCTGATGCGACGCCCGCAGTCGTTCAGCATCGACAAAGTCCATTGTGGAGGACAGGGCATACAGCGAAATCATGAGTGCGGAGAGTAGAGCATTACGCATGTCGGTTTCCTCAATTTGATCACCAGCAATGTCTGGCGTGAGGAAACGATAGCACTAGCTAAGCTTCAGCACAATAGCAGAAGCTAAATACTTGCTATCGGTCGTAATTTAGCGTGGCTTGCGATAGCGCCGGTGCTCCATCATTGTGCCGATGATGTGGAGGGGGGTGTAATCCGAACGAAGTGAAGGAAAGTCGTCATTCAGAGGCACCAACTCGATGACCTGCTCACCCTGTTCATTGACGCCCCGGGGCCGGTATTTCTTGAAGGTCGCTTCTTCCTGCTCGTTCTTGGCGACGACGAAATCCCCCGGGGCGGGCTTCACATCGGGATCGATGATGATACTGTCGCCTTCCTTGAATTCAGGTTCCATGGACTCGCCACGGACCGTCAGGGCAAAGGCGTGTGGACCCAGGTCCAATTGAGTCAGCAGGTAATCGTCACCAGCGCCATGCGCGTAGGGGTCTACGGCTTCGGTCCAAACGCCTGCCTGCACAAAGCTGATGCGAGGCACACGTCTTAGGCCGGGAGGCGGACGATCATGGCCATCGGTTTCTTCACCGGACTCATCGACCGGTCGATCCATCGATCGCGGCGGCCAACCCAGCTTGGTTTCGAGATTACGCGCTGCTTTCTCACCCAGGTTGCGATGCCCATTGAGCAACTGCGAAAGGTAAGTGGAATCGAGCCCGTATTTTCGGGCGAACGCCACGAGGGTAGGGAAGTTACGGATTTCCCGTCGCAAGGCATCGAGACGAATAATGTTTATATCCATGCCCCTATTGTGCATGAGTGATTAGCGTTTGTGAATGTTCTTTTGCAAGAAACAGATTGCGGCATTACCCGACTTATGCGGACGGTATCAGAAGGGCAGCAAGCCACCACCATCGCATGACTTGACCCAGAGCCGGGAGCGATCCCGGCTTTTTTAGTGCCCGAAGCTTTGCCGCTTAGGGTGATTTTAGGGGATTTCAGAGCGGCTACGCCCTCAAACTGAAGCCAGTTGTGCTCTACGTAGCTAAGCCGAAGACTCAGGAAAAATACCCAAACGGCAGAAGGAGAAGAGATTTTGGAAGAAGTGGACTCCTCCCCTGCCTGAAGGGTCGAGCAAAACCGAAATTATTGAGGCGCTGCCTGCCTGTGATCACTCAAGACCGGCGATGGAAAAATCGAGCGCACATAGCACTCTCATAGCACCAGAAAAACAAAAGCCCTCACGAG
>DIVI01000052.1:1754-6897 GCA_002423305.1 Methylococcus sp. UBA6136 | reverse complement strand
GCCGCCCATGATCGGGACATGACCATCATCGCTCTAAGCGGCCGCGACGGGGGTCCATTGGCACCCTTGCTGCGTGAGAGTGATCTTGAGCTCCGGGTGCCGTCCGATATCACGGCACGGGTCCAGGAAACCCATTTGCTGATCACCCACTGTCTGTGTGATCTGATCGACGTCCAGTTATTCGGTGAGTAAGATCATGCCCCTACCCTCTACCTTCATCGCCCGACTGGTCGAAATCTTCGCTCCCGAAAGAATCCTGACCGATCCAGCCGACTGCTGGGTCTATGGCTACGACAACAGCAAGCGGCAGGTTTTGCCGGAGGCCGTGGTTTTTCCGACATCGCATGAGCAAGCCCTGGCCCTGGTTCGCCTCTGCAATGACCATGAGATCCCGCTAACAGCCCGAGGTCGCGGAACCGGTACTACCGGCGCCACCGTTCCCCTCAAACACGGCGTGGTGGCGTCCTTCGAACGAATGAATCGAGTTCTTGAATTCTCGTCCGATAACCGCTTCATCGTCGTCGAACCTGGCATTACCAATCAGGCGGTTCAAGACTACGTAAAACACCATGGATTTTTCTGGCCTCCCGACCCCACCAGTGCCGCGTTTTGCAGCGTCGGCGGCAATCTGGCCTACAACTCGGCCGGACCCCGCGCCGTGAAGTATGGGACTCCTCGCGAAAATACCCTGGGTTTAAGGGCCATCACCGGTGCGGGCGAGGAATTACGTTTAGGGGTCTACACCACCAAAGGCGTGGTGGGTTATGACCTGACCCGTTTGCTGATCGGTTCGGAAGGCACGCTGGCACTGATCACAGAAGCCACACTGAAACTGACGCCACTACCCCAAGCCAAGCGCACGCTGCGCGCGGTCTACCGGGAAGTCAACTCTGCGGCGCTGGCCATTGCCAGGATCATGGCGCAACCCGCGGTTCCCTGTGCGCTCGAATTCATTGACGGCAATGCCATCGACATGGTGCGCCGCTATTCCACGGCGGGTTTGCCAGATCAGGCGGGTGCACTGCTGATGATTGAAGTGGATGGCTTCGCCGAAGCCATGGCACCGCAGATAGAAAGCATCCGTGCCGCTGCGGAGAATGATGGCCTGGTTGAATTCAGGGCTGCGGAGACGGCTGAGGAAGTCGAAGCCCTGTGGCAAACCCGCAAGGCGCTGTCGCCGACACTGAGAAAAATCGCGCCCAAGAAGATCAACGAGGACGTCGTCGTGCCGGTCACCGAGCTACCTGCCCTTATTGCCGGTATCGATGAGTTGTCGCTCCGTTACGAATTGCCGATCGTCAATTTCGGTCATGCGGGTAACGGCAACATTCATGTCAATCTGCTTTACGATCCGGGCAATCCGGGCGAATCCGATAGGGCCCACAAGTGCCTGGATGAAATGTTCTCTCTCGTCCTGCGGCTCCGCGGAACACTCTCGGGTGAGCATGGTGTGGGCATTGAAAAGCGCGATTACGTGAATCGAGAGTTGGATGCCGCTTCCTTGCGCCTGATGAATGACATCAAACGCCAGTTCGATCCCAAGGGACTTCTCAACTGGGGTAAGGCGCTTCCACTGGAAGAGAAGACCATATAAGCGGCATTAGCGACCCGGTAACCACACAGCGGCCCGCAGTGGGGCGCCACTCCCCCCGTCGATTTTCATGGGCAAAGCCACCAGCTTAGCGCCTACCCGAGGGAATTCACCCAGCCCCGACAGATTTTCCAGAATCGGAATGTTGCCTCGGGAAAGAATCTGATGCGATACAAATAAGGTCGACTGGCCATATCAATGCTGGCGGTATAAAAAGCCCCGTCGGGCACCAGGCACGGTTTACAGCTTAAAGCGCCCTGCATTGGGACATAATCTCGTTTCCATTCCTGAACAGGCGGATGGCGCACTCCGGTTTTTCATGAACCACCGCGTATCGGTAATCTTCATGCACCCCGGTGTGCAAAACCCAGTCGCAAGCCGGTTCAAAGCCGCGTGGCACGTTATGAAAACCTTGAAAATCATCGTTGACCTCAACCTCTTTCAGACCAGCGCCGATGCCTCTGCCAGCCGCCTTGACGAAGGCTTCCTTCGCATTCCAGTAACGAATGAATGATTCTGGTCGATGCACAGGATCCAGCCGTCGCCAATGGTTCAATTCTGTCTCCGACAAGCCATATTCCGCCAGTCGGTCCAGGTGACGAGGGCGACGCAAATATTCAACATCGACACCCAACGCCCTGCCTTGGCCAAACGCCAACACCGCCATGCCTGCGGAATGTGAAACATTGAAGACCAGACCGTGATTTTCCTCGGTCTGCGACAGACGTGGCTTACCATGCGCATTGACCACCAGTTCGACCGCTCCCGGTTCAATCTCCAGATAACTGGCCAGCAATCGTCGCAAGTGGCTGCGAGTCAAAATGAAAGCCCGCTGCGAAGCCGCATGGGAGAATCGCTGGGCCCTGACTTTTTCCTCGGGACTCAACCACTCCCAATAGGTCTCCATCGGCAGGAGGGGACCGTTGTCGAGTTCCAGAAACCAGAGGTGCAGTGACGACCGATTCAATTCGGGGGTTACGATAAGCGGCGAGTGATGACTGGATAGAGGTTTCAAGAAGGACAAACAAAGAAAGATCAGCGGGAAAACCATCGACAATCAGCCCAGGTGGGCTCCGACGATGGTTTAATTATCCCCATTCTAGCCGACGAACCCGACCCTATCAGGCGTTCCGCATCACATTGAACCCTATCCCTAAAACCTTGAAGACTTTTCAAACCACGCTGATAGCGAGCGTAAGTCCTTTTCTGTATCTGATACTGGTCGCAATGCTTTCCGCCTTATTGGCTTATCCACTCTTCCGTCTCAGTGGATCGGTCGACATCGGCTTCTACCGTTCACTGGTCAGTCGGGGTGGGCAAGTTTTGATACTTCTGAGTGTGTATCCCCTCGCAAAATGGCTGGGGCTATGCTGGTCGGATTTTGGCCTGAAAAGACAGTTTTTCGGACAATGGCTCATCGGTTTTCTACTCGGATCGGCGATGCTGGCCCTGCACATGATCGCCCTGGTATTGATGGACGTTCGGATAATGGCCTGGGAGAAATTCAATCCCCACGAGCTATTGCCTATCCTGGGAAAATCCCTGGCGATCGGCTTCGGGGTCGCCTTGCTCGAAGAAAGCATTTTTCGGGGTGCGCTGCTTTCGGTCGTCCGCCGCCTGTCCAACCCCACGATGGCCATTGTGGTGAGCTCTTTTTATTACGCTCTTCTGCATTTCATCGGGACCAAATGGACAACGGAGAGCGGAGCTATCGGCTGGGACACCGGATTTCGGATTGCCCTGGACGGCTTTGCTCACCTTCTGGAAGTGGCGCCGGATAGTTTCCTGGGACTCTTCGTCGCCGGACTGTTACTGGGTAGCTTTCGCGTCATCCTGCCCATGAGCCTGGGTCTTTGCATCGGTATCCATGCCGGTTGGGTTTTCATCATCAAGTCAGCCAAATCCCTGAGTTACCTGAATTTCGATTCATCGCTGATCTACCTCGTCAGCCACTATGATCTGATCATCGGCTACCTGTCTGCGGCCTGGTTAAGCGTTTTTCTCCTTCTGATGTGGGTGGGTGTAGCCGTTTATCGTAATCACATGTCAGTCCTCAAAAAATAAAGACTCATGAACAAAGACGAAAACTTCAAAACCCCGAAAGCACTCGTCGAGGATTTCAATTTTGGCAAGGAAACGGCGCGGGTCTTCGACGACATGCTGGATCGTTCCGTACCCTTTTATGGTGAAGTTCAACGCATGGTGGGGGAAATCGCCGCTGATTTCGCCACCCCGGGTAGCTGTATCTACGATCTTGGCTGCTCGACGGGCACCACACTCTTGCACCTGGACAAGACAGTCATCACGGATGTGCGACTCATCGGTATCGATTCATCCCCAGAAATGCTGGCAGTGGCCGGAAAAAAATTTCAGGATGCGCCTATGGCTCACCCGTATGAACTCATCTGCCAGAATCTAGAGCAAGACCTTCCATTGCACAACGCCTCGGTGGTGGTCATGAATCTGACGCTGCAATTTGTGCGTCCGCTGTATCGCGATCAACTGATACGGACCATAGCTGACGGGACACAAAGCAATGGCTGTCTTGTTCTGGTGGAAAAAGTACTGGGCCAGAGTTCCACACTTAACCGTCTCTTCATCAAGCATTACTATGAATTCAAGCGGCGCAACGGCTACTCGGAGATGGAAATCGCTCAGAAACGGGAATCGCTGGAAAATGTGCTGATTCCCTACCAATACGATGAAAACCGTGAGCTGCTTCTGCGCAATGGCTTTAGCGTCTGTGACGTGTTTTTCCGCTGGTATAACTTCTGCGGCATGATAGCCATCAAATAGCCAGACCCTCGCTGAACTTTCATTTTGGCCCGCAGCAGTCCGTGTTTGCGATAATTGAAATCCTTTTACCTACCCAAAAGAACCCGAATGGCCGCCCCAGTAAAACAAAAATCGCGCAAAGTGCCCCCATTAAAAAAAGGCACACTCGTGATGTGGAATGACTCCAAAGGCTTCGGGTTCATTCGACCCAATCAGGCGGAAGAAGATTTGTTCGTTCACATCAGCAATTTCAAAAAAGGGCTGACTCGCCGGCCGGTTATTGGCGACGAAGTCCAGTTTCGTGAAGCCGAAGGTCCCGGTAGAAAACGTGTCTCCTATGCTCTGATACCCGCACTGATCGAAGCAGAGCCCTCCCCAGTCCCTGGACAGTTCGAATTGAATCCGCGTCAGCGCTCATGGCTGACCAACCTATTGATCATCACACCCTTGGTGCTGTCCAGCTATTTGTTGATGATGGCCAAGAACCCCATCCCGTTTTTTTCCTACTTCATGCTCAGTCTGCTGACAATGATCCTGTATGGACGAGACAAGGCCAATGCTGCCACACGGAAATGGCGCGTACCGGAAAGCTACTTTCACATCCTTGAGCTGATGGGGGGATGGCCAGGTGCCCTGATCGCCCAAAACGATTTCCGTCACAAGACCCGAGCTTCCACCTATCTCTGGATACTCTGGGGCATCATCGCCATTCACCTGATGGGCTGGTTCATTTACTTCTACTGGACGGCCAAACAGACTGAGACTGGCTGGCTTTAG
>DIVI01000052.1:0-1748 GCA_002423305.1 Methylococcus sp. UBA6136 | reverse complement strand
CGTGCTGTCGCCCCGCTGTATGAGTAGGGCAAGGTGCTTACCGGCCTGTTCCGCGATATTTCTCAAGTGAGTGGCGTCCTTGATGGGTTGCCCGTTGACCGCCAGGACAATATCCCCTTTGCGAATACCGGCCTTGGCGGAAGGTCCGGTGACTTTTTCGACCCGCAATCCACCCTGGATCTGTGCTGACTTTTGTTCTTCGGTGGTCAATGGACGTACGGCCAGTCCCAGTCGGCCATGATCCACTTGCTCGACAGCCTTCTCTGCTGTCTCGGAAGATTTGTCTTCCAGCTCGGCCACAGTCGCCTTGAGCTCAACGGCTTTTCCTTCACGCCAGACCTTTAGCACCGTTTCACTACCCGGCTTCATATCAGCGACCTTTGGGGGCAATTCTCGGGAGTCCCTGACGGTTTTCCCGTTGAGCTCAAGAATCACATCGCCAGGCTTTATCCCCGCCTTTGCGCCAGGCCCATCTGGCGGCACCATGCCGACCAAAGCGCCGTTCGGATTAGGCAAACCAAACGACTCGGCCAGACCCTGCGTTAGGTCCTGCACGGCGATGCCGAGCTTGCCCCGGCTAACGCGGCCCTTTTCCAGTAGTTGTTGTTCCACATTCAGGGCCACATCGATCGGGATTGCAAACGACAGCCCCTGATAGCCGCCGGTTCGGCTATAAATCTGAGAGTTGATGCCGATGACTTCACCCCGGATGTTTAGCAGAGGCCCACCCGAATTACCCGGATTGACCGCCACATCGGTCTGGATGAAAGGGACATAACCTTCTTCCGGGAGTGAACGGGACTTTGCCGAAACGATGCCTGCGGTCACGGTATTCTCAAAACCAAAAGGGGAACCGATGGCCAGCACCCACTCGCCCACGCGAGTGTCAGCCGGATTGCCAATGTGGACCGACGGCAGGTTCTGCGCATCAATTTTGAGAACGGCGGTGTCCGTCAGTTTGTCGACGCCGACCACCTTGGCAGTGAATTCGCGTCGATCGGCCAGTTTGACCGTGACTTCAGTCGCTCCATCGACAACATGGGCATTGGTGAGCACCACCCCATCCGGGCGAACAATGAACCCGGACCCCATGCCTTGCGAAGGTGCCTCATTTTCAGGGGGAGCCTGAGGTCCAAAAAAAGGTGCAAACGGATCGCCGTAGCCGGGTCCTTCGGGTTCGGCTTCTTTCTCTGAAGGGCCTCCCTGATCACGACTGGTGCTGATGTTGACGACAGCGGGACCATTGCTGGCCGCAATACCGGCAAAGTCAGCCAGAACTGCCGCATCGGCCTGAGCCACTGGCGGTGGAGGAACGGCAGGACTTGTTGGCTTTGCGCTGGGGGGTACTTCAGCTTCAGGCCTGACTTGACTGTTCATCGACTGCTGTCGGAACAGAGTCACGCCTGACGCCAGCGTCGCAACGACGGCCAGCCCGATCAGGCTCTGGCGCAGGGGAGTTGGTTGCATGATGATCTCCTGGATAAGGGGCTTGAAGTCAATGCGGAGTAGTCAAAAAATATCTGACCAATGAATTGGCCACGGCATCTTTCCATTTCAAGACCGCCCGTCGCGGAGCAAGTTCGAATTCGACGAGGGATAAGCGACCAGTCTGGCAAAGATCAGGCTCGTGAGGGTCGGATTTTGCTGACCAGCCAGTGATAAAGGACGCCCGCAAAAACAAAGGTCAGCGCCATCAGCCCAACCAGCAGAAGAATCCTCTGGAAAGCGAAATTGATCAGGGCTTCGCC
>DIVI01000221.1 GCA_002423305.1 Methylococcus sp. UBA6136 | reverse complement strand
TGATCGAGCAGTTCCACATGCCCGGTGGCCCCGGTATCCGGGTGGAAACGCACATCTACAACGGCTATGTGGTCCCGCCGTATTACGATTCGATGATCGGCAAGCTCATCGCGCATGGCGAAGATCGCGCCAGCGCCATCGCCCGCATGCGTACTGCACTCAACGAGCTCGTGATTGGCGGCATCAACTGCAATATCCCGCTGCTGCTGGATATCATCAATGATCCGGGTTTTGACGCTGGCGGCCAGAACATTCATTACCTCGAAAAGAAACTGGGACTGAAGCACTGATGTGGCGCCAGCTGGCGGCCACGGTCGAGGAGTCGCAGGCTGAGTCGGTTTCCGACTGGTTCATGGCGCAGGGCGCCTTGTCGGTGGGGTTTGACGATGCGGGCGATCAGCCACTGTTCGAGCCACCCCCGGGGGAAACGCCGCTGTGGCAACGGACCAAGGTCACGGCGCTGTTCGAGGGGGACATCGATGGCGATGCGATTCGCCTCTCCGCGTTGCGTCATTTCGCCGATGGGCTTCTCGATTGGGGCAGCGAGATCATCGAGGATCAGGTCTGGGAGCGGGCGTGGATGGAGCACTTCAAGCCCATGCGGTTTGGGAACCGCCTGTGGATTTGCCCGACCGGCTATGAGCCGCCGGAGCCCACTGCTGTCAATGTGATCCTGGACCCGGGGCTGGCTTTCGGGACGGGCACCCATCCGACGACGGCGCTTTGTCTGGAATGGCTGGAGGGTCTCGATCTCGCGAGCCGGACCGTGCTGGATTACGGCTGTGGTTCGGGGATACTCGCGGTGGCCGCGCTGAAGCTGGGGGCATCATCGGCGCACGGCATTGATATCGATCCTCAGGCGTTGACGGCTAGCCAGGACAATGCTCAAAAGAATGGCGTCGAGGGGAGGCTGACGCTGGGTTTTCCGGGCGATCAGGGTTTACCGTTGGCGGATGTGGTGGTAGCAAACATTCTGGCCGGGCCGCTGGTGGAGCTGGCTGGGGATATTCTGTCTCGGCTCAAGCCCGGCGGACATCTGGCCCTCTCGGGTATTCTCGCCGAGCAGGCCGAGTCGGTGCGGGTGGCCTATGCGGCCGAGGTGGTATTCGAGCCGGTCCGGCAGCGCGAGGACTGGGCCATCCTGTCCGGGGTAAAAAGGTCCGCTTAGCCGACTTCAGTGCTCGCCCAGTTGCGCCAGCAGCCAGCGGCGAATATCCATGATCTCCTGCTGACATACGGAGTGGGGCATCTGATAGGCATGCCATTCCACCGCATATCCTTGTTTTTCCAGCGCATCGCGTGCCGCCAGCCCCAGCCCGTGCGGCACGATGGTGTCCTCGGTGCCGTGGGCAAGGAAAACGGGGATGGGTCGCGTGGCGGCGGGTAGATCGACGTTGCGAGCCAGGTAGCAGGAAAGGGCGATGGCGCCCCCCAGCTTGTCCTGGTGATGAGTCACGGTTTCAATCGCGATGACGCCACCCTGCGAGAAACCGGCGAGGATGATGTGTTCGGGTGGAATGCCGGCCGCCACTTCGCGGTCGATCAGTTCTGCCACGGCCTGTCGGGATGCCTCGATGCCGCCCAGGTCGGGAGTGCGACCGATATCGGTATGAGCAATGTCGTACCAGGCCCGCATGACATAGCCGCCATTGATGGTTACCGGTCGATGGGGGGCATGCGGCAGGATGAAGCGCACGCCGAGCGCATCGGGCAGCTGCAGTTCGGTGGTGATGGGGGCAAAGTCATGACCATCCGCCCCCAACCCGTGCAGCCAGATGATGCTGGCCCGATGCGGTCCTTGCGGTTCGATGATGATGGCGGGAGTGTCGTCGCGGTTCATGTGGGGCTGCTTCGGTCGTGCGGTGTGTGAAGGACGATCGGAGGGATGCGCAGTAGCCTTGCTTATGGCTCGCCGGTCGGTTCCTTGAAGTCCAATTCGTTCGGAATCTTCATGGCGTCGGTGGTCGATTTCAGATCGTCGGGGATGTCACCCTCGGTTCCGGGTTCCCTGGGTTTCTGTTTCCTGCCGCTCTTTTTACGACGCCCCTCGCTCAGCGACTTGGAGCGATCGTCTCGCCATTGTCTGAGCTGATCCTTTTTCTGGGAAACCGTTTCTGGATCAGGTTCGTAGGCATTGACCTCAATCGGCTCGCAACTCGGGTCTGACGCATTCTGGGTGTAAGCCACGCGGCCATTCTGGAAGCAGCGATATACCGGGCCGGCCTCCACGGGAGCAGTAACAAAGCCCAGTAGGGCAATGATGCAAGTCAGATCACCCCGAAAGGCCGTTGAGCGACCTGCTTGAACTGACATGGTAATGGATGGGTTCAGGCGGTCTTGAGCGACCGGACTTTCTCAAGGACCTCGGCAGCATGCCCCTTGACGCTGACTTTGCGCCACTCGGCGGCCAGATTTCCCGCCGGATCGATCAGGAAAGTACTGCGCTCTATGCCCTGCACCTGCTTGCCGTACATGTTCTTCAGCTTGATGACGTCGAACTGACGGCACAGCGATTCATCTGCATCGGAGAGGAGCTCAAACGGGAATTCCTGCTTGCACTTGAAGTTCTCATGGGACTTGAGGCTGTCGCGGGAGACACCAAGAATTTCGGCGCCGAGGCCCTGAAAATCCGGATAGAGATCGCGAAAATCCTGCCCTTCCTGGGTGCAGCCGGGGGTGCTGTCCTTCGGGTAGAAATAAAGAACCAAGTAATGTCCGTTGAGCCCTGAAAGTTGCACGGTCTTGCCCGAGGTGGCAGGAAGGGTGAAATCAGCAACCGGTTGGCCGATGGTCGGGATGCTCATGGTTGGTCTCTCTGTTGGGTGGGATTAGCGTTTTACCGGTTCCAGAATCGCGTCCAGGTTCATCTGGTCGCAGAAATCCAGGAATTCGTCGCGGAGGGAAACGATGCGCATGCCGGAGGGGATACGCACGATCATGTGAGCCAGGAACAGCGGCGAACCCGTAAACGGGGCCGGGTAACGACTGGTTGAGAGATCCATGATGCTCACGCCGCGACTGATCAGGAAGTCGCTGAGATCGTAGATATTGTTGATCTGGTCGGTCGCAAAGATATCGATGGCATAGGGCAGTCCCAAATCTTCCTCTGCGGTAGGGGTGTCCTGCTCCTTGGCGCGGAGCAGCTGAAACTTTAGCTGGAATCGGTTGCCCAGCGTCTCCATGGCGTTTTCAAGTCGGGCAATGTGGTTCCAGTTACCCTCAACCAGCAGATGCCCGGCAAACTCCAACCCCAGTTCCGTCATGCGGCTTTCGAGGATCGTGCATTTGGCCTCCTTGATGGCCTTGGTCAGTTCGATAATGAGGTCAGGGTGATTTTCACCGAGAACGGTAATCGCAAGTTGCATGGGGATTCGCCAAGCCAGATACACAGGCCTGAAGTTTACCATTTTCACCCCGAGCCATTATTGCGTTCGCCTACGCCGATCGGTGGGATGCCTGCTTCAACGCGGTTGTCACGCCTATCGGCGCCACGTTACCATTCTTCCCTTTTTTGAAGCCGGAAAATGGGCATGATTCAAGGTAGTCTCGTTGCATTGGTGACGCCGATGGAGCCGGATGGCGCGCTGGACCGTGAAGGCTTGCGGCGGCTGATCGAATTTCACATCGAGCAGGGTACCGATGGCATAGTGGCTGTCGGGACGACCGGTGAGTCCGCCACGCTGGACGAGGATGAACACTGCGAGGTGATCCGGCTGACCGTGGATCAGGTGGCAGGTCGAGTCCCCGTCATTGCCGGAACCGGCGCCAATTCCACTACTGAGGCGATCAGCCTGACCCGGCAGGCTAAACAGCACGGGGCCGATGCCTGTCTGCTGGTCACACCCTATTACAACAAGCCCACTCAGGAGGGGCTTTACCGGCATCACAAGGCGATTGCCGAGGCAGTGGATATCCCCCAGATTCTTTATAACGTGCCGGGCCGGACCGCCTGCGACATGCTTCCGGAAACCATCGCCCGTCTATCCACCGTGCCCGGAATCATCGGGGTCAAGGAGGCCACCGGCAATCTGGATCGGGCCCGTGAAATCCTTCGCCTTTGCGGCCCGGATTTTCTGCTGTATTCCGGCGATGACGCCACCGCGCGGGAGTTCTGCCTGTTGGGCGGTCATGGCGTGATTTCGGTCACAGCCAACGTGGCGCCACGGCTTATGCATGAGCTGTGTGTTGCTGCGCGTGAGGGCGATTTTGAAGCGGCGGCCGCCATCGACGCCAAATTGACCGGCCTGCATCGGGATCTCTTTATCGAGTCCAACCCCATCCCGGTCAAATGGGCGCTGGCCGAATTGGGGCTCATCAAACCGGGTATCCGTTTGCCGCTGACTTGGTTGTCCGAAGGGTGCCATGTGGCGGTTCATGCCGCCATGCGTCAGGCGGGTGTGCTTGAAGGAGTCGTCTCATGATCAAGGTTTATGGCCTGCGCCCGTTGCTGGCGGCTTCCTCTGTGCTTGCTCTATTGACCGGGTGCAGCACTATTGAGGGGTGGTTCCCGGACAAGCACAAGCAGTACCAGTACAGCACCGAAATCGCGGCGCTGGAAATACCGCCGGACTTGAGTTCGTCCACCATCGATGGCGCCTCAGGGGGAAGTCGGCCCTCCTGGGAGTCTCCCTCCTCGGCGGATGATTCCGCCGAGGCAGTCTCCTCGGACCGGGAGGCAACGCCGGCACCCGGCGCCGAAATGTCGCCGGAGGATGCCAAGGCTATGCGGGCTGGGAAGGATCATCCCAAACCGGTTCTGGCCGAAAGCTCGTCCGATGTCCCCCTCATCGAAGTGCAGGCGCCGTTTGACATTACCTGGGCCGAAGTCAACAAGGCCTTGGGACGGCAGAAGCTGGAGATCATCGATCAAAATCGGTCCGATGGGCTTTACTTCGTCCACTTTGCCAAGAACCAGAAGCCCTATGAAGATAAGGGTTTCTTTGGCGATGTGGCCGAGATGTTCAATGGCAGCCCTGGCGGCACCCAGGAGTATCGAATCAAGCTGGAAGAGAAATCCGGCGTGACCTCGATTTATGTTCAGGATTCGGAAGGCAAGCCGCAACGTGACGGGCCGGGTCTTGATCTGCTCAAACAGCTAAATGAGACCCTGCAAAATACAGCCTTGGGTGGCAAGGGCGAGAAGCCGGCGCCCTGATTCGGGTCTGCGAATATTCCCATCTCGGGCATTCATGGTGAAATCGATGGATGCCCCTGGCCAACGCCGGGGCCTTTTTAATTCGGCCGCCAAGTCTCTTAATCACCACCCCACAAAGGTCGGACCATGATTCTTAAACTTCAGGGCCCCTCGGCGCTGTCACCCTTTCGTCGCGGTCGGTTGCTGGCCGAATTGCAGGCCGTTGAACCGTCCGTAACCGGGCTGGATGCCAGCTATGTGCATCTGGTCGAGTCTTCCGACGAACTCAATGAGGCGTCGCTGGAACGACTGAAATCGATTCTGGATTATGGTCAGGCGCCTGAGAACACTTCCGTCGGGTCGCTCGAATACCTGATCGTGCCCCGGCTTGGCACGCTGTCGCCCTGGTCCAGCAAGGCCACCGATATTGCCCATCATTGTCGTCTGGAGTCCGTGCTGCGAATCGAGCGGGGCGTGCATTTCACGCTGCAGGTTGGCGCATCCCTCACATCTGACTCCAGCATCGCGTTGGAGGCACTGCTCCATGACCGCATGACGCAGACAGTGTTGGTTCCAGGGCAGGAGGATCGGGTCTTTCTGCATCATGCGCCCGCCCGGGTTGACAGCGTGCCGGTGCTGGCCGAAGGTCGTCCGGCCCTGGTCACCGCAAATCAGACGCTGGGATTGGCGCTTTCCGATGACGAGCTGGATTACCTGGCCGAGAGCTTTGTCGAGTTGGGTCGTGATCCGACGAATGTCGAGCTGATGATGTTTGCCCAGGCCAACTCCGAGCATTGCCGGCACAAGATTTTCAATGCGAGCTGGGTGGTTGACGGCGATGAGCAGGGTCAGTCCCTGTTTGCCATGATTCGCAATACCAGCCAGGTCTCACCCGGTGGGATCCTGTCGGCCTATAGTGACAATGCGGCGGTGGTGGAAGGGCCGCTAACCCAGGTTTTTCTGCGCGACCCGGCTAGTCTCGAATATGGCTACAGGGAAGAGCCCGCTCATCTGCTGATGAAAGTGGAGACTCACAATCATCCCACGGCCATTTCCCCATTCCCGGGTGCGGCAACCGGTTCTGGCGGTGAAATCCGCGACGAGGCGGCGACCGGACGCGGCTCGCATACCAAGGCCGGTTTGACCGGATTCTCGGTCTCCAATTTGCGTATTCCGGGCTTCGAGCAACCCTGGGAGCAGAATCATGGCAAACCCGGTCGCATCGCCTCGGCCCTGGATATCATGATCGCCGGTCCGCTGGGAGGCGCTGCTTTCAACAATGAATTCGGCCGCCCCAATATCTGCGGGTACTTCCGGACCTTTGAGCAGCCGGAAGCGGTGGGCGAGGGTCTGCGGGGTTACCACAAGCCCATCATGCTGGCGGGCGGTATGGGGAATATCCGCAGTCAGCAACTCGGCAAGAACCCGATTCCACCCGGGTCGCCCATTGTCGTCCTCGGTGGGCCGGCCATGTTGATTGGTCTGGGGGGTGGGGCGGCTTCGTCCGTGGCATCCGGTGAAAGTGCCGAAGCCCTCGATTTCGCTTCGGTGCAGCGCGAGAACCCGGAAATGCAGCGCCGCTGCCAGGAAGTCATCAATCGTTGCAATGCCCTCGGTGATGACACGCCCATCCTGTCCATCCATGACGTCGGGGCTGGCGGGCTGTCAAACGGCGTTCCCGAAATCATCCATGATGCGGGTCGCGGTGGTCGCTTCGAATTGCGCGAGGTGCTGAGCGACGAGCCCGGCATGTCGCCGATGCAGATCTGGTGCAATGAGTCCCAGGAGCGCTATGTGCTGGCGCTGAAACCGGAGGCATTGCCGCTATTCCGTGCCTTTTGTGAACGCGAGCGCTGTCCTTATGCGGTGATCGGACAGGCCACCGCAGAGGAGCAACTGGTCCTGGCTGATCGGCTATTGGGCGATGATGCGGTCAATATTCCGATGTCGTTACTGTTCGGGAAACCGCCCAGGATGCAGCGTGAGGCCCGGCGCGAGTCGCCCACGTTGCCCCCACTGAATCTCGCTGAAGTCGATCTGGCCGAGGCGGCCCGTCGGGTGCTTCGCTGTCCTTCCGTCGCCGACAAGAGTTTCCTGATCCATATCGGGGATCGTTCCGTGGGCGGTCTGGTGGCGCGCGATCAGATGGTCGGCCCCTGGCAGGTGCCGGTGGCCGATGTCGGCGTGACCGCGACGGGTTTCCGTGCCACGACCGGCGAGGCCATGGCTATGGGAGAACGTGCGCCCATCGCACTGATCGATGCGTCGGCCTCGGGACGCATGGCCGTGGGTGAAGCCCTGACCAATCTGGCTGCCGCCCGGGTCGCGTCGATGGGTGATATCAAACTCTCCGCCAACTGGATGGCGGCCGCCGGCAGTCCGGATGAGGACGCCCGATTATTCGATACCGTCAAAACCGTTGGCATGGAGCTGTGTCCGGCGCTCGGAATCGCGATTCCGGTTGGCAAGGATTCACTGTCCATGAAGACCGTGTGGAAGCAGTCGGGTCAGGACGTGGTCATGCGCTCGCCGCTGTCGTTGATCATTACCGCCTTCGCGCCGGTATCAGACATTCGTCTGACGCTGACGTCCGAACTCCGGCTGGACAAGGGCGATACCTGCTTGTTGCTAATCGATCTGGGGCTAGGTCGCAATCGCTTGGGCGGTTCCGTGCTGGCACAGGTACACGGTCAGCTCGGCGACGACTGTCCCGATCTCGAAGATCCCCGTCTGTTCAAGGCCTTTTTTGAAGCGATACAGTCACTCAATCAGGCGGGTCTTCTGCTGGCTTACCATGACCGCTCTGATGGCGGTCTTTTCGCGACGCTGGTGGAAATGGCCTTCGCGGCTCGATGCGGTCTGGACATCGATCTTTCTTCGCTGGGCAAGGACAGTCTGGCCGCGTTGTTTGCCGAGGAACTGGGTGCCGTGATCCAGGTAGGCAGTCGCGACCTTGATAGCGTATTGAGCGTGCTCGATCAGGCGGGAGTGGGAGATCACGTTCACACGCTGGGCGCTCCCCGCAAAACCGGTCAGATCACGCTGCGTCATGGTGCGTCGGCGTTGTTCTCGGCAACACGAGCGGAACTCCAGTCGATCTGGTCGGAAACCAGTTATCACATCCAGTCCCTGCGGGACAATCCAGACTGTGCTCGGCAGGAATTCGCGGCTATCGTCGATGATGCCGACCCCGGACTTTCTTCGCACCTCAGTTTTGATCCGCAGAAGGACATCGCCGCGCCGTTCCTGCTGAAAACCCGTCCGCGTGTCGCCATCCTGCGTGAACAGGGCGTGAACGGGCATGTGGAGATGGCCGCCGCGTTCGATCGTGCCGGATTCACGGCAGTCGATGTCCACATGAGTGATGTCCTCGAAAACCGCGTCGCGCTG
The DNA here is from genome assembly GCA_002423305.1 of Methylococcus sp. UBA6136. Taxonomy (GTDB): domain Bacteria; phylum Pseudomonadota; class Gammaproteobacteria; order Methylococcales; family Methylococcaceae; genus UBA6136. The sequence goes on along the minus strand of DIVI01000221.1, from coordinate 3,761 downwards.
GAAGGATTCACCGGGTTGGTGGCCTGTGGCGGATTTTCCTATGGTGACGTGCTCGGGGCCGGTGGGGGCTGGGCCAAGTCGATATGGCTCAATCCCCGGGCGCGAGAAGCCTTTCAGGCCTTCTTCCATCGCGAGGATACTTTCGGATTGGGCGTCTGTAATGGTTGTCAGATGATGTCGCACCTTTCTGAACTGATCCCGGGGGCGACGGCGTGGCCCTCATTCCAGCGAAACCTGTCGGAACAGTTCGAGGCGCGTGTGGCGATGGTGCAGATCGAAGCCTCGCCCTCAATTCTGTTGACGGACATGGCCGGTTCGCGTCTGCCGGTCGTTATTGCGCACGGGGAGGGCAGGGCGGAGTTCCGTCATGGTCACGCCACCGAGGCGCAGGTTGCCTTGCGCTATGTCGATCATTACGGCCGTGTCACCGAAGCATTTCCCGCCAACCCGAACGGTTCGCCCGATGGAGTGACCGGGCTGACGACGGAGGATGGTCGCGTCACCATCATGATGCCGCACCCGGAGCGGGGCTTCCGGGCCATTCAGAACTCCTGGCGTTCCAGTGACTGGGGCGAGTACGGCCCGTGGATGAGAATGTTCCGCAATGCCCGCCGCTGGGTGGGTTAAAAATGGCTTATCCGAAAGTCAGTCGGGCCTTTCTGGGGTACCTGCCGGGCTCGGGACGGTCTGTTAGGTCGGGCTTGTTGTTTGGGCTGTTGTTGCTGGGGGCCTGTGAGGGGCCGCAGCGCGTGCGTATATCCCCGCCCTTCAATCCGGCCGCGGCCCGAAAAATGCTGGAGCCGGGGACCAACCAGATCGTGGGAACGGCCTTGATGTGGTTATCGAGCGGTGGGGTACTCTCCTGTGCCGGCGATAGCGCGACGCTCTACCCGGCAACCCCTTATGCCCGCGAATGGGCGCGGCTGACCTATGAGACGCTTGAACCCACTAATGCGAGGCCCCAGGGGTTCTATTACCGCTCCAAAGAGGACGGGCCATCGAACCTGGCGGTGGATTCGCATTTCCCGGAAACCGGTCGAACGGTTGCCTGTAATGGTGACGGTCATTTCACGTTCGACCAGGTTGCGGATGGCGAATTTTATTTGGTGGCCCGCCTTATCTGGCAGCATCACATCTGGGACGAATATGGTTTCTTCTACGGCAAGCAATATCACAGTCGCGAAGGCACGGTGATGAAGAGGATCCGTATACAGGGAGGCCAGAAGGTCACGGCCAGCCTGAAATGGTCGGTCCCTAATTCGCGCTACGATCTCTGGTGAGATGCTTGCTAACCTCGCCTCCCGAGACCCGGGCTCGGCAGGTGTTCGAGTAGCCTCTGGCCCCGCCTCCGCGATAAGATAGGCCATCGTTGCTGTTTTTATCTGGCCCGCTCTGGGCCTTTTGCACTTGGAAATTCCTATGAACCAGTCCGAGGACGTCGTTCCAGTCGCACATAACGCTTTCAATACGGATGATCTTCGAATCACTGAGATCAAGCAGGTCATCGCGCCGCATGAAGCCCATGACGAGTTTCCGATTGCCGCCAAAGCCGCGCAGACGGTGCTGACGGCCCGTCGTGCCATTCACAATATTCTGGCCGGGCAGGATGACCGCCTCCTAGTGATCATCGGACCCTGTTCAATCCACGATCCGGAAGCCGCTATCGACTATGCCCGTCGGTTGCTGGTGCTCAAGGAGAAACTGGAACGCGATCTTGTCATCGTCATGCGGGTGTATTTTGAGAAACCCCGGACGACCGTGGGCTGGAAAGGGCTGATCAATGACCCGGACCTGGATGAAAGCTTCAACATCAACAAGGGATTGCGCACGGCCCGCAAGCTCTTGCGCGATCTGAATGAAATGGGCATGCCGGCGGCGACGGAGTATCTGGATGTCATCTCGCCGCAGTACGTGTCCGATCTGATTGCCTGGGGCGCCATTGGTGCCAGAACCACCGAGAGCCAGGTCCATCGGGAGTTGGCTTCCGGTCTTTCGTGCCCGGTCGGCTTCAAGAACGCCACCGACGGCGGGGTCCAGGTGGCGATTGACGCCATTCATGCCGCACGGCGACCGCATCATTTCCTGTCGCTGACCAAGGCGGGGCATTCGGCCATTTTCTCCACCACCGGCAATCAGGACTGCCACCTGATACTCCGCGGTGGTAACGATCGGCCGAATTACGATGCCATCAGCGTGCAGCACGTGGCCGAAGCATTGGAAAAGGCAGGATTGCCCACCCAGATCATGATCGATTTCAGCCATGCCAACAGCCTCAAGCAGTATCACCGGCAAATGCAGGTCAGCGAAGAGGTGGGAGAACAGATTGCCGGGGGAGATCGCCGAATATTCGGTGTCATGATTGAAAGTCACCTGACGGCAGGTAACCAAAAGCTGGAGACGGGCAAGTCGCTGACGTATGGCCAGAGCATTACCGATGCCTGTCTGGGCTGGGAGGACAGTGAAGTGCTGATGGAGAAACTGGCCGAGGCGGTGGTCGCCAGGCGGACCCAGGCTCACTGAGGCGGCGGCTTGATCGTTCGCCGAATCGCCAATTACCTACTATTTTGCTGTAGAATTCGCGAGTCCTGAATGCGACATTCATTGCATCGGTTATTGATGGCGGACGCACTGAGTTCTGCCGAGTTTTCACTTCAACGTAGAGGAGATCTGGAATGAGCGTACTGGTTGGTAAACAAGCCCCCGATTTCAAGGCCGCTGCTGTTTTGGGTGATGGCAGCATCGTTGACAGCTATTCATTTTCCGAGCGCACCAAGGGAAAGTATGTGGCCGTCGTCTTTTATCCGTTGGACTTCACTTTTGTTTGTCCGACCGAGTTGGTCGCGCTTGATCATCGTCTGGACGAACTGAAGAGCCGTGGTGTCGAAGTGCTGGCCGTGTCTGTGGACTCGCAGTTCACACATGCAGCCTGGCGCAATACGCCGGTCGAAAAGGGCGGCATCGGCCCGGTACGCTACACGATGATCGCCGATGTGAGTCATGCTATATGCAAGGCTTATGACGTCGAACATGCGGACGCAGCCGTCGCTTATCGCGGTACCTTCCTGATCGACAAAAGCGGTCAGGTGCGTCATCAGGTCGTCAATGATCTGCCGCTGGGGCGCAATATGGACGAACTCATCCGCATCGTGGATGCCCTGCAGTTCGTGGAAGAACATGGTGAAGTTTGCCCGGCTGGCTGGAGCAAGGGCAGCAAAGGCATGACCCCTGACGCCAAAGGCGTCGCCGCCTATCTGGCGGAAAACGCAGCCAAGCTGTAAGTCGGCAACCATAAAAAAACGCCCGGAATCCCCGGGCGCTTTTTCGAGAAAGGCGATTCCTTCGGGCATCGCCTTTTTTTCGATTTCAGTTGGGTGCCTGGGCCTGGACGCGGCGCAGAACCAGGAAATGGACCAAGATGGCGACCACGGCACCGACAAACACCGATGAGAATCCGAGCATGGATGCCATTCCTGTGGCGTTTTGTGCGTGCAGCTGATTCATCATGGGTTTGGCGACCATCAGGCTCCAGATGAAATTGGGAATGTAAAAGGCAATGGCGCCGCCAATCGCCCATTGAATTCCGGATAAATGGCGAGATTCCGCCGCGCGGTAGAACCATAGGGCAATCAGTATCGCAATGATGCCGCCAATCATGATGTCACCTCATTTTTGTTGTTTTAAGGGTTGGTCCCGGTTGGAGCGGATCTCCATGCGGACCGAAGCCACTGACTGAGGCGCACAGGAATAGTTCATCCCGCCCG
>DIVI01000020.1:7440-8225 GCA_002423305.1 Methylococcus sp. UBA6136 | reverse complement strand
AGCTCGCTCCCAAGGATTGGACAATCATGAGGACCTATTCGGAATTGGGCACCGAAGCACTGGAAATGTTTGAACAACGTCAAAGCGACCTATCCAACCTGCCTGTCAATCGCTGCACAATATTCAGATTAGAACTCAACGGCTTCGCCAGATGAAAAGCCTCAATTTCGTATCAGTCTTGCGCTGGCCGGTTTGTTGTTTGCTCTGCTGGCCGCGCAATGGATCTGATCAAGCCTCGCCTCGCCTTGACCCGACACTTTGAAGAATAGGTGATCGCCAAGCTTGAACGAGATTGCGACGCCCTCTCCAACATAGCCGTTGATGATCGTTACAAAGCCCGACTTCAGAGCGCGCCTCCCGCCTGGGTTCCAGCCCCAGGATGGAGGGCGAAGGCATAGAATCCGCCTTGGTGGTTCACCGGATCATCAAGCTTGGGCCGGGAGACAAATGCGCCGAAACCCGTCCACCGGATTACCCTGCCCATATCGCTGACAGCCAACATTGAATAGACTGATCAACCCCTCGACAACCAAGGAGAATGCCATGAAGAGAACCAGTCGTTTTGCTTTCGTTTTTGTATTCGGCATGCTGCCATTCAGCTCAACTGTGGTCGCTTATGGCGGCAGTGGCGGTGGCGGAAGCAGCTGCTCAGAGGCGACTTTCACCGACGAAAAGCCGGCACGTGACTCTACCGTGTCCTCCCTCGGCGAGTTTTCCATCGTCGCTTCAGGCAATACCGACTTGTCTACCCTGCTGATGCAGGTGAACGGAGAAAAGGTGAACCC
>DIVI01000020.1:5518-7380 GCA_002423305.1 Methylococcus sp. UBA6136 | reverse complement strand
AATGTCATGAATCAACCCATCATTGCCCAGAAAGGACCGTTCCCTGTCGAAGTGGAAGCGGGCAAGGATTATTACTGGTGTGCCTGCGGCAAAAGCGGAAAACAACCGTTCTGTGACGGCAGCCACAAGGATAGCGGGATGGCCCCGGTCAAATACTCTGCAGATAAATCCGGAACCGTCTACTTCTGCGGATGCAAACACAGCCAGAACGGGGCGCTATGTGATGGGTCACATTCAAAACTCTAGCCGCCCACCTCACCATTACGGACCATGAGATTCATGCAGTTCATCGGTTATGGCGGTCCGGGGAGGCTCTGCCTGACCGAAGTTGCCCTCACTTCACCCGGCCCCGGAACCAACCTCTGGTCAGGCTCTCGGCAAAATCTTTCTGTCTATCAATCGATGCTGTAGCTGGTCACCATGACACCTGTGATCATTCCCCATCATTCGCTGGACCCCGACACGCTCTCGGCCATGCTTGAAGAGTTCGTCACTCGCGATGGAACCGACTATGGCGAATATGACGCCAACATGCCCCTGCGCGTCAGACAGGTTCGGAGCCAACTAGAAAGCGGCAGGGCGGTGATCGTTTTCGACATCGATGAGGAAACCTTCAGCATTCTCCCAAGAGACGCGATTGAGGGTATCGATGCATGATTTCTAACAAACCGATTCGGGTCTATGACGGCGTTCGGGGTAAATTTGTGGAACGGCAAGTTGGAGGACCCAGAACATTACCCGTCAACAAATAATAGGTTGGCTATGCGTTACAAAGCCGATTCAGAGAACCTCAATCCATGAATTTAAAAAGTGCCCTTAATGAAGGACAACTGATCGAACGAGTCTTTTTGCTCTTGCTGGTCGGAGGATTGGGCTATGCCTGCCTGCAAATTGTTGCCCCGTTCATTCCACCCTTCATTTGGGCCATGATTTTGTCGCTGTCAACCTGGCCCTATTATTTATCGCTGACTCGATGGCTAGGCGGGAGAAGGAAACTCGCTGCGATTCTGTTGACCTTGTTGCAATTACTTGTTTTCGTGGTGCCGGCGGTTCTAGCACTCAGCGCACTTACGGAGCATGCCCCCAATGTGGAGGGATGGTTTGAGACGGTGCTCTCTTGGCTGCGCGGTGAGCCGCCAGCCTGGCTGGCGAGCCTGCCATGGGTGGGGGAGAGCCTGGATGCAGATTGGCGTGAGGGAAAATGGTTAGCGCTGCTGGATCCTGCCCGAATACGTCCTCTCTTGACCACGGTCGGCAAGTGGCTACTCCATGGGAGCGCTGGTCTGGCTCTGAATGCCATCAACATCGTGCTGGCCGTGCTCATGGCGGGCCTACTCTACTCCTATGGTGAACAAGCGGCGGCGGTCGCTGAGAAATTGGCTCACCGAATTGGCGGAGCATCTGCACTCAAAGCGACACAGACCGCTGCCAATACTGTTCGCGGTGTTTCGCTGGGTGTCATCGGCACCGCGCTCATTCAGGCCCTCTTGTCTGGGGTAGGGTTCGCGATGGCTGGCATTTCAGCCGCTACGATTCTGGGACTGCTGTGTTTCCTGGCCGCCGTTATGCAGATTGGCACCGCCATCATCTGGATTCCCGTTGCCGCATGGTTGTCCCATCTGGATCAGAATGGTTGGGCGGTCTTTACCATGATCTGGGGTATTGCCATCAATCTGATGGACAATTTCATAAAACCTTATTTTATCGGTCTGTCGAGCCCACTCCCCTTCCTGCTGATCATGGTGGGCGTAGTCGGTGGAATGCTGACTTGGGGTTTTGTGGGAATTTTTCTGGGCACGACCTTGCTGGCGATCGCCTACACGACTTTTTTCACCTGGCTAGAGAATGAGCCGGGGTAACGA
>DIVI01000020.1:0-5365 GCA_002423305.1 Methylococcus sp. UBA6136 | reverse complement strand
AACAAGCCCGGTCTTAGTGGTCTGAAGATCCAGACTCTTGGCTGCTTCGGCGAGCGGTTTCCCCTCCCGGACAGTCTTAAGAAGCTCCTGGCTGCGCTTGATGGCTTCAGCACGAGACTCCTGGTCACGCAATTTGGCTATGACGACATCCTTGACCTCGGCCATGGGTTTGTCAGAAGCCTGTTGGTGATCCTTGATACGAAGTACGACCGCTTTCTCATTACCCAATTCGACCGGCTCGCTATTTCGGCCACCCAGTACATCCTCGGAAAAAGCGGCCTTGCGAACGACTTCCTCGGCTCCCAATCCTTCACCTTGTTCACGGGTAAAAAGACCTGTCTGCTGAACCTTCAGTCCCAGCGTCTGAGCGGCAGTATCGAGGCTGCCCGGGTGTTCAAAGGTTTGTTCGGCAAGCTTCTGTCCCTGATCATAAAAACGGGTTTCTGCGGCGTTGCGCTGGGCTGACTTCCGCAACTCCTCTTTCACTTCTTCGAAAGATTTCAGCTTTGCTGGAACCAACTCCGTCACCTTGATCAGGTGGTAACCAAACGATGTCTTGACAGGCTCGGAAACCTCACCCGAACTCAGCTTTTCAGCCGCCTGGGTAAAAGACTCCTCCTGAGCATCCTTGTTGAGGAATCCTAGATCCCCGCCCGCCTTGCCAGACAACGAGTCACTGGAAACTTCCCGAGCCAGTTTGGCAAAGTCCTCACCTTTAAGGATTTGGTCACGAATGCCAGTCGCCTTCTCCTGGGCAGCCTTGAGTGCCGCTTCACTGCTGGCCGCTGGTGCTATCAAAATGTGGCTGATCTTGCGGCGTTCTGGGGTCCCGAGGCTGGCTTTTTGCTCTTCATAAAGCTTGGTCAACTCATCATCGCTGACCTGGACATCCTTGGCGATTTCGTTCAAGTTGAGCTCGAGATATTCGATGGAAACCTGCTCAGGGTTGCGGAATTCCGCAAGATGCGCCTGATAGTAGGAGGCGATCTCCGCATCGCTGAAGCTCCGTGTGACTTTAGGGAGTGGAATTTCCGCGTATTCGATCTCTCTCTCCTGGTTTTTAAGCCGCATCAACGTTTCCAATTCGCCCTTGGTGACGAAGGCGCTGTCAACGACACCGTGCTGAAACTGTTCACTTATCAAGGCGCGACGTATCTGAGCTGCGAACTGGGTGGGGTTCATGCCTTGTGCAGACAGCATCACTTTGTACTTGTCTTTGTCAAACTTCCCGTCCGTTTGGAAGTAAGGAAGTGTCTGTATAAAACTACGCGCCTCGGTATCGGAGACTGTTAGCATGCGTTGTTCCGCACCCTGTACGATCACTTCTTCGCTGATCAGCCGTTCCAGTGCCTGTTCACGCAGCTTTTTCTCATCAAAATCATCGATTCCAACAAGACTGTTTAGACTTTGCTCGTAAGCCCGGGTGACATCCCGATCAAAAATCTCACGATCCCCGACCACCGCGGCCGGATTTTCCTTGCCTGTATCGATGTAGTTCTGAATGCCCCACAAGGCAAAGGGGACACCGATTGCTATCAACATAACCCAGGCAAAAATACCGTGTGCACGATCCCGAATCGCTTGGAGCATATCTAATAACCTGCGAAGAAAAGATTAGGAGGAATGTGATTACCCAGTATCACTGGATCAGACGACATAATGGTAAAAAAAAACCCCGCTGTAAATTGCGGGGTTTTTTATTTTTGGCGGAGCGGACGGGGCTCGAACCCGCGACCCCCGGCGTGACAGGCCGGTATTCTGACCAACTGAACTACCGCTCCAAATGGTGGGTGCTGTAGGGATCGAACCTACGACCCTCGCCTTGTAAGGGCGATGCTCTCCCAGCTGAGCTAAGCACCCTGGAAAGCTGGCTAGTTTACAGCATCCTTGAGCGCTTTGCCAGCCTTGAAGGATGGAATCTTTGCGGCAGCGATCGTGATCGTTTTACCGGTCTGCGGATTCCGTCCCTGGCGAGCGGCGCGTTCCTTAACGAGGAAGGATCCGAAACCGACCAATGACACCGTGTCTCCTTTTTTCAGCGCGTCAGTGATGGCATTCACCATGCCATCCAATGCGCGACCCGCATCGGCTTTCGTAAGATCAGCCGCATCGGCAATCGCTTCGATCAATTCTGCCTTGTTCATGGATCCCCCTGTAAGGTGTGAGATTTCGTGTTGACGCTTTGAGCTGGTTCGGATGAGAGTTGGCCGATGTCCATTTGCATCGCACCCTACCCCTTCTCAAAACCATGCGTGGCAATTTAGCAGTCCATCAAAACCCGTGTCAACCCGCGATTTACGCGGGTTTAAGGATATTGGCACTGATTTTTCAGCGGCTTTGGATATGGGGCCAATTTCAATGAGCCACGATGGGGCCCACGACGCCGGGCGACTTGCCAACCCCGGCAGCATCTGACTTGGCGCCACCCAGGATGGGCTCAGGCTCACGCTGCAAGGCATAAGTCAGAACCTCGTCAATCCAGCGCACAGGCACAATCGTCAGGTTCTGCTTGATATTCTTGGGGATTTCGGCGAGATCACGCTCGTTTTCCCTGGGAATCAGAACCGTGGTAATGCCGCCACGGTGTGCCGCCAGCAACTTCTCCTTGAGACCACCAATAGGCAATACCTCGCCTCGCAGCGTGATTTCACCCGTCATGGCCACCGTTGAACGGACCGGAATGCCCGTCAAGGCAGACACCAGCGCTGTACACATCCCGATNNCTTCTGGCGACCGTGATGGCGGTCTGGATGGACTCCTGCATCACCTCACCGAGCTTGCCTGTGTATGTCTGCTTTCCCGTACCCGGCATGATGACGGCTTCGATGGTCAGCAATTCACCGCCCACCTCAGTCCATGCCAATCCGGTTACTTGACCGACCTGATCATTTTCTTCGGCCTGCCCATAGCGATAGCGGCGAACCCCAAGATAATCCTCCAGATTCTTGGGGGTCACGTTGACTCGCTTTGATGCGGGCTTCAGCAACAGGCTTTTAACCACCTTGCGGCAGATCTTTGCAACATCCCGCTCCAGACTACGAACACCCGCTTCACGAGTGTAGTAGCGGATGATGTCCCGCACAGCCGCTTCACTGATCTGAATCTCGTTGTCATTGAGCCCATTGTTTTTGATCTGCTTGGGAATCAGGTACCGCAGAGCGATGTTGATCTTCTCATCTTCGGTATAGCCCGCTAGCCGGATGACCTCCATGCGGTCCAGTAACGGTGCGGGAATATCCAGTGTGTTGGCTGTGGCGACAAACATGATGTCCGAGAGATCGAAATCCACCTCAAGATAATGATCGTTGAAGGTGTGGTTCTGCTCCGGATCAAGCACTTCCAGCAAGGCAGATGCCGGGTCGCCCCGGAAATCCATCGCCATTTTGTCAATTTCGTCGAGCATGAACATCGGGTTGCGGGTTTTTACCTTGCTCAGGTTTTGCAACACCCTGCCTGGCATTGCGCCGATATAGGTACGGCGATGCCCACGGATTTCCGCCTCATCACGAACTCCACCCAGCGCCATGCGGACATATTTCCGATTCGTTGCCTTGGCAATAGATTGGCCCAATGAAGTTTTACCCACGCCGGGAGGCCCCACCAGGCAGAGGATGGGGCCCTTGAGTTTCTTGACCCGCTGCTGAACGGCAAGATATTCCAGAATTCTCTCCTTGACCTTGTCCAGACCATAGTGCTCGGCCTCCAGAATCTTTTCGGCATAGGCCAAGTCATGATTGACCTTGGTACGCTTTTTCCAGGGCATCCCAACCATCCACTCAATGTAATTTCGAACCACTGTGGCCTCGGCGGACATCGGCGACATCTGCCTGAGTTTATTCAACTCGGTTTCTGCCTTGGTTCTAGCTGCCACCGGCATACCGGATTTGTGAATCTTCTGTGCCAAGTCGTCCAGCTCACTAGGCGCATCATCCATGTCACCCAGTTCCTTCTGAATAGCCTTCATCTGCTCATTCAGGTAATACTCACGCTGATTTTTTTCCATCTGCTGCTTGACGCGGCCACGAATGCGCTTCTCCATTTCCAGCATATCGACCTCCCCTTCCATGAGGGTCATGAGGCGCTCCAAGCGCTGGGTAATTTGCGGGGCTTCCAAGACAGACTGTTTTTCATCAATCTTGATGGTCATGTGCGCGGCAATGGTATCCGCTAAGCGACTGGGATCATCAATACCCGCCAGCGAGTTGAGCACTTCTGGCGGTATGCGCTTATTCAACTTTACGTACTGATCGAAGGTGCTCACGACCGTTCGCATCAGGACATCCATTTCAGATTCGTTTGCACCCAACTCGTCAATCATGGGGGAAACAGAGGCGACGAGGCAGTTATCCACTTCCTGGAATTGATCAACGACACTCCGATCCGCCCCTTCCACCAGCACCTTGACAGTTCCGTCAGGCAGTTTCAGCAGCTGAAGAATGTTCGAAAGGGTACCGACGGCGTAGAGATCATCAAAGCCCGGATCATCAACCTCGGCTTCCTTCTGGGCTACCAGCAAAACCTGCTTGCTGTCTCGCATGGCATGATCCAGCGCCAAAATGGACTTTTCCCGGCCCACGAACAACGGGATAACCATGTGCGGATAGACCACCACATCTCTGAGCGGGAGTACCGGAATGAGCTTTTCCGGCTTCATCATCTCGGGTGAACTGTTTTCCATTATTTGATCCTTGGGCTGCGGCAAGAAAGGTAAGTTAAGAGAGGATATGGGCGAGGGGCGGGCAAATACAAGCTGAACGCGTAAAAAAACCCGCCTGGGCGGGTTTATGGGGAAACTCAAGATTGAACCGTCACTCACCCGATGCTCGCTGCTTCTCCTCAGTCTCATAAACAAGGAATGGTGTCGCATCCCCCTTGATCACGTTTTCATCAATAATCACCTTGCTGACATTTTCAGCCGATGGAAGCTCATACATGGTATCCAGCAGGGTATGTTCAAGGATGGTTCGCAACCCGCGCGCGCCGGTTTTGCGCTCCATGGCCTTTTTGGCGATGACATGTAAAGCATCGTCACGAATTTCAAGTTCGCACCCTTCCATTTCGAACAACTTCTTGTACTGTTTCACCAGCGCATTGCGTGGCTCGCTGAGAATAAGGACGAGGGCTTCTTCACTCAATTCTTCTAGCGTTGCAACCACAGGGAGACGTCCGACAAATTCGGGAATCAAACCGTACTTGATCAGATCTTCCGCTTCGACATCGGCCAATACCTCACCCACATTGCGGGTCTCATCCTTGCTTTTTACATCAGCCGAAAAACCAATTCCGCCCTTTTCGGAACGCGAACGGATAACCTTGTCCAGTCCAGCAAAAGCACCGCCACAGATAAAGAGAATGTTGGCGGTAT
>DIVI01000132.1 GCA_002423305.1 Methylococcus sp. UBA6136 | reverse complement strand
GTTAGATGATGAGCAGTTGAAGCGGATGTTTCAGGATACGAAAGCAAGCGAGCCAACCCGCTGAGTGATTGGGCTTGAGCAAAACCCAGCCACACAGCCAAGGTGCAATCCATGAAGTAAATAACTCCGATCGGGGCGATAAAAAAATCACCAGGAGGTTCAAGGGACGAGCAATCGCAAGTCTGGAGTCGACCTGATTGGTTCGGCCCGCGTCCGCACCCCGTGTAAGCTCAGTTTTCACGGGGTGTTTCTTTGTGGCGCCCGTCATGTCCGTTAGGACGGGTTCAGCTGGCGCGGTAACGCAACTGATCGGTCAGGTGCGGCTGGATCAGTTCCAGCATGGGGCCATGCAGCTTGGGATTAGCGCAGACGATGGCGCCCGTCTCGAAATATCGGTCGCCGCCTTCCAGGTCAGTGACGATGCCACCGGCTTCCTGCACCAGCAACGCACCGGCCCCCATATCCCATTTTTCCAGGCCGATTTCCCAGAACCCGTCGAAGCGTCCGGCGGCCACGTAAGCCAGGTCCAGTGCTGCGGAACCGGCACGGCGGATGCCGGCGGCATCCTTCAGCAGGCTTTTCAGCATGCCCAGGTAGGGGTCGATGTAACTCTGATCCTTGAATGGGATGCCGGTACCCAGCAGAGCGCCGGACAAGCCTTTCTGCTTGGTGACGCGCAGCCGGCGATTGTTGAGGGTCGCACCGGCACCGCGCTGGGCGGTGAAAAGCTCCTGCTTGACCGGATCATAGATGACCCCGCGGTCGACTTTGCCACGATGAAACAGCGCGATGGAGACCGCGAACTGATGGAAACCATGCAAAAAATTGGTGGTGCCATCCAGTGGGTCGATCACCCAGACATAGTCGCTACCGGCTACGCCTTGTTCACCGTGTTCCTCTCCGAGGATGGCATGGCTGGGGTATGCCCTCTGCAGGATGTTGGCAATTTCGTATTCGGCCTGGCGGTCGACCTCGCTGACGAAGTCATTGCGGCTCTTGGTGGTGATGTTGAGCAGGTCCACGCGGTCCATGGAGCGGACGATGATGTCGCCTGCTGCCCGTGCCGCCCGGACCGCGATATTTAGCATGGGATCCATGATTGGGGTTCGCGCTGTCGTAGGTTTTTAAAGAAAGAGCAGACCCTTTCGGGGTCCCAATGCGACGGGCTCATGCCCCCTCCGCAGACCGACAAGGGTAGCAGACTTCTGCTATATTTTGGCCCCCTCAACTCCTGACTGGTTTGGTGACGATGCCCCTTTCCCCTGTGCGGATCGTGATGGTCCACACCACACATCCCGGCAACATTGGCGGTGCGGCAAGGGCGATGAAGAACATGGGGCTGAGCGACCTGGCCCTGGTGGCTCCCAAGGAGTTCCCGAGCGGTGATGCTATCGCCCGGGCGGCGGGGGCGAACGATATTCTGGATCGAGCCCGCGTCTGCGACACGCTGGAGGAGGCCATCGCCGATTGCGAACAGGTGATCGGGGCCAGTGCCCGACTCCGCAGTATTTCCTGGCCGCAACTCGATCCACGCGAGTGTGCCGAGAGAGTGGCCCGTTCGCCGGTCAAGACGGCCATCCTTTTCGGGCGCGAGCATTCCGGCCTGACCAATGATGAGTTGGAGCGCTGCCACTTCCTTTTGCATATTCCTTGCGATCCCGAATTCAGCTCGCTCAATGTGGCGGCGGCGATTCAGGTGGTGGCTTACGAGCTCTACCAGGCTACCTTGGCGGGTAGTCCAGCAAAAGAAACGGTCATTGGCGACACGGATGTCCCCGCGACGGGTGAACAGATGGAGTCGTTTTACGCGCACCTGGAATCGACCCTGCGCGAGATTGGTTACTTACACGCCACCAAGCATGAGATGTCCATCCTGCGTCGCCTGCGCCGCATCTACAACCGCGCTCAGCCAGAGCAAAAGGAACTGCATCTGTTGCGCGGCATACTGACCGCGGTTCAGCGCAAGGTTGGCGGCGCCGGCTAGGCGCTTGCTGGCTGACCTCTACAGCTCGATGTCTTCGTAGAACTCCTCCACAGCCATATCGAGCCCGACGCTGGTAAGCGTGAGTGTCTCGCCCGGCGTGACGATCCATTGTTCCCAGTCGCCTTCCGGCCGCTTGCGGTAGAGCTCGGCCTCGGCCTTTCGGCTGTCTACCAGCAGGTATTCCTGCAGGCTGTCGAGCAGAGCATAGGCCCGCATTTTCTCGCGGCGGTCGATGTTTTCGGTGGATTCGGAGAGCACTTCGACGATCAGGGCCGGTGCGGTCAGATAGTCCCGAGGCGCTGAGCCGGCGGTGTCCTGTTCAGCGCAGGTGACGACCACGTCCGGGTAATAGTAGGCGCGTGAGGCCTTGACCTTGACCTTCATGTCGGCGACAAACGCCCGGCACGGCGAACCACGCAGATGCTGTCGCAGGCGTGAAAAGATATTACCGGCGATGATGTTATGCGCTTTGCTCGCCCCCGCCATGGCGTAGACGTGGCCATCCACGTATTCATGACGGACCGGGCTCATGGCCTCGCCAGACAGGTAGTCACCCT
>DIVI01000137.1 GCA_002423305.1 Methylococcus sp. UBA6136 | reverse complement strand
TGCTCATCATCTAACGTCAGCTTAAGATCACGCTGGGGGTAGGGTATCTGGATGTCGTGTTGACGGAAGGCGTCATGGATGGTGAACAACAATTCGCTCGCCACTGATTTCACCTTGTCCACATCGTGGACGAAGGCGACCAGCTCCAGATTCAGCGCACTGTCCCCGAAGCCGGTCATAAATACGGCAGGCGCGGGATTGTCTAGGACCCCGAACTGGTCCTCAGCGATGCTCAGTAACAGGGCCCGCGCCTTGGTCACGTCGGCATCGTAGTCAATGCCGATGGGCAGCACCACGCGCCCAACCTTGTCGGCATGGGTGCGGTTCATGACCGTTCCGGAAATCAGGCTGGAATTTGGGATGAACACCGAGGCCCGATCGAAGGTGGTGACTTCCGTGGCGCGGACGCTGATTTTCTTGACGTAGCCCTGATGTTCGCCCACAACCACCCAGTCGCCGACCTTGATCGGTCGCTCGATCAGCAGAATCAATCCTGAGACAAAGTTGTTGACGATGTTCTGCAGACCAAAACCGATACCGACTGACAGCGCGCCGGCGATCATGGCGAGACTGGAGAAGTCGATCCCCATCGTCGAAATACCGAACAAGGCAGCGAGGGTGAAACCCGCATAACCCACGGCCGCGCGTATCGAGGTCCTGGCGCCCATGTCGAGACGGGTACGCGGAAAGATTCGCCGGTCGAGGGCCTGCTGAATCAGGCGGGTAGCCGTCAACAGAACCGTGAATAGCAACAGGCCAAGCAGGATTTCCGCGGGCGAAATGGTGATATTGCCCAGCTTGAAGCCCTGAAAAATTTCCCGCAGCCAGAGCATCAGATCCTTGCGGTCCAAGCTCCACAAGAACAGCAGGGCCAGTCCGCCCGCCGTCAAAATAAAGGCTTTCATCGCAACGACGATCCAGAACCCCAGCATCTCGGCACCCTCGCCGGTGAGGGCCAGTTGCCGGCGCAAATAGATGCCGAAGCGGGACTCGGCACTCAGTAACTGCCCCACGAACTCATCGCTGATGCGCATCAGCAGCACCAGCAAGGCCAGCAAGGCCATGGTCACGACGCCGTGTATGGCCAAAAGACGCGACAGGCCGACATAGCCGGCCATTGCGGAGACCGGAATGGCCACGACGAGCAAACCCAGCACAAGGCGCTGCCCGCGCCTCACAGGTGTCTGATGAAGTTGGCCGGGCCTGGTCCAGACTTCCCGGGACAACAGCCCCGACAACGTCAGCGAGATCAAGCTGCTGAAGACCAGCAATTCGGTCGCGATAACCTCCAGGGAAACATCACGGGACTTGAGGGTGCTGCTGAGGATGAAGTGAACCGCAAACAGCCAGGCCAGACCGACCACGACCCAGTAAACGCGACGTGCACCGGCATCCGACAGCGGCGCCAGCCGCAGGGTGGAGCGGTTGGGCCTGAGCGCAGCACGCGCAATGCTGACCACGATGACACCCAGCACCACCGCCAGCAGGGCGTCACTGGCCAGTTCGGCGGCGTCCGGGGTCAGCCCATCGCCCGTCACCAGGCTCAGATAGATCGCGAGGGCCGCCATGGAAGGGAGCCATGCATGGAGCAAGCCGGTCATGGCCGCCGAACGGATGCGGTAGAGGTCCGTTGGCGGACCGGCAGGCAGGTTCCGGACCATGCGCCGGGCCAGCCAGGTCCTGATGGGAAAGGCCAGCAGCAGCGCCAGACCAACACCCATCACCAGGCGCCCCAGCCGATCCCGGGTGTTCTGGCTCCATTCCGGCTTCTGCAGCCCCGTCTTCACCGGCATTACCATGTCGGACCAGAAGGCTTGCCACTCTGGTTGGGCCTTGCTCCATACCGTCTCGCCGAGCGGCGACAGGGATCGTGTCAGAACCCGTTGGGTGAAACGGGATTGGCGGAGACGCTTGATGGTTTCAAAAATACGGCCATACCTGCCCAGTAGCAGGTCGGCCTCCTTTGCACCGCCTTCCGCCATGGCAATCTCTTCGTTGAGCAGTTTGCGGCGGGCCACCACCGTGGCCGCTTCCGGGGGCGCCCCCTCTGCGGGCACTGGACCCAATGTATCGAGGTCATGCCGAATCACCGTGGCCTGTTCGTTCGCCGCATCTCGCATTTGGCGCAGCTTGCCATCCAGCTTGAGCATTTCCTCGCGCAAGGCCAGCAGGCGCTCATCCGTCATCTCCGGATTCGACAACTCCTTCTCGGTGTCTTCCAGTGTTTTCTGCCATGCCTTGAATGGCAGCGGGTTGAATTCACTGGACGTTGCCGGGGCAGCAGCCAGTGGTGAGCCCGAGACGACCAGCCAAAACAGCAGCAAACTCAGGCAATGACGGAGTGGTAAAAACAGCATGAAATCAGTGGGCAGATAACGAGGTCAGCTGAACAGGCTACACCGCGGCGGGTGTGGACACAGCAGCCGCGTCAGATCCCCAAGCACAGGGCCCGGCAGCGGTCTCAGTGCTTGAGATGCGGATCCTCGAACCAACGATACATGGCAGGCACCACCACCAGCGTCAGCAAGGTGGAGGTGATCAGACCGCCGATGACGACAATGGCCAGCGGGCGCTGGACCTCGGAACCCGGGCCGGTCGCAAACAGAAACGGCACCAGGCCCAGCATGGCGACGGTAGCCGTCATCATGACGGGGCGGAAACGCTGGATACAGCCTTCCCGAACCGCCACAAATTGCTCCTTGCCGCCCTGTCGCAGACCGCGGATGTAGGTGACCAGCACAACGCCATTCAGCACGGCGATACCCCACAGGGTAATGAAGCCGACCGAGGCGGGCACCGAGAGATATTCACCCGTCGCAAACAGGGAAATGATGCCGCCCATCGAGGC
>DIVI01000070.1 GCA_002423305.1 Methylococcus sp. UBA6136 | reverse complement strand
CGAGGCCAGTCTGTTTCTGGTTGTTTCCCCGTTTCTGGTTAATCCGCCCTGGCAGTCACTGGCCGGCTCGGGTGGGATTTCGTCGATACATCAGCTGAGTTTCAGGAATGACGCATTCTGGATCGAAGGCCATCCGCGCGTGATCGCATTGACTCACCCTAACCAAGGGGGTGTCGCGGGATTTGATCAGTACCCGATCACGGCAGATATTGCTCAGGACAGCGTTCCACGCGCGACATCAGTGAATGATGCGCTGGGTAAAGCCACCGGCGCCCTGCGTTATGCCTTTTCGCTAGCTCCGGGCGCTCAACGGGAGGTCATCCTAGCCTTGCCCGACACGGACGATAAAAAGATCAAATTCTCGGCCACGGCAAAGACAGAGGCCAGTCAGCTTTGGTCTCGCCAGTATCAGGCGGTCGTTGAGGATTGGGAAAGACAACTGAATCAGGTCACTTTACGACTCCCCGCAGACGGCGCATCCATGGCCCATGCAGTACAGTCGACCCTGGTCTATATCCTGATCAACCGGGACGGTCCCGCCATTCGCCCCGGTGCGCGCCGCTACAACCGCACCTGGATTCGCGATGCGGCGGTCACCTCATCAGCACTGCTCGCACTCGGACATGAAGCCGAGGTCGGCGAATTCCTGCGTTGGTTTGCTCCCTATCAAGGTTCGGATGGGTCGATTCCGTGCTGCCACGATCCGTGGGGACCGGATGCCATGATCGAACACGACAGCGTCGGGGAATTCATCTACACACTGGCCAACTATTACCGCTATTCAGGGGATCGGGCGCTGTTGGAAGCCCTATGGCCACGAGTGATTAGAAGTGTCGACTATCTGATCGCACTCCGTGAGAAACGGCTGGGTCCGGATTATGCTCAGGGAGAGACGAACCGCTTCAGGGGCCTTCTTCCGGAATCGGCCAGCCATGAGGGTTACATGTCGCACCCGGTTCATTCCTATTGGGATGACTATTGGGCGATCCGGGGGCTGGCTGATGCCGCCTGGCTTGCGGGCGAGATGCGGGCGCCGGACAAGGCGGCGCGATATGCCGCCGTTCGCGATGCCATGCAAAGCGATGTCGAACGCTCCATTGAGCTCACGCAGAAACATTTCAACATCGACTTCGCTCCCGCCTCGGCCGATTTGGGCGACTTCGACCCCACATCGACGGCGATTGCCCCGATCGTTGGGTTGGGGGCAGATTCCAGGCTGTTCCCTGCCCTGCACACCACATTCAGGCGTTATTTTGCCGAGGTGCAGGCCAGAGCTCGTGGGGAATCGAACTGGAAAGCCTATGCGCCGTATGAGTTTCGCAGTGTCTCCGCGATGGTCCGACTTGGAGAACGGGAGGCGGCCAATGAGACACTCAAATCCTTGATGACGGGTCGGCGTCCTGCGGAGTGGAACCAATGGCCCGAAGTCGCCTGGCGCGATGATCGTACAGCCAATTTCATTGGCGATCTTCCTCATACCTGGGTCGGGGCAGAATTCATCCAGGCTTTCCTGTCGCTGTTTGCCTACGAAAACGGCGGCGATCAATTAGTGCTGGCGGCGGGGCTGCCTCGCGCCTGGGTAGAAGCGCCCGGCGGGGTCGGGATTCAAGGATTGCACACCGCGTTTGGAGTGCTGAGCTATCACCTTGAACCGTCCCATCCTGGAGAAACTCAAGTAAACATCGAGGCTGGGCTTCGCTTGCCGCCCAAGGGGCTCGTCATCAATCCTCCCTTGCCCCAGGCGACCACTGGCATCGAGTTGAATGGAAAACCCGTATCGCCGTCAGCTGGACCGCTCGTCATTCATGAGCTCCCGGCGCACGTTAGATTCCGTCATCTTCATGACCACCTTAAGGCGCCGGGCCACAATGTGGGCGTCAAAGACTAGCAATGCCGGGGTTCTGCCAAGGTGATTACTGACAGGCAAACCAGGGCGTTTGCATGGCGGTCACCTGTTCCCGCAGTTCCTGAATGCGATCCTGCCAGTAGCGTGGTGAATCAAACCAGGGAAAGGCCAGAGGAAAGGCTGGATCGTTCCAGCGCCGGGCAATCCAGGCGGCATAGTGAATCAGACGCAGGGTGCGCAAGGCTTCTATTAGATTCAGTTCACGCGGGTCGAAATCGTAAAAGGTCTCGTAACCCTCCAGCAGAGGATGTATGCGAGCCCTCATATCCTCGCGATGTCCACTGAGCAGCATCCACAGGTCCTGGATGGCCGGTCCCATGCGGCTATCGTCAAAGTCGACCAGGTGCGGACCCTCTTCGGTCCACAACACATTGCCTGCATAGCAATCCCCATGCAGACGAATCAGCTGGATTTCGCCGGCCCGTTCATAACAGCCCCTGATCCCTTCCATCGCCTGCTCCACCACGTCGCTGTACGCTTCACGCAACTCGACAGGGATGAAGTCATGGGCCAGCAGGTAGTCACGCGGTTCTATACCGAATGTCTCCAGATCTAGCGTTGGCCGGGATTGATAGGGGTTGAGGGCGCCAACCGCATGTAGCCGACCCATCAGTCGGCCCATGCGCATCAGCGTGGCATCCTGATCGAACTCGGGCGCATAGCCGCCCTGACGCGCGAAGACGGTGAAGAAGTAGCCATCAAATTCATGCAGGGTGACGCCATCCGCATCGGCCAGCGGCACCACCACGGGGAGATCCGCCGCGGCCAGTTCCTGCATGAAGGCGTGCTCTTCCAGGATGGCTGCAGGGCTCCAACGATCGGGGCGATAAAACTTGGCGACCCGCATGGGCCCATCGTCCAGGCCGATCTGGTACACGCGGTTTTCGTAGCTGTTCAACGCCAGCAAGCGGCCGTCACATCGAAAGCCCACGCTTTCCATGGCATTGAGGATGCCATCAGGCGTCAGCCGGGCAAAGGGAGGGGTGTCGCTATGCGTGTTCATGGTGCAAACAGCATAGAGGATTTCCGTCCTGAGTGGGCGACGGATGAATAGAGTTTGCCTGGAAGGAGATT
>DIVI01000142.1 GCA_002423305.1 Methylococcus sp. UBA6136 | reverse complement strand
CTCGACATGGCCGTCCGCTTCAATCAACAGATCTATTTGTTTGAATTCAAGGTCGTCGAACTCACCCCCGAAGGACAGGCCCTGCAGCAGATCAAAGACAAGGGCTATGCCGACAAATACCGGGCCGAAGGGCTGCCCATCCATCTGATTGGCGTCGAATTCAGCCGCGAGCAGCGCAGTGTGGTGGGTTTTGCGATGGAGGGTTTGGGCCAGCCAGTGTCAAACCCTGTGTCATCCTGATCGAGCAGCGGAAGAGAAGGATCTCAGGCTATGGCCCCCGCAAAAGCCACCATTCCGGGCTGACCAGTGCCGGTAGCCTGAGGTCCTTCGCCGATGCTTCGGCTCCCCATTCGACGCCGCTCATGGCAGGGCTCAGCACAAGACTCAGGACGACACGGTCATTTTGGGTGTCCCCCTTTGGTGTCATCCTGATCGAGCAGCGGGAGAGAAGGATCTCAGGCTATGGCCCCCGCGAAAGCCATCGTTGCCGGCTATTCGGTGCCAGTAGCCTGAGGTCCTTCACAGGCCCGTCCTGAGCCTGTCGAAAGGCTCACGACGACACCGGTGGGGCGTCTGGGAGGCCCGCCCCGGGCCGATGCGAGGCTAGTGCCGGCATGGGGCTCCGCTCGCGCCGAGGGCGACGCTCCCACGGGGGGGTGTCATCCTGACCGACCAACGGGAGAGAAGGATCCCGTGCTACGGCCACCAAATCTGCCCCTATCGACAGGCGGGCTTATCCCCTAATCTCGGCGATACAACAAATCCCACACCCCATGGCCCAGCCGGTTTCCACGGGATTCGAACTTGGTTAAAGGGCGGTGATCGGGACGGGGAGAGTAGGGCGAGCCCTCCGTCAGGCTCGTCAATTCTGGGCAGGCTTCCAGTGCTTCGGCCATGTGTTCCGCATAAGGCTGCCAATCGGTCGCGGTGTGGACGATGCCACCTCGCTTGAGTTTGTGACAGACCAAATCCAGAAACCCCGCATTGACGATCCGCCGCTTGTTGTGACGCTTCTTGTGCCAGGGATCTGGAAAAAACAGCTGCAACCGGTCCAGGCTGGCATCGGCGATGTTCTGGTTAAGAATCTCGATGGCATCCGCGCAATAGACACGCAGATTGCTCAAACCCTTTTCCTCGATGCGCAGCAGCAGATGACCGACGCCGGGGCGGTGCACTTCGATGCCGATATAGTCGCTCCCGGGATTTTCGGCCGCCATCGCCGCCAACGATTCGCCGTTACCAAAGCCAATTTCCAGCACAAGCGGAGCCACCCGACCGAATACCGTGGGTGCATCCAGTAATTGTTCGGGCTCCAGGCCATAGACAGGCCACAAATCCTCCAGCGCCTTGGCTTGGGCGATCGTAATGCGGCCCTGCCGGCGGATGAAGCTGCGAATGCGGTGTTCGGGTGGTGTGGCCTCGGATTGAAGCGAGTGGTCGGTGGAGTCGGGTTCCTGCATTTGAATCCGGGTGAGTGCGTTAGCGACACGTTTTCAGTGTCGAAAAAATGGTCGCCGATGATACCGCAGGCCCAAAGGCTCGCCAAAACAGCAGGTTCTCCCTATCGTTGGGTTAAAGAGCTCAATCCATGCTCGTACCGATCACCACTTCGGTGCTGTCTTTCTGGCCCAGGTTGTCGAGCCAGCTCACCCGTAGCCGGTCGCCCGGCTTGGCCTTGTTCAGGCGGAAGGAGAAATAGGGGTCCTTAGAGACGGCTGTGGACAGCAGGCCCTTTATCATGTGTTGGCCGTTCAACTCGACCCGCAATTCGGTGATGAAATGCTCGGGGACAAGTTTCCCGGTTGTCTCATCCCGGCGCCGACCCGTTTCCATCGGATGTTCAATCAAGAGACGGACCAGCGTTTTATCGTCCTGAAGCTTAGTGCGAATTTTGATGGAGGACATCGTTCAAGGCTCGCTAAAATGTGGGTGTAAAACATAAGCGGCTAAACCTCGCCGCGTCAAACGGCTTCTGGAATTACAATGACTGAGCATCGAAAGCCAGTATCCCTCGCACTGCCTGCATCATCATCGCGCCGCCGATTCATGGGTCTCTGTGGCGCTCTCATGGCATGGTTGGGGCAAAGTGGGACCGTGTGGGCAACTTCACGACGCTCACCCGATGTGCCGCCAGACAAGCCACCATCCTCGGGCAATTTCCCCAAGGCGCTTTCACAAGCGCTGCGGGGACAGCCCTGGCAAGCCAGCGAGGGCATTCGGTTTGAAGTCCCCCAACTCGCCGAGAATGGAGCGATTGTTCCGATCGCCGTGGAAAGTCTGTTGCCAAATACCCGTCGAATTCTGGTTTTCGCCGAAAAAAACCCTGGCCCGTTGCTCGCGGACTTTCATTTCGAGCCGGGCGCCGATGCCCGGGTATCCCTCCGCGTAAAACTTAACGAAACCGGTTCTGTTCTGGCCGTGTCAGAATCCGAGGGCCACTACTATGGCATGCAGACCGCGGTCAGGGTGATGGTGGGAGGTTGCGGTTGAGAGTCACCTGTTTTCGGTGGGGTTCAGCGGGCCAATCTCAACCAACGCAATTTAAAGCTGAGATTCCGTATCAGACGTGAAAGATCTGGATTTCCCGTTTTGCCCGGCGTATAGCGCCACTCCTCATACCCTGCGCTGATCGCTAAAAAAGTATGGGATTCCGGTAAGCCCTGAGCCATGAGCCTTTGGGCAAATTGCACCGGTGTTTCCGATGGTTGGCGTGGTATGCCGAGTCGGGCGTATTGATCGCAGAGTTGGCGATAGCGGGTGGTGAGTGGGTCTTCTCGTCGCTGGGCGCTGTCACGAAGACGGAGAAAGAGCAAGAAAGTGGCCAACATGGCGAGGAAGCCGATCGAAAACGCCATCAGCAACGCCTGGGGTGAGCCCAGGCCCAGTCGGCGTAACAGCGATTGCTGCCGTTCGGGGTCGTAGCCCAGCACCCAGCGGCCGACCAGATAATCGAGATAGTCCAGCTTGATCGACAGCAGCCCGATCAGGGTTTGCCGGCTTCTGGTCTGCAGGCCCAGCAGGGTCTCAAAGGCCGGACTTTCCGGGAACAATCCGGCAAAGCCCTGTTCGACCCGTTC
>DIVI01000241.1:943-4611 GCA_002423305.1 Methylococcus sp. UBA6136 | reverse complement strand
ACCTGGCGGTTGATGCCGATAATCTTCTGCAGGTTATCGGTGAGGTCATTCAAATAGCGGTTGAGCCGAAGCATCCACAGATCTTCTCGACGAGACAGCGCTACGCTATCGGCGTTTTCCGAGAGGTGAATCAGTGAGGAACGAAAATCCGCCTCGCGATCTGACTGGTCGTAGTTGAGCCGTATCAGCGGACGGCCGAGGCGAAAGGTGAACCAGGTACCGACCAGTGCATAGGCAATTGCTACCAGAAACAACAGCGGACTGATGGTCCAGAGGACCCCGGAAAAGGCAATGACGGTCAGGCCGCCATTAAGTAGCATCAGCACAAACGAGAGGGTTGTGGTGGTAAATCCCTTGATGTCCTCGGCAATCCGTTGATCGGGATTGTCGATCAACTGACTCTCTTCCAGTCGCCAGTAAACCCGATGGTCGGCAAATTGGCGGAAGCTATGGGCGGTCAGCCACTTGCGCCATAACAGCCCAAGACTTTCCTCCAGATAGCGTTGCATGACCGAGAAAAAGGTCAGCGCGGCAAAGACCGCCAGATAAAGCATGGCATAGCGCCAGAAGTCCGCCCGATGATGGCTGGCAATCGCAGTCATGAAATCTCGACCCACATAGCTGTTGATCACGTTCAGGCCGCTGATGATCAGCAGGAACGTGCACAGGCCCACGAAGTAGAGCAGCGCTTTGCGGCCAACCCAGGGGTCGGCCAGGATGTCCTTGATCATCGTCGCGATCCGCTGGAGCATCGCGCGACGGAGGGGATTCTCTTGATGGATCACGATGGTTTAGCTCCGTGGCTATGGGCTGCATGACGCGCGAGGCGAGTGATGCTCACTCGTTTTCCAGTTGACGCTGCGCCTCCTTGAGCGACTGCCGGTCCTGCTCGGCCACTTCCGGATAACGAAGTTTCAGTTTGTCGAGGGTGCGGCAGATGATTTCAGCCACTAGGGCCCGGCAGACCCATTTGTGATCGGCCGGGACGATATGCCACGGCGCCCAGTCGGTGCTGGTAGCGGCAATCGCCTGTTCATAGGCTGTCTGGTAATCGTCCCAGTACTCGCGCTCGACGAGATCGCCCAGCGAAAACTTCCAGTGCTTGTCGGGTTCACGCAATCGATCCAGAAAGCGTTTTTTCTGCTCGTCCTTGGATAGGTGCAGGAAGAATTTCAATACGGCGGTGCCATTGCGTGCCAGATGCTGTTCAAAGGCATTGATATCCTCGTAGCGGTCATTCCAGAAGCCTGAACCCCGCTTGCCATCAGGCAGGGGTTGCAGTTCCAGTAATTCTGGATGGACTCGGGTTACCAGCACATCCTCGTAATGAGAGCGATTGAAGATGCCGATGCGTCCGCGTTCTGGCAAGGCCCGCATGCAGCGCCAGAGAAAGGTGTGATCGAGCTCTTCCGCTGACGGCCGTTTGAATGAAAAGACCTGACAACCCTGTGGATTGACGCCTGACATGACATGCTTGATGGTGCCGTCCTTGCCGGCGGCATCCATCGCCTGAAACACAATCAGCAGTGAATGGCGATCATCGGCGTAGAGCAGTTCCTGGTGCTTGGCGAGTTGTTCGAGATTGTCCTTGAGGATTTCCTCGGCTCGCGCCTTGTACTGTTCAATATCACCCTTGAGTTCACCCAGAGGCCAACGTGTATCGTAATCCTTCAGTCGAATTTTTCGGCAAGGCTCCACGCGAACGGCCTTGAGTATTTTCTTGTCAATCATGGGCTGATCTCCAGTTGAAGAGACATCACGGGTTTGCCGGCATTTCCCGGGTCGGGGTTGCCCTGGACTGATTTGCCAGCTCGGGGCTCATCAGCTCCTTAAGCTGCTCACCCTCGCGATAGATGAACAAAGCCTTGAGCTCTTCCTTTTCGGCAATTTTGAAGCCCTCGTCCTCGCCGAGACAGAGGAGGGCGGTGGACCAGGCATCCGCCAGCGTCGGGTCTTCATGCAGTACGGTGGTCGAGAGCGTCTTGTGGCTCACCGGCATACCAGTCTTGGGGTTGATGATGTGGGAATAGCTTTTGCCGCCGGACTCAAAGAAGTTGCGGTAAGTCCCCGAGGTCATCACTGCCATACCGGCAGCCTCGTTCAGATCGAATACCCGTTGGACTTCCCTGGCCATGGGCGTGGGTTTCTCCACGGCCACCCGCCAAGGGGTGCCATCGGCCTTGACGCCCTTGACCTTCATCTCGCCGCCAATTTCGGCCAGATAATTCTGGATGCCACGATCTTCCAGGCTTTGCGCGATAACCGCCACGGTGTAACCCTGGGCAATCGAGTCGAGGCTGACTTCAAGCGCCGGATCCATTTTGCGCAGCCGCTTGCCGATGGGGTCAATCTCCAGTTTGTCCATGCCGACATGAGTTAGCACTCGATGGATATCGGCTGTGGCCGGCACGGTCTGCTCATGCCGGGCAAAACCCCATAGTTCGAACAGGGGCTTTACCGTCAGGTCATAACAACCGTCAGTCCGATCATGGATTTCCCTGGCGATGGTGAGTAGATGAATCAGCGTTGGAGAAACGGTCTGCCAGTCGGTCGTTTTTTGTTGGTTGAATCGGGAGATTTCGGAATCATCGCGCCAATTGGATAGCTGTTCATCGATCAGCCGGAAAATCGCTTCAACATCTGTTTTCAGTTCTTCGGCGGTGACCGGGACTTCTCGGGTAACCATCTTCAAATGATAGGTCGTACCCTGGATCGATCCGGACAGGATGGTTTCCGGATCCTTCTGGCACGCCGTCAGCAATAGGGCGAGGAGCAGGGGGGCAACAAGGGGGGCAAGCAAATTCATGGCGGCTTGAAGCGGGTACGGCAAAGGTTTGCATTCTAACGCCAGCGGTGAACACGGGAGTGGATTCACTCAAGAGCGGCGTTCCTGCCGACCTCGTGTGATATTTTTCCCTGATCCTTCCCTGTTATCGCAATCGTCCTATGGAACTCGTCGAACCCTGGATTTTTCCACCCGTCATCACCGCCTTTCTGCTGACGGTTTCCATGAGCCTATTGTTGGGGCTTGGACTTCGGGAGTACTACTTGGTCAACCAGAAACGGATCGTCTTCGGCACGACCCGAACCTGCATGCTGATCGGCCTGGTGGGCTTTGTGCTATTTCATTTGCAGCCTGCGGGCCTGCTCTACCTTGCTGGGTTATTGTTGCTGGGCGTGTGGTTGGGAGTGTTTTACCGCTACAAACTGGACCAGGGACAAACCGGCCTGATCGGCCTGTTGCTGGCCCTGATCAGTTACACCGTGGGGCCCGTTAGTCTGACATTGCCCTATTGGTTTCTGATTCTCTACACCATTGCCGCCCTGTTCATTCTCAATGCCAAGGAAAACATCCATCTGCTGACGCTACGCATGGCCAATGAGGAAATCATTACCCTGGCCAAGTTCCTGGTTCTGTCCGGGGTGATCCTGCCATTGACCTCGCGAGAACCACTGGCGCCTTTCCTGCCGGTTTCATTGCACCAGACCTGGCTGGCTGTGGTCGTCATCAGCGGAATTTCCTACCTCAGTTATCTGATGCAGGCTTATTTCGTGAAGAGTAGGGGGATACTGCTGACCGGCGCTATGGGCGGGTTCTATTCCAGCACGGCGGCGACCCTGGTGGTTTCGCGTCAGTCGCATCGTTATCCGCGCCAATCGACGCGACC
>DIVI01000241.1:0-833 GCA_002423305.1 Methylococcus sp. UBA6136 | reverse complement strand
GCGATCTCGTTTCTGCTGGTTACCGCCGTTACTCACTTCATTCTGGCCCAATATCCCGGCGGGGGTTTGCGCTGGCTGGCATTTTTTACCGGATTCACCGATATCGATCCGTTCGTCCTGGCACTGGTGAGCGGTCAGTTTTCGCACTCCCTGAACGACATCGGCCAGGCCATTCTGATTGCGGCGGCCAGTAATAATCTGCTGAAAGCCGTTTATGTGTTTGCATGGGCGGCCCCCGGAACGCAGCTGACTGCAGGCTTGACCTTAATGGTGCTGGCCGGCTTTACCCTGGTCTACGGCCTTTGGGGGTTTGTCTGAGATTGCCTGATGGGCAAAGGGGTAAGGGGGCTACCCTGAACGGATGCCCCCACTCGACGGACAGGACTGGAGACGTTGGGCGCTGCCGATCCTTTTGGGATTCAGTGTTGCATGTCTTGCATGGGCTCCCCGGCGGGTCTGCCGGGCGCATTGGCTGAACCGCCACCGGACATATCATGACCGCCGTGGCCGCCGGCACTGACACCGCCGCCGCTCTGGCCAGGACCCATGCCGCCGCCACCTGCGCCCGCACTCACGCCCTGACGCTGACGAAGGCCGATGGCTCCGCCCGAGGCTTTGGCGATATTGGATTCAGTCAGTCCGCCCAAGGCGAACGCTGCATCAACCACCAGGCTGGTGATGTCGGTGATATCCATTTGGTCCGCCAGTGGGCTGGTGACCACGGCACGGACGACTTGAGAAATCGGTCCCGGGGGAGGCGTCACGACCAACAAGATCGGGTAGCTGGTCCCTGCGGGTACGGTGATCTCAAAGTGATTGGATTGCCCACTCAG
>DIVI01000129.1:3646-11531 GCA_002423305.1 Methylococcus sp. UBA6136 | reverse complement strand
GCGCCTGCTGGACCAGTTTCAGCAGTAGTGGATCCTGGTATTTGCCCCACCATGCCATTTCCGTAATCTGCTTGGCCGAGAGGGTTGCGCGGGAATCCTTTGATGACCATTGTCCGGGTTGATCGACTTTGGGCTTCTCGTAATCCGGTCCCCAGATCGCACAGCCTGAAAGAAGGGCAAAAAGCGCAAACCACAAGCGCATATATTGTGTGGACGTCTCGGTCTAGGTGGTCATGAAAGAGGGGGCTCGTTCAGCGGCTGAAAGCAGCAGCAGGAGCTGGCCGTGGAGTCTGATGACCCCTGTGCCTGATTCCAAGCGGGCATCATATCTCAACTGGAACTGCCAGCGATGTAAATATTCGTGAGCTGGCCATTCTGGCTCCGTCGGTGCTTGTTTTGCGTGGGAATTAAGTGCTTGGATGATAATGGTCGGGTCTTCAGTGGTATCGTTGAGACCCCCCGTTTCTTGTCTGATGGAAAAGCGAGGACACATCACATGTTCCAGAATTCGGCGGTCTCAACAGTTCATATTTCCCTTCCTTCGAGATCCATTCGCCGGTTGGCTGCCATCGGACTGCTCGTATGGGTGAGCCTATGTGCAGAGTTTGTTCTTGCTGACGGACTGGACTGGGTGGGTCTGAACAAGGATTTCGATGCCCAGCGTTATGTTGAGCTGGATCAGATCAACAAGAGCAATCTGAAGAATCTCAAGCCTGTCTGTGAGGCCCGTTTGAATGAGCCGGCCTGGTTTGGCAGTGGGATCGTCAAGGTGGATCGAACCTTGTACGTCACCACCCTGAGGGCGACCTATGCCATTGATGCCGTGACCTGCAAGCCCTTGTGGCGCTCGCTGGTGGAGTTCAAATATACCGTCGCCAGCTATTTCGCCACGCGGGGCGTGGGTTATGCCAAGGGCGTCGTCTATCGCGGCACCAACGATGGACAGTTGATAGCGTTGGAAGCGAAGACGGGCAAGCTGATCTGGGCGGTACAGGCGGCCGATTCCAGTCAGCGGGAATCGCTGGTGGCAGCTCCCGTGGTTTGGAATGACAAGCTGTTCATCGGCGTCGCCACCAGTGACAAGGGCATCAATGGTCGCTTGCTGGCGCTGGATGCCACGACCGGGAAGGAAATCTGGCAATTCAAGACCGTGCAGATGAACAATGAACAGGGGGGTGGATTCTGGACTACGGTGTCCCTGGATGTCCTGACCGGTGAAGTGATTGCACCGGTGTCCAATCCGACACCCATTTTTTATCCGGAAGACAGGCCTGGGGATAACGTCTACACCAACTCCGTCATTTCGGTGGATGCTGCATCGGGCAAGCTGAACTGGTACTACCAGGCCGTTCCCCATGACGAACATGATTGGGACCTTTCCGCTGCGCCCACCCTGTTTCGGGGAACGGGAGGCACGTCCATGCTGGCCGTGACGGGCAAGAGCGGTCGCGTCTACGGCTACGATCGGACCACGCAGGGCGCGGTGTTCGATGTCCCAGCCACGACCATGGCCCATGACCAGGAGCCGCTGGATTCGAACTGGAAGTGGGTCTGTCCCGGTGCCGGGGCGCAATACAACGGCACCGCCTATGATCCACGAACCGGGTCGCTCTTCGTCGGCATGATCGATTGGTGCCGATACTTCAAATCGACCCCGCCCACGAGTGACACGGATTACGCCGGCGGCTCGACTACGCCTGACTACAGTGCATTGCCGGAAGGACGGATTACGGCGCTCAACGCCCGCTCTGGCCAGACGCTTTGGCGGTTTCAGAACGATGCGCCGGTGATAGCCGGCCTCGTCACGACCAAATCCGGCCTGCTGTTTGCCGGGGATGTCAAAGGTCGCCTGCTGGTGTTCGATGCTATTACCGGAGCGCTGCATCACCGGCAGGCATTGGGCGGCGCCATGAACAATGGCCTGATCAGTTATTCCGTTGGTGACAAGCAATATCTGGCTGCCGCCGTGGGGGGTTCATCCATCACCACGGATGGCGTTGCCGGGCCTTTGCGCGTCACCGTCCTCGGTTTGACTCAGCGCAAAAAGCCGGAGATCACAACGTTCCCTCGCATCAGTCAGTCCGTGGGTTTTGCCTCAGCGCCCAAAGCCCTGTTCATGACCGTGTGCAGCAACTGTCATGGTCAATCAGGCACGGGGGCCCTGTATCCATCGATCTTGCGCCATAGCCATCTGGCCGATCCCAGGCGGCTGGAGAAATTTCTCGCCAGCGTGCCTGACCCGATGCCGAAACTCTATCCCGGCCTGCTGAATCAGTCCGATGTCCGATTGATCGCGAATTATCTGAAGACGGACATCTTCAAGTGCGGGCAGCCGGACGGGCAAGACTGCAAACCCTATGGCCGTGCGGTGACCGGGGGGACCTACGAATGGCGGCAAATCTACTCCGTGCTGGTGGACCCTCGCTGCCAGAATTGTCACACCGCGAGTGACCCCTCCAGTCCCGCTACCAATGATTACCCGCGTCAGACCGATGACCGTCGCCCACATCTGTTCGGCATCAGCCGGGGCGAAGATGACAAGGGTCTGTTGAATGGACGTTGCGATACTTGCCATGGCAAAAGCAACAACCCGCAAACGGGTGCGCCAGGCGTGGAAGAGGAGGGTCAGAGTGGCTGGTTTCTTGCCCCGACCAATATGGCCATGGAAATCTCTCCGGGAACGCCTATGCCGGGTGCCCTGCTGTGCTCGAAACTCAAGAATCCCGACACCAATGGAGGCTTCACGCTGGAGGGTCTGCTGAAGCATCTGGATACCGATGTGCGCGTCAACTGGGCCTGGTCGCCCGGCGTGAATGCACGCGGGGTAGAGAGGACCCAGCCGCCCATCAGTCATGAAAAATTCGTCCGAACATTTGCCCGCTGGATTGAGAAAGGCGCGCCGTGTCCGAAAACAGCCGATTAGTGTGGCGGCTAGACACGCCAGGGTTGCGTGGGCTGAGCGGGCTGAGCGGAGTCGAAGCCCGCGCCAGCGACCTTCAGTGCGCTGAGGGATGGGCGGAGAATGAGTAAATTCCAGTTTTGAGGTGACGTATGCGGTGGGTGGCGGTTGTGATGGTGTGGTGGGTAATCAGTTCGGCGGGTGCGGCCGAATGGAAGCACTTCAAGATCATTGAAGAAGGGGTCGGAGACGGCAAGGCGACCTATTACATCAAGGCCGATGATCTGGAAAAGACCGAGGTCGGTTTCAGGGCCTGGTATGTCGTCTCGTATGCGAAGCAGCAGCAGGGCGAGGGCGCGGTGGTTTTTCAATCGGCCAAGGTCAGGGAGGAGTTTGACTGCAGGCAAAAGCGCAGACAGCAAATCTACTGGATCGCCTACAAGGCGGCCATGGCCGGTGGCGGCATTGCCGGGTCAGAGGCCCCCCGTGCCTGGGAATCTGTCCCGGCTGGCTCCGTGACGGAAAAGCGCATGAACTTCGTTTGTGGCGGAACGAAGTGAAGAGCCAGGGTAAAAGCCGCGACCGGGCTCAGTAGGGCGGGTTGCTGGGGAAATTCCACTCCGAGCCTTGGCCGCATTGATCAGTCAGGCACCCGGTGCCGGCTTCAGCGGCTTCTCTTAGCAGCGCCGCGTTGATATCCGCCTGCCGAATGGATTGTTCGGCGCGATCAGCCTTGGCATATTCGGCCAGCGTGTCGTTGATCAATTCCCGCCAGGTACCGGCCATCTCCGGATGTTTGGCCAGATAGGCGTTGGACTCCACTGCCAACTCGCAGCGTGCCCGGCGTTCGTAGTTCCCCAAACCACGCGGCAGGGCACGACAACCGGCAATCGCCGACTGAGTCTGCGGGTTTACAGCTGGGGTGGTGCTGCATCCCGGCAAGGTCGCGCTGATGATGATGGCTGCAACGGTGTTTTTCATGGGGCTCCGCGTCTCATGGAGCCGTGCGTCATGGCTCCGATTCGGGTCATGGGCTGGACGGCGCGCCATGGCCGACATCTGCGGCACCGGCTTATTCTCCCAGTGCCTTGGCTACAGCCTGCTGAAATATCTTTTCTTCAGGCTGGATGTCGGTCCATTCCTCAAAGATTTGCATGGCCAACTGGACCAGCATCTCGACGCCGTCAACAATGGGGCAGCCCTTTTCCTGGGCCGCCTTCAAAAAGGGCGTGATTCTGGGGTTGGTGATGACATCCACCAAGGTGGTTTCAGGGCTGATGGTTTCCCAATTGACCGGGACTGGTTCCATTTCCGGTGCGCAACCCAGATGGGTGGCATTCATCAGGATCTGCGTGCCTGCCGGTACCTGGACTTCTCCCACCCATGGCTGCCAGTCACAGGGCACGCCCGAGGCGCGGGTCACCGTTTGTGCCACTTCAACACCCTGCGCTTCACGGCGGGTGATGAGGGTCAGGTGCGAGGCGCCGGCCCAGGCGAGTTCCACCGCCATGGCGCGACCCGCTCCGCCGGCCCCCAGCATGACCACGCGCTTGCCCTGGATTTCCGTGATCTTCCGGATGGCTTTCACCACCCCCTTGCCGTCATTGTTGTGACCGATCAGGCGACCTTCCCTGATCGTCATGTAGTTGGCGGCGCCAATGGCTTTCACGTCCGCATCCACCTCGTCCAGAAACGGGATTGATGCGACCTTCCACGGCACGGTGATACAGGCGCCGGCAAAGCCGAGAGCACGTATCCCTCCGATGGCCGCGCCCACCTGAGCCTCGGTAGCCACATCGCTTTTCCAGAATTGCCAGTGCAGACCATAGTGGGCAAAGACTGCATCGAACATCTGATCAATTGGATTTTCGGCGACCGGGTGGCCGATCATGGTGGTCAACTGTTTCTGCGGGGGCAGGGCCGAGGTAGACATAGGATTTCTCGTAGGCGTGATTGAGTTGCGCATCCTAAATCATCTCGACAGGATATTCTGCGTCAGGGTCTTCAGATGAACACTCAAGGGGTCCAGGCAAAACCCAGAAAACCGGTAAAACCCGGTGTGGGGGCTGTGGTTCCGGCAGCCAGGTTGGTGAACAACGAAATGTTGTCATTGACTGTCCATATGCCGCCAACGCCGATGGCGTGCTGGTTGTCGTCACCCCCCAGCGATCTGGTTTGCTGGATGATTTCTTCGGGTCGACAAGAGCCGGTTTTTGGGCAAACGGTGACTGTTTTTTCACTCACACGTCCTACCCGCGGCAAGTTGGCGGCGTTGTAGTAGCCGTTCACAAAGACATCAACATCCTCGGCTACCTCCCGCTGGATGGCCCAAGAGAATGTGAAATCCCAGATCGACTGGCGGGTGTTATTGGGGTTTTCGAATCGTGCGGCGCCGAGGTTGTACTCGATCTGAAAATCCCAGGGCAACCCCTGATCAAAGTTCATGTTGAATGCCGGTTCGGTACCGCTCTGAAAAGCGGATGACCCCAAGAGATTGGTTTGCACCATGACTTCAAGCCCGGCGGCCGGCAGAAAGTAGTCTTCGAATTCATCCCAGAGATGTAGTTTGGTATCGAAGGTCAGCGGGCTGAAGCCGGTGGCGGGCTTGGGATCGCCCTGTACGCTGAAACCCTGGGAATACAGCCGCAACTCAATCCAGTCGAACAATCCATAGCGCAGCAGATACTCAAAGTTGTACTGGGATGCCAGCGTGCTGCTGGTGGTGGTGTAGGCCACCGGCGTCGATTCCAGATAAAACCCGCCCTGAGGCAGGGTGAAGGCGCTGTTGGGGAAGTTGGCCAGGTCAGAACCGGGTGATCGGATATCCAGAGGGGCCTTTCTTTCTTCCTTGGTATCCTCAGAGGCGTAGGCGTTTTGCCAAAAAGCCAATAGGCCAAGCAGGATCGCCCATAAGCGTCGTGAGATCACCGGAGTGGTCGTGACCATTTTTCACTGCCGGCTTTCTCACCGCCGGGGCCCGCAAAAAAAGGCGACAGACCCGGGTCCATTCAGTCGTCGGTTTCGCCGACTTCAAACACGACATCGTCCTCTTCCGCCTGCGACCGCGCCCGGCGTATTCCCTCGGCGGCGTCACGCAAGGCGTGTTCAATTCCGGCCAAATCCGCATTCGTTCTGCCAGACTTGCTGCCAGTGATATGTTCAAGTTTCTCCAGGGCAGTCTTGCCGCCGATCAGGCTTTCCATCAACAGCGTGTCCGGGTCCTTTTGCGTCATTCCACGAGTCTCCAGTCATAAAATCAGTTTCAGAATTGTCGCTCAGTTTGCATCGGTTAGATAATGACCGGCAAATCCATCATCATGCAAGGCCGGCTATTGGCGTTCCGGCGCCATCCAATTACCGCACCCTTTACCCGACATGTTCGAACAAGCCTTCAAGAATATCGACGACGTCCTCTGGAAGGAGGCGGGCTGTACCACCGAGCTCGACTACACCGAGCAAACTTCCTGGTTGCTGTTTCTGAAATACCTCGACGGTCTGGAACAGGATCGGGCCATGGAAGCCGAGCTGGAAGGCCGATCCTACAAATATCTGCTGGATGAACCCTACCGCTGGGAAAGCTGGGCCGCGCCGAAAGGGGCGGATGGCCGGCTCGACCACAATCGTGCCATGACCGGCGATGACCTGGTCGAATTTGTGGAACGCCAGCTCTTTCCCTATCTCCGCGAATTCCGGCTCTGGGCCACCGGCCCAAACACGCTCGAATACAAGGTCGGCGAAATTTTCAGCGAGATCAAAAACAAGATTCACTCCGGCTACAACCTGCGCGAGATCATCGATCACATCGACGAACTGCGCTTCCGTTCGCAGACGGAAAAGCATGAGTTGTCCCACCTGTACGAAGCCAAGATCAAGAACATGGGCAATGCCGGGCGCAACGGCGGCGAGTATTACACCCCGCGCCCGCTCATCCGGGCGATGGTCCGCGTGGTTCAGCCCCGAATCGGCGAGCGGATTTATGACGGAGCGGTCGGGTCGGCCGGATTTTTATGCGAAGCGTTTGACTACCTGAAGTCGCGGCCGAGCCTGACCACGGCCGACCTGAAGACTCTGCAGGAGCAGACCTTTTACGGCAAGGAGAAGAAATCCCTCGCCTATGTCATCGCCATCATGAACATGATCCTGCATGGCATCGAAGCGCCCAACATTCAGCACACCAATACGCTGGCCGAGAACCTGGCCGATATCCAGGAAAAGGACCGCATGGATGTCATCCTCGCCAATCCGCCCTTCGGCGGCAAGGAGCGCAAGGAAGTGCAGCAGAACTTCCCGATCCGCACCGGCGAGACCGCGTTTCTGTTCCTCCAGCACTTCATCAAGAAGCTCAAGGCCGGCGGCCGCGCCGCGGTGGTCATCAAGAACACCTTCCTGTCGAACACCGACAATGCTTCGGTGAGCCTACGCAAACTGCTGCTGGAATCCTGCAACCTGCACACGGTCCTCGACTGCCCCGGCGGCACGTTTCAGGGCGCCGGTGTCAAGACCGTCGTGCTGTTCTTTGAAAAAGGCAGTCCCACCCGGACGGTCTGGTACTACCAGCTCACCCCTTCGACAAGCTCAGGGCAGGCCCGGAATCTGGGCAAGACCAACCCCCTCAACGACGCCGACCTCGCCGAGTTTGTCGAGCTGCAAAAGACCTTTGCCGATTCACCCAAAAGCTGGAGCCTGGATGTTCGTTCCCTGAGCGGAGCCGAAGGGTACGATCTGTCGGTGAAGAACCCGAATGGCGGCGAGGAGGTCATCCACCGCAGCCCGCAGGCCATCCTGGACGAGATCGCTGCGCTGGATGTGGAGGCGGCCGCCGTTTTAGGCACCATCGCGCAACGGCTGAAAGCAGATAGGAGGGATGGGTCATGACCCAGGACATTCGCTGGAAGCAACGCTTCGATAACTACTGCAAGGCCTTTCTTGAATTCAAGGAAGGCATCGACCTCGCCCATGAACGGCCACTCACCAAGCTTGAAAAAC
>DIVI01000129.1:0-3579 GCA_002423305.1 Methylococcus sp. UBA6136 | reverse complement strand
CGGCGATCCTGTCCCGTTATTGTGCCGAATTCCAGAAACTGCACGGCGAATTCGCCGGCCGCCAGCAGCAGGAATCCTGATGGAATTCGGGCTCTCGGATCAAACCTGCGCCACCGTCCGTCAGATTCTCGCGGCGTATCCGCAGATCGAAAAGGCCGTGCTCTACGGCTCGCGCGCCAAGGGCAGCTACAAGAACGGCTCGGACATTGACCTCACCTTGTACGGCCCGGCGCTGGATCATCGGCTGCTGATGGCGGTGGGTTCTGCGCTGGACGATTCGGATATTCCCTACACCGTCGATTTGTCGCTGTTTGAACAAATCGAAAACCCGGCCTTGCGGGAGCATATCGAGCGGGTGGGACTGGTTTTTTATGAGCGTGGGGCTATGGCAAAGAACGGGGCAGTGCTATGAGCAACCAGACTCCTGCACCACTCACCCTGACCCCGGCGAAGGGCAATCTTTAGAGGTCCCCTCATGTCTTTCTGGGTCTACATCCTCCGCTGTGCCGACAACAGCTACTACACTGGCCACACCGATAACCTCGAAAAACGTATCGGCGAACATGAAACAGGCGCCATCCCCAGTTGTTATACCTTCAGTCGCCGTCCCCTGGAGCTGGTGTTTTCCCAGAACTGCGCCACACGCGAAGAAGCCCTCGCTGCCGAACGGCAGATCAAAGGCTGGAGCAGAAAAAAAAAGGAAGCCATGATGCGAGCTGACTGGGCAGAGGTGTCGCGCCTTGCTAAACCGCGAACCCGCTGTGCCACGGCAAATTCCGAGTTGGTCGAGGAGTATGTTGTCCCCAGCCCAACCCCAACCGTTCGCCCTGAGCNNTCAGGACGAACGGAAGGTGGGGTGGAAAAATGAATGCTGTATGGCAGATGCAGACTCTGAGTAAGGTCGGTGCCTTTCTGACAGGCGGCACTCCACTGGAAGACAATCCG
Organism: Methylococcus sp. UBA6136; assembly: GCA_002423305.1. Classification (GTDB taxonomy): domain Bacteria; phylum Pseudomonadota; class Gammaproteobacteria; order Methylococcales; family Methylococcaceae; genus UBA6136. The sequence continues at coordinate 2,634 of DIVI01000129.1, read as the reverse complement.
GCCTATTCCAACTCAATCCCAGTCATATATCTTGGGCCAAGAACTTGGCGATTAAACCGGAAGCTGGAGGCACAGAATCAATCCAGCCTCATCCTGCCAAACCTCACAAAGCCCGAACCCACCCCAACCGTTCGCCCTGAGCGCGTCGAAGGGCGGAATCTGTCGGGGAGCGGGCCTTCGGATCATCACGGTAATCAATGCACGGCAATTCAGGCTGTCCGGGCCGTTCCCGTTCATCCTTCGACGTGCTCAGGACGAACGGAAGGGGGGGTGGCAAGGTGAGGGCGGATTGGCAATCAAAGACCTTCGAGGACTGCATTGAGAAGGTGACGTACACGACCAAGATTCAACGCAAGGACTTCTTGGATGCAGGGGCTTTCCCAGTAGTGTCACAAGAAGACGCCTTCATCAATGGCTATTGGGATGGCGCGGATGATGTGTTTCGGGTTGAAACACCGCTAGTGATCTTTGGTGATCACACCAAGGTTCTGAAATTTATTGATTTTGACTTTGTTCTTGGCGCGGATGGCGTCAAGCTGTTGCCGCCGAAAGAGTTTTTAGTTCCGAAGTTTTTCTACTATCAGTTGCAGACTGCGGAACTTGATTCTCTTGGGTACGCTCGGCATTACAAACTGCTCAAGGAATTGGAGATCAAGTATCCCGACAGAGTGGAACAGCACCGAATCGTCGCCATCCTCGACCAAGCCTTCGACGGCATCGCCACCGCCAAGGCCAACGCCGAAAAGAACCTACAAAACGCCCGCGCCTTGTTTGAAAGCCATGTGCAATCCGTTTTCACGGAGCGGGGTGAAGGGTGGGGGGAGAAGCGACTGAAAGATGTCTGTGAAAAAATTACGGATGGCACCCACCAAACCCCAAAATATTTCGATGAAGGCGTGGTGTTTCTATCATCAAAAAACGTGACAAGCGGAAAGATTGACTGGGAGAACATCAAGTACATTGACACAGCGCAGCATCTTGAAATGCACAGGCGTGTTGCCCCGAGGGTCGGTGACATACTGTTGGCAAAAAATGGAACAACTGGCGTTGCTGCAATGGTAGATCGAGATGTGGTGTTCGATATTTACGTCAGCCTTGCATTGCTTCGATCTCTTGGTGAAGTTCAGCCAAGGCTATTGCTTTACTTCATAAATTCGCCTGTCGCCAAGCATCAGTTCAACAAGAGATTAAAAGGCGTTGGCGTACCAAACCTACACTTGCAGGAAATTCGGGAGGTAGTGATTGGCTTTCCGCACAATCTGCGCGAGCAGGATGCCATCGTGGAGCGATTGGATTCGCTAATCGCCGGGGTCGAACGCCTCGAATCTCTCTACCAGCAAAAGCTCACGGCGCTGGACGAATTGAAGAAATCCCTGCTGCACCAAGCCTTTTCCGGGGCGCTGTAAGTCTGTATGGCCCTCCTGCAACTGCCAATTTTCTGGGGCTTCAGTCGATCCGGTATGATTTCCCAATGCCCAAGCTTTACGAATACTTCGGCCTGATTGTGCTGTTCTATGCCAACGAGCACGAGCCGGTTCATGTGCATGGCAAGTGTCAGGGACGGGAGTCGCGCGCGGAGTTGATCCTCCTGGATGGAGTGGTCACGGAGATTCGCTATGCGGCCATGACCGGGCGGGCCCCGTTGGAACCGAACGAACTGCGTTTTTTCCAGGAAGTTGTCACCGCTCGGGCCGACGACATCGTGGCGAAGTGGGTGGATTTCTTCGTGATGCACCGGCCTGTCAAGGCCGAAACCATTACCCGGAGACTCAAATGACCAGAATCATCAACATCGTTTCCGCCGAGCCAGCGGGCGATTACTGTCTGCGTTTGCTTTTTGACGATGGTGTCGAGCAGGTGGTCGATTTCAAACCATTTCTGTTGCGTTCGGTGCATCCGGACATTCGCGCCTATCTTGATCCCGGGCGATTCGCCGCGTTTCGCATCGAGTTTGGGGAACTGGTATGGGGTGACTATGACCTCTGTTTTCCTGTCATCGACCTTTACCTGAACCAACTGCAAAAATCAGCCCCATTCGATGCGGTGGCTTGATGCGGTGGTGCCGGCGTTCCCCTACCTGGCTGTTTCAAAATGGCTTCTCATTTGAAAGTTATGCTTCCATTCCTGTTCACGTGTATTTCCCTGAACGATGAATGAAGCTGAAACCCGTGCCGAACTGATCGACCCGCTGCTGGCGGCGGCAGGGTGGGGCGTGGTGCCGGGCAGTCGGATTCGGCGCGAATACCCGATTACGCTGGGACGGCTGGAAGGCGCCGGCAAGCGCGGCAAGGCGTTGACGGCGGATTACGTGCTGGAATTCCGCAACACCAAGCTGGCCACCTTGGAAGCCAAGGCCGAGGACAAGCCGCTGACCGAGGGGGTGGGTCAGGCCAAGGGCTATGCCCACAAGCTGGCCTTGCGGTTCTGTTATGCCAGCAATGGCCGTGGCTTTTATGCGATCGACCGGGAGACGGGCGAGGAGGGCGAAATCGCGGACTTTCCCTCCCCGCAGGAACTCTGGGACCGGCTTTATGCAACGCCGAATGCCTGGCGTGACCGCTTCGCTGCGGTCCCGTTCGAGGATCGGGGTGGCAGCTTTCAGGGGCGCTATTACCAGGATATCGCAGTGGAGCG